>AP021858.1:1872877-2185023 GCA_017347465.1 Candidatus Nitrosymbiomonas proteolyticus | reverse complement strand
TCGATTGGACTCCGACCTTAGCGCGATCGAGAACGCGAACCTGCTCTTTGAAAAGGCCCGCAAGGCCAAGGAGCGCGCTCCTCACCTGCTCTCCCACTCCAAACGCCTTGCAGCCGATGGGGAGGCCCTGCGAGAGGAACTTCTTCGGGTGGAAGGCGCCTCATCCGAATCTGAATTGCGCCGGGTCGAAGAGGAGGCTACGAAGAGGAGGTGGATCATTGAGGCCGCATTACCCACGAGGCAGGAAGACCGTCCCTTCGAGGGCCATCGCATTCGCGAGTTGATCGGCCCGAAGAACGTGAGGATTCTCTACGGCGAGAACGCCCAAGCGAACGATTACCTCACGTTGCGCGTCGCCAAGCCCGATGACTGGTGGTTGCACGTCCGCGGCGACGTGTCGGCCCACGTGGTGATTCCGACCCAGCGCAAGCCGGACTCGATTCCCCACGAAGCCCTTCTCTTTGCAGCCCAGATCGCAGCGAAGTCCAGCCCCCAGAAGCACTCCAGCATGGTGGCCGTCGATTGCGCTTTACGCAAGTACGTCCGGAAGCAAAAGGGCGCGCCCGCAGGGACCGTGGTCTACACCCACGAGCGCACGTTCCACGTAAGCCCGCGACATACGGACTGAAACGAGCTTCGCCTTAGCCCTTTGAGGCCTCGGGTTTGACTTTCGTGATCGAAATCGCGATCGAAAACTCGTCCTTGCCCTCTTCCTTCGAAACCCCGACCGTCACGATGCGCCCGTCTTTCGAGTGGTTCACCACGGCGTTGTTGTCGAACTTGGCGACTTGGGCTCCAGGAAGCGCCTTTTCGTAGAAGGCGACGATTGTGGCGAAGCTGTCCTTCGACTTCAATTCCGTTACCCAGTTCTGTCCTTGGGGCGTTTCAACCATGACGTTACTGTCGGCTACGTCTTCAGCCCCCGGATAAAGGAGGCCCTGGAACACTTTGTCGTCTCGCGTCGTGGCGGTTTCTACGGTCGACTTTTCTCCATCCTTGCCTTCGTAAACCGCCTTGCCGCCCCCGGCATCGTTTGGCGTGTAGGTCGCCGTTCCTTCGTCCGATTTGAACGTCATTGTGTCTCCGGACTTGCTCGCCGTCACGGTCCCGTCGGGGGTCTTCACCACAGTTTCGCCGGAGCTTCCGCACCCCGCCATGAGAATCGAAAAGGCAGCAGCGATCCAAATGCTAGTTTTCATGCAACACCTCGCAGGCAGGATTATGGCAGCGTTGCATCAGTACGCCGCGAAAGTCAGCAGAACGCTATTTGGACTGCCTGACACGTCAGCACGCCCTAGCGCTTCCGCCGCCGCAAGAACATCCCTACCGCGCCCGCGAGCACCCCGCTCGTTGTTGGTTCCGGCACGGCCACGACGACGTTATCAAATCCGTTCACCTGACTGAAGTCCGTGTTGGAAAACATTCGGACGCGGATTCGAAACTGCTGTACGTCGGCAAGGACTCCTTCGAAGGACCCTGAATCAACTGTCCAGTCTTCGGGGTCGAGTTTTGCTTGAATCGTGATCCAGTCTGTCGTGGTGTCCACTCCCGGAGACGTCCACCTCAAGCTGCCACCTGGACCGATGAGCCACATCTCGAACGGATTGGGTTGACCATCTCCCGGACGTACGTTGATTTTGATGTCGTAGGAGACCTTTCCAAAACCGCTCAGACCCGACCAGTCGCCAAGGAACTTGCTGGGCGCAGCCATGAACGTGCTCCCGCAAGGCTCGGCCCACTGGAGACAGCCACCTGGATTTCCTCCTGACGACCGCCAGGAGTATCCGTGGTTTCAGCCAACGCCCATCCAACCTTCAAGGTCGGAGTCAAACCGGGATTCAGCGAGGATCTGGGCATGGGCGCAGGCGCACGCAACCGTCCCCAGTAGCCACGAAATCAGCAAGCGCTTCCGATCCATTTTCTTACCGCCAACGCATAAGCTAGAGCATTGTATGCCCGATTCCTTACAGCCAGAGGCAAGAACGACGAAAGCCGGAACTATTACTTGCCGGTCAATGCTCCCGGCGGAACGAGCACCCGATCCTTGCCATCGAACGCAGGCGCAAATATCGACACTACGCGCACGCCCCCAGAATCAGGCACGAACCCATGCACGACGCCCTTGGGAATGTGCATGAGGTCCCCCGCCGCGACGCGCACCTTCTTGTCCCCCAACCTCATCGTGCCCGAGCCGAATTCGATGAGCACGGTTTCTTCGTGTTTCGCGTGGTAGTGGGCAGGGACGATACCCTTCACCGACAGCAGGTTGATCGAGCAATGCTCGCCGGTGGTAAAGGGCGCTGTCGTGATCGGGGCAGCAGGGTCGGCGGAGGCTTCCGCGAGCAGCTTTGCCACTGAGCCGACCTTGGCCTGCGCGCCTTGGGCCGAGGATTCCGTCAGGTCCGCAATCGCGAGCGACCCGATGCATGCGGCGGCCGCGATGGCGACTCTCGCGACGGGACGAGTCCATTTCAGCGTACTCATGGCCGCATTATAGTGCGCCACTCACTGCTGCGACGCCTCAGTTCCCGCGCGCTCGTCCCTAAGGCGAGGAGGCTTTATGATCTCAAGGCTTGCGGGTGCCCTCACGCTATGGTCGCAAAGGTGGGTCCCTGACGCATACATCATCGCTGTGATTCTAACGGCGATCGTTTTCGTGCTGGCCATTGCGGTGGGAGGCGCGACTCCCTCTCAAGCTGTCGACGCTTGGGGAGGCGGCTTTTGGGAGCTACTTCCCTTCGCGATGCAGATGTGTTTGATCATGTTGGGCGGTTACGTTCTGGCGCAAACGAAGCCGGTCGCCCATCTGCTCGAGCTTCTTGCCTCGAAAGCGACCTCCCCCACTCGCGCGGTGCTGATCGTCGCGCTTTTCAGTATGATCTCGGCGCTGCTGAATTGGGGATTGTCGATTTCCGCCTCGGCCGTGTGCGCGAAGACCGTCGCCAAGCGATGCCCTCAAGCCGACTTTCGGTTGCTCGTCGCTTGCGCGTACCTTGGGATGTCCACCACGTGGCACGCGGGCTTCAGCGCCTCAGCGCCCTTGCTCGTGGCGACGCAAGATCACTCCGACAAGACCGGAATCCCCTTGATTCCCACCTCGGCGACGATCTTCTCTGGGTTCAACATGATCCTCACGCTGATCGTGATCGTCGTCGTTGCGGCGCTCTCGGTTCGGCTGCATCCCCCTAAGGAGCAAACGGTCGGGCTTCCCGCGTCGAAGAGCGCGTCGGAACCCGTGGGGGGCCCGGAGGAGGCGAGCGGCGCTTGGAGCGACCGAATCGAGCGCGCTCCTTGGGCTACGCTTTTTGTGGCCGTGCTTGCGGCATGGTTCCTATTTCAGCACTTCGGCTCCAAGTCATTAGGCCTCGCGCTCGATCTTAACACCGTGAACTTCATCCTCCTGATGAGCGGGATACTGCTTCACTGGACGCCGAGGAGCTTTCTGAAGGCGTGCAGTACAGGCGGCGGGTTCGTTTGGGGCGTGATCATCCAGTTCCCGTTCTATGCGGGGATTTACGGCATGATCAAATCGACGGCACTGCAAGACAAGCTGGCGGACGTATTTGTAAAGGGCTCGTCGGAGGGCCTGTTCCCGCTGGTCGTGTTTTGGTATTCGGGCATCGTCAACTACTTCGTGCCCTCTGGGGGCAGCAAGTGGTTCATCGAGGCACCTTATATCATGCAAGCGGGCAACGAGCTTGGTGTCGCGCCCGCGCTGACCGTGCTTTCGTACGCTTGGGGCGATATGATGACCGACGCGATCCAGCCGTTTTGGGCGATTCCGCTCCTCGGGCTCGCAGGTCTGAAGTTCCGCGACATCATGGGCTTCCTCACGATCGTCTTCCTAGTCTATGCGACCGTAACGAGCCTCGCGTTCCTTATCGCGCCGCGGTTCTTTTGATCCTATCGCAGCGTGATCCCACGGGTCGCCAAATACACCTGGCCGAACATGTCGGTCGTCCGGACGTGGATGGGAAGCATGCCCTTGGGTAGCCCGGCCGGCAACTTCGCCTCCCAGAGATGGGGCGAATCGATGGGAGCCGGTAGGGCGCGATAGGGGGTTTTCAACTCCTTGTCCCTGTCGTACATCTGCTGGTAGTCGGGGTCAGGCCGAAGCGCGCGGGTCATGGGGAGCCACTTCCCTTCGCCGACCTTCATCTCGACCTTCGATTTCTCCGTGCCTCCAAAAACGTTGACCGATACGACGGTCTGCGCGGCCTCGCCCTGGACCACGACTTCGGGCGCCATGATGCGCATTTGGTAGGTCGGCGGCCTCCGAGCGGCGCGGAACTCGATGGAGTATTGATTGCCGTCGAACGAGAAGATCGCATAGCCGTTCGGCGCGCCGTCGCGCATGGTGGCATGAGGGATGCCGTACTCGTCGGGCGAGCCTTGCCACCAACTCCCGCAGGTGGTCACGTTGACCACGTGGTGGTGCGGCTCCCTTCCCTTCCAGCCGTCCTTCGCTCCGATGAAATGGTGTTCTTGGTAGTGGGTGTGGGCCGAGACCGAAAGCGAGTAGGGCCGCTTTTCGATCAACCGGTACAGGTCTTCCCGATCGCGGGTTCCCGTCAGAGGAATGTGCATCATCAGAACGATGAGCTTGCTTTCGGGGACAAAGGCGAGGTCCTTCTTGACCCACTCCAACTGCTCTTTGCCAAACGCCCCGGTGTAGCCCCCCCGCTTGGTCTCGGGATTGATCGCATAGTGAACGTTGTCCAGCACGACAAAGTGAACGGGCCCATGGTCGAAGGAGTAGTAGTTCGGACCAAAGTACCGCTCGAAGGTTTCATCTGAGTGCGCGTCGTCCGGTGAATCGTAGTTGATGTCGTGATTGCCGAGGACGTTGTACCAAGGCAAGCCCAGGAGCGCGATCGTGTCGATCAGCGGTTCAAGGACGCTCAGATCGTCGAACACGATGTCCCCGAGCGTCACTCCGAACTTCGCGTCCGTTTTGCCGATCAGCGGTTCGACGATATCGTGCCGAATGTAATCCACTTCCCGTACATTGCGAGGTTGAGTGTCGCCGAAGAACAGGGCGCGAAAGCTCCTCGACTCCTCTTGCGGTTGGAGCGGAAAGTCGATGGAGGCAGGAAGCGGCCCCGTTGGGGCCACGCCTGGATAGCGAGATTTCGGCGACCCCTTGGGCTTGTGGATGTAATAGAAGCGTGGGAGCTGCTTTATGTCGACTTCGGTTCGCCAACCGCTCGGCTTGACGACGAAGAAGATCGAGTCGTTTTCGTCCGGGATCGGAAGCTGCCATCGACCTTGGGCGTTGGTGGTGGCGAAATCCCTGCGGTTCGACACTCTGACCCCACCCAATCCTCGCTCGCCAGGTTCGCGCTTTCCGTTCTTGTTCGCGTCATGGAACACGAAGCCCGTAGCCAGCTTGACCGCAGGGGCGAGAGGGGCTTCGGGCTTGCGCGCTTCCGACCTCGGCCCGTAGTTCAGGCCGGCCCAAGCCGACCCCAGCGCCAAAGCCGCCGTTGCCCCGAGGACGATCCGCCGATTCCGCATCATGAAGAACAAATTACCCGCACTCCGCGGGCTGCAACCTCAAGATCGAGTTAACTGTATGGGAAGTAGGCGGCCACAGGTCCGCCTAAAGGAGTCTTGGGTTCGATGCTTGCGTTGTATGTCGCACTTGCCGCAACGGGCGGAGTTCTCATCTTGCTGGGCGTCTTCGGCGCTGCGCACGACCACGACACCGACTTCAGCGGCGACACGGACTTTCACGGGGACGCCGATTTCCACGCCGACTCGGACTTTCACGGCGACGCCGCGCATGACTCGCACCACGGCGACTCGATCCTGCCTTGGATGCCCTTCTTTTCGCTTCGGTTCTGGACCTATGCGAGCGCCGTCATGGGGGTTTTGGGGATTGCTCTGACCCTCCTTGGCCGAGTCAGTCCGGCATCTGTCTTCGCCTGGTCCCTGTCGGCGGGCGTGTTTACGGGGCTCGCCGTCTCGTATGGAATGCGCTATCTCCGCTCGCAAGAGGTCGATTCTTCGCTTCAAGAGAAGGACATCCTTGGCAGAGAGGCGAAGGTTCTCGTACCTGTTCGAGGCGCATTGCCGGGGCGAGTTCGTTGCAGCGTAAAGGGCGAGACGATCGACTTCTTGGCGCTTTCCGAGGCAGGCGAGACCTATGAAGAGGGCGAGCAGGTCGTGATTGTGGGGTTCGAAGAGGGCAAGGTATCGGTAGTTCCACTCGAAAAGATACTTGAGTGACGGAGGGGGTTGAATTTGAGATTCTTGGCAGTCGAACAAACGCAAATGATGCTGGGTCAGTTGGGGGACGTCGGTACCGGGCTTCTTTGGGCCGGGATGCTCATCGGCGGAGTCCTAATTCTGCTTCAAGTCGTCAAGTCACTCCTCCAAATTTGTCCTCCCAACGAGGCGTTGATCTTCTCTGGCTCTAAGGTGAGGCTCGCTGACGGTTCAAGGCGAGGGTACCGGTTGGTAATGGGCGGCAGGGGCTTGCGCAAACCGTTTATCGAGAAGGTCCACCGGATGAACCTCGGGCTCATCGAAGTGCCGATCTCCATTCGCGGCGCTTATTCGCAAGGGGGGATTCCGCTGAACGTCGATGCGATCGCCAATGTGAAGATTTCGAGCGATGAGAACGTCATCCCGAACGCCATCGAGCGGTTCTTGGGCCGCGATCCGAACGAGATCCGCCGCGTGGGCAAGGAGACCCTCGAAGGCCACCTTCGGGGGGTATTGGCGCGGCTGACCCCCGAAGAGGTCAATGAGGACCGTTTGAAGTTCGCAGATGAGCTCAGCCGCGAGTCCGAACTTGATCTTGGCAAGCTCGGCATCCACCTCGATACGCTCAAGATTCTGCACGTCTCGGACGATCAGAAGTACCTCGACTCGATCGGCCGCGAGGCCATCGCTAACGTGATCAAGGACGCCGAAATCGCAGAGAGCGACGCCAAACGGGAAGCCGAACTGGTTGAGGCGGAGAACCAGGGCCGCGCGAACGTGACCAAAGCCAACGTCGAAGCGAAGATCGCTCAGATGCGGAACGAGCTTCGCATGATTCAAGCCAACTTGGAAGCGGAGGTCAAGTCGGAAGAGGAACGGACCGCCGCAGCCGCCCGCGAAGCCCGGGCAAAGGCCGAGCAGGAACTCCAGCGCATTCGCGCTGAACTCGAATCGATCCGGCTTTCTGTCGATAGGGTTTTGCCCGCAGAGGCGCAGAGGACCGCACAAGAGAACTTGGCTCGCGGCGAAGCGGCGATCGTGCGCGAGAGGGGCGCGGCGGCGGCGAAAACCGTCGATCTCTTGAACGAAGCGTGGGCGGCGAGCGGGGATGCGGCGATGACAATTCTCCTGATCGACGAACTCGAGACGATTTTGGAGAAGGCCGCGCTGGGCGTCGCCAAGCTCTCGGTGGACACCGTCAACGTCATCGACAACGGCAAGGGCACCGCCCTCTCCCGGTACATGGCCAACTACCCGTCGATGCTGAAGTTGGTCTTTGATTCGGTCGCCGACACAACCGGCATCGACGTGCCCGGTAGGATCGCGCGGTTTGGCTCGACGGAGAACGAGACCGACCGAGGCCAGGGGAAAAAGGAATGATCCATTACGCGCTGTTCAGTTTCGAGCCGACGACGATACTCACGATCGCAGCGAGCATCTTAGGAGCGATCATCCTTGGGGCGCTCAGCCTTCGCGGGATCATCTACAACTGCCCGCCGAACGAGGTCCTGATCTTCACGGGGCGCAAACGAAGGGTGGGCAACCGGATCGTGGGCTACCGAATCATCAAAGGCGGGTTCGGTTGGCGCATCCCGATGCTCGAAAGGGTCGATCGGATGGACCTGACGAACATGGTGATTGATGTCACCGCAGTCAACGCCTATTCGAAGGGCGGCATTCCTCTCTCGGTGCAAGGCGTCGCCAACGTGAAGGTAGCGGGGCACGAGCCTCTGCTCAACAACGCCATCGAGCGGTTTCTGGGCAAGTCCCGGCAAGAGATCATCGCCATCGCCAAATCCACTCTCGAAGGCAGCCTTCGGGGAATCTTGGCGACTATGACCCCCGAGCAGGTGAATGAGGACAAAATTTTGTTCGCCGAGAGACTCGTGCTGGAGGTCGAACAAGACATGACCGCACTGGGCCTCGTGGTGGACACGATGAAGATTCAGACCGTTTCCGACGAAGTGCGGTATCTGGATTCGATCGGACGGAAGCGCAACGCCGAAATCGTGAGCCGGGCGAGGATTGCCGAAGCGATCGCCCACGCCGACTCGGTGGTCCGTTCCTCGGAAAACCTCGAACAAGAAACCAAGGCTCAGGTCGACGCCCAGACCGCCATCGCCAAAGCGGAGGCTCAACGCAAACTCGCGGACATCCGATCCCGCAAGGACGCGCTTGTCGCGGAAGAACTCGCCGAAGTCAACGCCGCCGTAGCGCGGGCTCTCGCAGAGGTCGAGGTTCAGAAGGCGCGGATGGAGCAGGTTCGCCGGCAACTCGACGCCGACGTGATTCAGCCTGCTCTCGCCGAAGCGAAGTCGAAGGAAGCCGCCGCGATCGCCGAGGTCGCCGCGATCATCGAAGAGGGCCGAGCCAGAGCCGAAGCGCTCAAGAAGGTGGCCGCTTCGCTCGAACAGGCCGGCGCCCACGGCAAGGACTTGCTCTTGTTGCAGAAACTGCCCCAGGTCATCGAGGCCATGAGCAACGTTCTGGCAGAGACACATGTCGAAAGGGTCACGATCATCGATTCTGTGGACGGCGAACAGGCCTCCCTGCCCGCCAGGGCCGTCTCCACGCTTGAACAGATCAAGCAGCTTTTCGGCGTGGATTTGGCCGCCAAGTTGAGGGAATGGGGCGAACCGTCGGGCGATTCCCACCCCAAGCCGCAGCGATTCGAAGCGCGCCCGGCCGAGGAGAAACCGCCTGAGCAGCGACCCACCGAGAGTCGTGCGGAACCTGACGACAAGGCACGGCCCCAACGCCCTCGAAAGCGCATCCGAATCGAGCCGCAGAGTGATTCAGGCGGTCCCAGCTTCGTCATTGGCGACGAGTGATCTCTCGCCGAACCTGTGCGGGACTTTCGAGCGGGGTCTCACACAGAAGGTAGGTCCCGCCGCGTCATTTCTCAGGCCGAGCGTCAGGAGTGGGATTCCGCACATTCTCGCTCAGAAGGGGCACATCCTGCGATGTTTTTAGCTATACTTCGCAAACGAAAGAGGGGTCGGCCTCGGTTCGCATGGCTTGAAGGCGCCAGAAACGGTCTGAGGCGCGCGCCCCAGCGAACAAGGTAACCCGAATCCAAATTCTTCAGAGGTGCTATCGATGACTCGAATAACCGCGATTTCCATAGGAAGCCTTTTGGCAATGGGACTGCTGGTTGGCTGTAACCCACCCAGCGAAACGAACGGCGGAGGCAACGGCGGTGGACCGGATGGCGGATCCACCTCAGGGCGCGCCATGCCGGGCAAAGAGGGGAACTCTTACTCGAGCGGCGACGTCAAGATCGGCATCATCGCCAGTCTTACCGGCGAGCTTCAGCCCTGGGGCGAAGACTCCCTGCGGGGCGCGCAGCTTGCCGTCGACGAGTTCAATGCGGCTGGCGGCCTGGACGGAAAGAAGGTCCAGCTCGTCATCGAAGACACCGCCTCGAAGCCTGAAGTCGGGAAGTCCGCAGCGATCAAGCTGATCGGCGAGGATCAGGTGCTGGGCTTGCTTGGCGAAGTGTCGAGCGGCATCACCATTCAGGCTGCTGCGGTCGCTCAAGAAGAGGGCGTCCCGATCGTCGCCATCGGTGCAACCAAGGTCGAAGTGACTCAAGCGGGAGCGGCGGTCTTCCGAGCCTGCTTCACGGATAACTTCCAAGGCGCGGCGATCGCGAAGTTCGCCTACGACGAATTGGGGCTTCGCAACGTCGCCGTCATGACCGACAAGAAGCAGCCTTATTCCGTGGGACTCTCCGACGTGTTCAAGCAAGCTTTTGAGTCCTTCGGCGGCAAGATTGCGACCGAAGAGTTCTATGAAAGCGGAGGCAACTTCGACTTTAAGGCACAGTTGACGAACGTGAAATCCGCGAATCCCGACGGGCTCTTCTGCTCCGGCTACTTCACCGAAGTCGGCCCTATCGCTCGGCAACGCGAGCAGGTCGGCCTCAACGTTCCCATGATCGGCGGAGACGGCTGGGACAGCTCGAAGCTGCTCGACTCCGGCGGCGCTGGGATCATCGGCGGGTACTTCCTGAACCACTATCACAATAGCGAGGACCGGGCGGAGGTCAAAGAGTTCGTCTCCAAGTTCAAGGCGAAATACAACATGGAGCCCGCCACTGCGATGGGCGCGCTCGGCTATGACGCCGCGCTCGTGATGCTCGACGCCCTCAAGCGAACGAAGGAACTCAATAGCCGCTCGTTGATGGAGTCGATTGCGGGAACCAACGAAGTCCGGGGTGTTTCGGGAACGATCTCCATTGGGGCTGACGGCAACGCACAGAAGCCCGCGCTGATGCTCAAGGTCGAAAAGGGCGGATTCCTTGCCTACAAGCAGATTCCGTTCTTCGTATTCGACCCGTCTGCGAAAGCGGGAGCGGGTACGGAAGCAGAAGGTCAGAGCGAGTAATCGATGGGGCTCGATTGGGGTCAACTTCCCCAGCAGCTCGTCAACGGAGTGCAGCTGGGGGCGGTATACGCGCTTATCGCCCTCGGCTACACGATGGTGTACGGCGTTCTGCGCCTGATCAACTTCGCCCACGGCGACATCTACATGGTCGGCGCTTACCTTTCCTACTACACGTCCATGGTGTGGCTGGATCGGACGGCCTATAACCCCTATTTTCTGTTGATCCTGATGCTGGTCGTGGCGATGGCTGGCTGCGCCTTGCTTGGCGTGACCATCGAGCGACTCGCCTATCGGCCCCTCCGAAACGCGCCCCGAATCTCGGTCTTGATCACAGCCGTCGGCGTCTCGCTGTTCATCGAGTATTCGGGCAGGCTCGTGTTTCAAACCTCTCCGCAGCCCTCCATCGTCGAAGAGGTGAACGTTCTTGCCAAGTCCTTCACGCTGTTCGGCATTTCTCTCCAGCAGAGTCAGGTCGCGGTTCTGGCAGTCACTGCGACGCTGATGCTGCTGCTCTGGCAGTTCGTGACCCGAACGTCGATGGGTCGCGCCATGCGAGCGGTCGCCCACGACTTCAGCACTGCGGCCCTCATGGGCGTCAATGTCGACCGCGTGGTCGTCGTGACGTTTGTGATCGGATCTAGCCTTGCCGGGGCGGGCGGAATGATGAGCGCCACCAGTTTCGGCACTCCGCTTCACACCTTTTGGGGGCTGATTCCCGGCGTCAAGGCGTTTGTCGCCGCCGTCCTTGGAGGCATTGGCAACATCCCCGGCGCGGTGGTGGGCGGCTTGATTATGGGGCTTGCCGAAGTGCTCGTGGTTTGGGCCGGTTATGCCGGTTATCGCGATGCTGTGGCCTTTGTGATCCTCATCGGCATTCTGCTGTTCCGGCCCGGCGGCCTCTTTGGGAGCACTTCAGACAAGGTGTAGCATGGCAACGACCCCCGCCATTATCAACTCCATCGTGTCGCCGAACCCCTATCGGCCCGTGCCCTTCTGGACGGCCCGACTGGCCAGCGTCGCCGCGCTCGTCGCCTTCCTATATGCCTTCCATACGTTCGTCACCCCCAAGATGGGGATTTATGACGTGCGGCTCTTGGTTCTCGCGCTCCTATTTTCGACTTTGGCGGTGAGCCTCAACCTCATCAACGGCATCACCGGGCAGTTCTCCATCGGCCACGCGGCGTTCTATCTCATTGGCGCGATCACCTCAGGCAAGGTCACCGTTCTCTTCATGGAGCGGTCGGGGATCCCCCAAGTCCCTTGGATGGTGTTGATGCTCGTCGTCGGCGCAGTTGCGGCTGCAATCGCCGGACTCCTGGTCGGTTTGCCCTCCTTGCGGCTGCGCGGGGATTACTTGGCGGTGGCGACTCTCGGCTTCGGTGAGATCGTCAACGTGATGCTGCGGAATCAGGACGGCGGAGGCACTTCTTTCACGCTGACTTTCGTGGTGGGCCTGGTGCTGCTCGTGGCTGCTCTTGTGGGCTATGTTTGGGTCGTGCGCAAGGCGCTCCCTGCCCGCGAAGGCCTAGTGGGAAGGCTGTTGTTTCTCGTGAAACTCGCTGGGGGCGGCTTGGTTTGCTGGCTCGTCACGCTCCTCATGCAGTCCTCGCTTTCGTCGCGGCTCGATACCGTTGGGCGGCTGGACCTCGGCGGAGCGTATGGGCTGCAGAACATCCCGAAGACCACCGAGCTTTGGATGATCTTCCTGCTCCTGATCGGGACCCTCGCGGTTTCGAGAAACCTGCTCAAGCACGCCCACGGACTCGGGTTCTTGGCGGTTCGCGAAGATGAGCTCGCCGCAGATGCGACCGGCGTCAACACGACGAGAATCAAGGTGACAGCGTTCGTGATCGGTGCGGCGATCGCGGGGATGGCAGGCGCGCTTTTCGCCCACTACAACGGCTCGGTCGCGCCCGACGACTTCAAGATGGACACGAGCTTCATCCTTGTGGCGATGGTCGTGATCGGCGGAACGGGCAGCATCACGGGGAGCGCGTTGGCGGGCATCTCGCTGAAGATGCTGGAGGAGGGCCTGCGCAAGCTCACCAACATCCCAGCGATCGTCCTCATTGCGCTTGTCATTTCGGCGGCCCTGGTGTTCATTGGATACCAGCAGTCGTCCAAGCGAAAGCTCCTGAGAATCGACGGCAAAATTCGCACTCTTCTCACCGTTTTGGGCCTCGCCGGATGCGCGGGGCTGCTGTATCTGGGAAATCTCTTTTATCACTTCAATCTCTCGTGGGTGATCAAGTCGGGTGGGTTCGCTCTGATGATCGCGATCTTCGTTGGGGTCTTGCTGACGCCTGCACGTAAGACGGCTCTTCCCAGGTTCGGTTTGCTTGGCGGCTCCCTTGCGCTCGTCGTGCTACTGACGCCTTGGATCGCCAAGGGTCTTCACCAAATCAGCCCGCTCGAAAAGCTGATCGGCGAAACGACGTACACGCCAAGCGACTTGCGTTGGGCCGTGTTTTCCATCGCGCTGGTTTTTGTGATGATCCTGAGGCCACAAGGAACGATGGGGCACCACGAGTTCAGCTGGGCGTTTGTACGCTCGCTCCTATTCGGGCAGGGGAGGGAGAAGGGATCGTGAGCCTGCTGTCCGTTGACAACCTGACGATTCGCTTTGGGGGCCTCGTAGCCGTCAACAACGTCTCATTCGCCATCGAACCCGGCGACCTCTTCGGGCTGATCGGTCCGAACGGCGCAGGAAAGACGACGGTCTTCAACATGGTCACCGGGGTCTACAAGCCGACTTCCGGGTCGATTCAGTTTCGGGGGGCATCGCTGTGCGGACTGAGGCCCCACCAGATCGCGCGCAAGGGAGTGTGCCGCACCTTTCAGAACATCCGGCTGTTCGGTTCGCTGACGGCGCTAGAGAACGTCATGGTCGGGGCGTTCTTGCGGCACCACTGTACGCTGGCAGAGGCGCTCGCATGTCTGCCCCGGGCCACGAGCGAGACCTTCGCGCTGCGTCAGGAGGCGCTTGACCTTCTCGAACTGATGAACCTTTCCGACGTCAGTGGCGCGCGGGCGGCCGACCTTCCCTACGGCAAGCAGCGCAGGCTCGAAATCGCGCGAGCGATGGCGACGAAGCCCGAACTGATTCTGCTCGATGAGCCTGCCGCCGGAATGAACCCGCAGGAATCTGAGGACCTTTTGAAGACGGTTCGCAAGCTGCGCGACTCGTTCGGCAAAACGGTCCTGCTCATCGAACACGATATGCGCTTCGTGATGAACTTATGTGAACGGATCGTCGTGCTCGACCACGGCGAGGAGATTGCGGCCGGTCCGCCAGAAGCGATTCGCAACAATCCGAAGGTGATCGAGGCCTATCTCGGCGAGGCGGTCTAGCCCTTACCCGGCTTTCGGGACGGCTTGGGCCACTTGGCCGTTCTGAACCTCGAAAACGGAAAGCGGCAGTTCCGACGCGTTCAGTTCGAAGACGGCCTTCTGAATCACGTCAAGCATCGAAGGCTGACACGTAAACAGGAGCACTTGTCCCGTTTGGGCGAACCGCACGAGCGCTCGGGCGATGCCGACTTGTCGCTCCGGGTCGGATCGGACCAGCACGTCATCGAGGAGTACAGGCAGGGGCTCCTGAGCGGATTCGGATTGAGCTTCTGCAAGCCGCAAGGCCAAGTACACCTGATCGGCGAGGCCGCTACTCCAAATCTCGTGCCCTTTGGAGCCCGTCGTCGTGCGGTCTTCAAGCTCGATGCCGCCCTCCATCTTCCCGACCACGCCATAACGGCCTTCAGTTACGTCAGCGATCACCTCGCTCGCAATCTGCAGCAGTTTGGGCTGGCGTTCCTGCTCGTACTTCGATTTGGCGGTTCGAATCAACTCCCGGCAAAGGACGAGTTCGCACCAGCGCCTTGCCCACTGCCCCTTCTCTGCTTCGAGGGTCTTCTTCTGCTGCAAGGCGGCGCTCAGTCGGGTGTCGTGCGCGAGTTGGTCGATGCTGCGGGTGATGAGCGACTGTTCTTCATACGCGTTTCTGAAGCTGATCTTGTAGGCTTCGATCCCCTCACTGAGTTCTCGTAGTTCCGTGTTGAGCGAGACTTCGTCGAGCCCTTCGACCCCGGTTCGAACTCGTTGCACGGCCGCTTCTCCGCCCACCAAAGCCAGCAATGTATTCTTCGCTTGTTGAGCCAAGTCGAGAGCCTCGCAGCGCTTGGCGAATTTCCCAAACGCCAGGTCGAACTCCTGCGCGTCGGCACAACCCGCCCTCGCAAACAGCTTCGCCAGCGATTCCTTTCGAGAGTTGACTCGCTCCGTCAACCCAGTAACTTGCGAAGTTAGCTCGTTCAAGGATGCAACAAGCTGCGCCCTTTCGGCATCTTGGCGTCGGGCTCCTTCGAGCGCTTGGACCAGCGTGTCGATCCCCGAAGGTGCGCGAGCATCGACTCGGATGCCGGCTTTGCTCGCGGCCAAGGCGATCGTCTGCTGGATATTGGATATGTAGTGCCGATTCGCCGACAGCTTCCTTTCGGCGGCTGCGATCCCTTCAATCGCTCGCCTGGCCAAATCGACTCTGTTGAGGAAGCCCTCAAAGAGTTCCGACGCGCATGGCGGGAACTTTGCGGAGGCGAGCGCATCGTTCCATTCCGCCCTAACCTCATCCCGCAAGCGTTCGGACTCTTCCAATTCCTTCTCGGCGACTGCGGACCTCTCTGTGGCCGAGTCGAGGTCTCGCCCCAAAGCCGCCAGCCGCGCGACGTGTTCGTTCCGCTTCTTGGCGGCCTCTTCTTGCTCCCTCAGAACCCGCTGCAACCTCTCGACTTCGACGGAACTGAGGGGCGATGAAAGCCCGAGCGACTCGCGTAACTGGTCGATCCGACTCTCCCGGCTCTTGACCTCTTCCCTAAGCCGGCTCGCTTCCTCCGTTTGATCGGCTGTGGATGCGGGGTCGGCCGACTCTCGACGCCCGGCCACAAGCGCCCAAACGCCAATCCCTGCAAGCGCAGCCGCGACCAGCAGAGTTCCGGTTCGGGCTACCGCCGGAAGGTCCGCCCACGTGACGAGAGCGACTCCCAGCAGGAGCGCTCCGAGAACCAGCGAGAGCCAACCCTGAGGTGTGGTCTTTCCACCCGTTCGAGAGTGCGCGAGCTGCTCCTTGGCACGGAGGCTTTCGCGAAGGGTTTGCACCTCCATTCGCTCCCGCTGAAGCTCGTCGAGTTGGTCTCGCTTTTCGAAGACCTGGTCGAGTGTGGCGCCTTCCCCTGCTTGGGTTTCGCCTTCCGATCGCACCCGCTCGATTTCGCGCCGGACCTCCTCTTGGCGCTCCCCAGCGGCTTGCAGGCGATGTCGGGGTCCGCTGATCGCCGATTCCGACTGCGCTAGTTTCTCGGCAAGGACCCTCATGTTGGAGCGGAACGGCATCGAGATGTCCACCCTGCCGACGGTGTCTGAGTGCCATTCCGGACCGAGTTCAGCGAGTCCGCGGTCGAGGCTACGCCGTTCCTCCTCCAGCGTACGTTCCAGGTCGATGAGCGAGGAGCAGGCTTCCGCATACTTCTCCCTTTCCCGCGCAAGGGCGTTGATCTCCGGCTCTTGCTCAAGCACGGATTCAGAGACTTCGAGGGACTCGATCTCGATGGAGCGGGCTTTGGCGTTCGCAGAAGCGTCGCTCAACTCCGTTTCCAAGTCGACGATCTCCGCGCGCAACCTCTTGGCCGTTTCATAGCCGTCCCTGGGGAAGTCCGCCACGTCTTCGGTCTCGGCGAGCCATTTCTCGGCCCTCTGCAAGGCGAGAACGGGCTCGCGGGCCCGCGAGAGGGTTTCGAGGTCCTTCTGCCTGACTCCCGCCCGCGCCATATCGTCTTCGAGCTTCTGGACTTCCGCCCGGAGTTGTTGCCTGCGGGCCACCAATTGCGTGTAGTGGCCCTCCTCCGATCGCAATTCCCGTATCTGGCGCTGGTTGTCCTTGATGCCTTGGATCACGCGATCGAGTTCGGCGGTGCGCGAGCGGGGGGCGGTGATCTTGGCGATCTCAGCATCGAGCCCTTTGAGAACGTCGGCAAGGGAGACCCCACCGAGACCCGCACCGGCGGAAAACAGCCAACTCGCCGTCCGCGCAGTATCAAGGAGGTCGCCGCGCTTCAACTCTTCGAGTTCGACGCAGTAGATTCGTTCAAACGCGTCGCGGTCGATCCCTCGAAAGTAGAGCGCAGAGGGCTCAGCCGCTTGGACGATCCCTGCGGCGTCCCGGATTCGGCACTCGTTCAGGTTCCGCTGAATCGAAACTAGCGACCCCTCGCGGAGGAGGACCTCCAGCGAGCCGGATTGGTGCTCGCTTCCTGGAGGGTCATACCGGTTCCCGCCAAATCTCCTCGGGAACCCGAACAAGATGAACTCGATGAACCGCATGAGCGTGGTCTTGCCGCTCTCGTTTCGACCGATGAAGAGGTTGATCGCGGGCGAAAGCCCCTTCACCTCTTGGTTTTCAAGGACTCCGAACGCCCTTACGTTGAGGTTGCGAAGTACCACAGTTCAGCCCTCTCGCTCCTCGAGTCGGTCCAGTCCGCTCCAGACCCCTTGGTGCAAGCACTCCAAGAGGTCATCGTCGGGCATCGCCTCGATCGCGTCCGAGAGCTTGCCGTATTCGGGTTGTGCGGCAAGTACCGCCCGGATCGCCTCGCCTCCCGACTTACGAACTTCCTCGGCGCAGCGAGCGAATTCCCCCACAAAACGCTCTTGCTCTCGCAGGGCATCGAGGTCGACGAGTGGACGGGACTCCGTCTGGATGGATTCGGGCCAAACGAAGTCGACACGCGAACGTTCGAAGTCGATCAGATTGTCCCGGAGGTCAGCGATCGTCGAGCCCTGTTTGAGGACTCCGTGCAGCGCGCCTCTTCCCGTTAGAACCCACCGAACAAGCGTCGGGCGGGTGTCGGCGTTGGCCCGAATCTCCGTCGATCGCGCCTCGATCGCTTGGAGGAGCCCGTCCAGGTTCTCGAAGGGCGCGATGCTCACCGTTTCCTCCAGCCAGCGAACGGTCGAGGTCTCTGCGAAGTCGTGCCGCGATATGTTTAGGCCGTCCGTCCCCACGACAAAACACCCTCGTGGCCCCGGCTCCCGAATGTGCCGCCCTTGGGTGTTGCCTGAATACGCGATGTACGGGTGGGTGTTCCGGAGCAACTGAGGCTGGTGGATATGCCCCAGCGCCCAGTAGTCGAGGTCCACTTCAACCAGATCGGAGATGCTGCAAGGCGCGTAGTTGGCGTGGGTTGCGTTACCCCCGACGTTCGTATGGAGCAGGCCGATCGAAAACACCTCGTCCGACTCCCGGCGAAAGCTTCGAGCGACGTTGGCAGTGACGTCCCGCGTGGGGAAGCTATATCCGAATACATGAGCCAGGACCTCGCCTTCGCGCACCACGTCGGCCCGCGAAACGGCCTGATCCGTGAAACGGTGCGTGTTGGGCGGGAACTGAAGCCTTGCCTTCCAGGTCGAAAGCGGGTCGTGGTTGCCGTGGACGACGAAGACCTGAATCCCGCCCTCGTGGAGCCTCTCAAGCCCCTCGAGGAACTTGAGTTGCGCTCTCAGACTCTGATCGCTCGAGTCATACACGTCCCCCGCGATGAGCACGAAGTCGGCGTTTTCTATCTGCGCGGTCTCGACGACCCGCTCCCACGCCCTGAACGTCGCCTCGCGCAAGAGTTCGGCGATCTCAGGCTCGTCGAGCATCCCCTCGAAGGGGCTATCCAGGTGGAGGTCGGCGCAATGAACGAAGGTCATCCACTTGCGATTAGACCCCGGCTAGCGCTTCATGATGCTCAAAGTGCTCGCTCGCGGCTTGCGTCAGGGTTGTGAAGTGGGCCCCACGCGCGCGAAGGAACCGAATGGTCTTCTCCAGCGTTTCGACTGCGTCCATGTAGTCCCTCATTCCCAGACAAACCACCTCGCGGTCGAGGTTCGCCTCAAGGAGCGGCTGAATCGTTTCGAACCCGTTGTCGAGGTATCCATACTGGCCGTCGTGAGTGGCGACCGGTATATGAAGAATCCTGTTGGAGCCCGCTTTCTTGAGGTTCTCCTTGTCGCTGTGATAGGGCTCGCTCGGCGCGCCCGACCAGTCAACGAACATCCGGTAATCGGCGTCCGGCACGATCGAACTGTCCACGATGATCCCCACATCCTCGAGGTATTTCAGGTCGGAAGGGAGCAGCGCAAAGCACCCCGCGCGGAAGCTCGTACACTTCACGAGGTGCGACTTCAGCGTATCCTTAGCGACTCGGATGATGTTGCCTCGCTCGACTTCGTCTTCGACGTACCCTCGATCGTTCTCAAAGTTGACCTTCATCCCGATTTCATGCCAGTTCGGAATCTTGTGAACGTACTCCCGATAGTAAAGGTGGGTGTTCGCGCTTGGGTCCTTCATCGACACATGGATCAGCCAAGTGGCCGGCACGAAGTTGGATTCGAGGACGTCGATGTATTCTCGGGTGTAGCACCTGTCGTGGTGCGCAGCTTCACAGTCAACGGTTAGAACGACATTCGCCATAGTTTCTATTTCACCTCTTGGACGGAAATCCCTTCATGAGTCGCCATAAGATCGTAGCGCCTCCCCAGCAGCCGGAGCCCTTTGAACTCGACGCTCCTCCACGCTGAAGGAAGGTGGGGTCTTGCGGAAATCCATCTGTTCATTTTGATCGGGGCGCTCCACGAAGCCTTGGGGTCCCTCTGAGAGTCTATCCTAATCCCAAGGAATCCGTGGACGACGGTTTGAAGACATCCGCCGGCCCCTGTTAGAAAGTACGTCTTTGGGGTCCTCGGTTTCTCACTGAACAGCAAAAGTGGATTCCCTGTGAAGCGTCTCCAGCTTTTTTGCCAGGCCTCATACGCCCGATCTCCCTCCCCGAGCCGAGCCCAGATCGTTGCGTGGACCGAATCGCTCATCGCCGGGCCGTTCGGGGTGATCTTGTCCTCGAAGCGTTCGAGCATCGTCCTTGCTTCGGCCTCCGCGCCGGGGTATTGCAGCGGAAAGATCGCGAGCACCGCCGCCGCCTGCTTGTAGCTCCTCAGGGGGTCTCCGTCGTAGGTGAGAAATCCCTTGTCGTCGCGGGGGAGCTTGAACTTGGGGGAGCCCGGAGGGGCCTCCCAACTCCCCCCGTTGACGCACCACTGCGCCACGAGGTTCGTATATAGGTCGTTGTCGCCGGTATGAAACTCGTCGGGGCTGACCACCGATCGAATTTCCCACTCGCTTCCCTGCTCTTCCGCCCTCCAAAGGTAGAAGTCCCTCGCGCCTGCAATGATCTGATCGACCTCCTGCGGCTCTGCGATGCCAATGGCCCCTGCCAGCGCCAGCCCAAAGGCCACCGTGCCCGTGATGTGATGCTGCTGCTTGGTCTCGGTCGGCGACACTTCGAGCCCGGTCGCCGAGGACTCCCACGGGTATTGCAGAGGCGAAAGCGAGCGCGGGACGGGCTTCTCGGCCATCGATCGAAACGCCGCTCCCCAGGACCTCTTGCTGAGGAAGTTCGCCCTCGCCTGAAGCGCCATGCCTGCGCGGTGTGCCGCCACTTGCGCCGCCGCTTCGGGATCGACCCAGGCAAGCGCAGGAAACACCCACACGTCCGCGTCCCAGAAGGCATGGCCGTTGTAAGCCGCATTCGAAAGCCCGAATGGCCCCGGCGCGAGCGGCGCGTTCGGCGAAAGCGACGAACGAAGGTAGAAGAGGAACGACCGAACCGCCTGCTGGTCTTCCACCGGACCGTCGATCACAATATCGGTCGTCCAGGCTTCCCGCCAGTGCGCCTCCGCCGCCGCCCGAACCTCCTCAAACCCCAGCGGGGGAGTGGGGGCGTCCCAGCCGTCGGCAAGGCGGATCCCATAGCCCCTCGCCGACATCAGGCCGGGGTATCTCTGGCTCGCGGCCACAGACGCGGTGAGTTCGTAGACGACCTCCTTCTCCGCCTCGCTGAAGTTGACGCGAGTTCCCGCTCGAACGAACATCGGCTCCACTTGACTGGACCCCGAAAGCGACTGCGCGACCCAGCACTGCGTCCCGGAAGGTCCCAGCCTCCAGAGGGCATTCAGCGGATCGCGCGCCGCTTCTCGGACGCCCTTCGAGGTGAGGCTGAGCAGAATCGATCCAGCAAGACCCTTGAGGTTCTTGAGCGTAACGCGGGTCGCGGCCATGCGGAGCGTCGGATGGAGCGCCGTTTCGACGGAGACCTCGACCCCGGAGTCGGTGCGATAGGCCGTCGTCAACAGCCCCACCCGCATGTCGAGCTGTTGCCGATAGGGTTGGCCGGGCGCAGGCCCGACATTCTTCCCTTCCACGGTGATGCCGAAGTTGAGCGGGTTGTCGACCGGCAGAATCTTCTCTTCCCCTTCGGACTCATATTCGTCGGCGAGAAGAAAGCCGGTATCACCGCCCTCGCCATACCATCCAAACCCGTTTCGCCCGATGCGAAGCCCTACCAGGCCGTTCGAGAGGTAGGCGGGCGTGGGGTCCGAGGGATCAAGGGTCGCCAGCACCCACGGGTCGGCGGGAGCCTGGGGCGTAGGGGCGGCAGGATCACGTTTCCAACTTCTAGTTGGGGTGCAGCCTGGTCCTGTCACGGCGATCAAGCATCCCGCGAGAACCATACAAAAGAGCGCGACGAGGCTGAATCGCCTGCGTGTTTTCTTGCTTCTTGCCCGCTCATTGCCTTTGTTAGAAGCCAATTGATGCCGCGACCTCCCGCCTTATCGTGTGCTGGCAAGTATATTCTGCCGCCGTCTCAGCGTGTCGGGATGCGCCGCGCCGAATGAGCGGAAAGCCCAGGAGCGCATGCGTCCCGCATGGCCCCTCCCATGAGCACTGACAGGAACTCGGCCCCGGGAGCGCATGCGTCCCGCATGGCCTTCTTCCACGACCGCTCATGGAGACTCGGCCCCGGGAGCGCATGCGTCTCGCATGGCCTTCTTCCACGACCGCTCATGGAGACTCGGCCCCAGGAGCGCATGCGTCTCGCATGGCCTTCTTCCACGACCGCTCATGGAGACTCGGCCCCAGGAGCGCATGCGTCTCGCATGGCCTTCTTCCACGACCGCTCATGGAGACTCGGCCCCGGGAGCGCATGCGTCTCGCATGGCCTTCTTCCACGACCGCTCATGGAGACTCGGCCCCGGGAGCGCATGCGTCTCGCATGGCCTTCTTCCACGACCGCTCATGGAGACTCGGCCCCAGGAGCGAATGCGTCTCGCACGCCTAGTGCCGACCATGCCGAAAACGAACACGGGGCGGGCCAAGGCCTAGCGCCCGAAGCCTTCAGGTAATGTCAGGCTCAAGGACGCCTCCACGCAGCCCTTGAAGTTGATCGAGCGTCCCTGAACGGTTAAGAAAGGCCCCATGTCACAAAGCGACTTCGACAGCCTGCGCGAGCGCATCCGCCTGCTCGACCTGGAGCTCGTGGCGCGGGTCGCGGAGCGGGTCGAACTCGCCCGCCAGATGGGAGAACTCAAGCGCCTACAGAATCTCCCTACCGTCGATTACGCTCAGGAGACCACGGTGCTGAGCCGGGCGAGGTCGGCGGCCCAAGAACACGGACTCGACCCGCGCGTCGCTGAAGACCTCTTTGCGGGCCTCATCGCGGCCTCGGTTTCCGCGCAAGAGGAGGACAGTCTGCGCGTTGCGGCCGTCGGCGCAGGAAAGACCGCCGTGGTAGTCGGCGGAGCAGGCCGGATGGGCCGGTGGATGCGGCGGTTCCTGGCGGCCCAAGGCTATACGACCCGTTCGCTCGACACGTTCGACGAGCCCAAAGAGGTCGCTTTGGCTCGCGAGTGCCTTCATTCGGCAGAGTTGATCGTGTGCTCGACTCCCCCTGTCGCCACAGCGAAACTGTATTCGGAGTGGTCGCAGAAGCCCCCCACGGGGTTCGTGGTCGATATCGCCAGCATCAAGACTCCCCTCATCAAGCCGATCCGCGCTCTTCAGGAAGCGGGAGGCAGCGTAGCTTCGATCCACCCGATGTTCGGCCCGTCCACCTTCCTTCTTCGCAACGCCGACGTGGTCATCTGTGACACCGGCGATGCAGAGGCGGTGCTGACGGTCGAGCGGCTGTTCCAACCAACCACTGCGCGGATCGTTCGTTTGCCGCTTGCCGACCACGACCGCATCATGGCCGACCTCCTGAGCCTGGCGCACGCCACAGCGATCGCCTTCGCCCTCGCACTTCCCGAGTCTGAGCACCCTGTGCGGAGCACCACCTTCCAAGCCCTTAGGTCGCTCTCCGCCGCGGTCCTGCGCGAGAGTCCGGATGTCTATTACGAGATTCAGGCGGGAAATCCCGACTCCCTGGAGGCTGTAGAGCGTCTGCGCGTCGCGCTCGACCGCATCGTAGGGGCCGTCAGGGAGCGGGACTCAGCGGGATTTCGTCGCTTGTTTGAGGAAGGGCAGGAGCGCGCGCCCGTCTCGCCGAACCCCTAATGGATCGCGCGTAGAAAGCAGCGCAGATTCGATGCGATGGCTGCGGGACGTTGCTTCGTAGAGCCGTTGAGACCTCACGCGGCCCGAACTAAGGGCACGGGGCGTTTCGACCGTTCTCTTTCCCCAGGGCTCCTCGAGGGTCGGCGACGCCCTTCGCCGAGGCAAGCGCGGCGAGAAGTCAAGCGCAAAGCCAACTTCAATCCCTCCCTCGTCCGACCTTGGAGGTTCTCCGCAAGTTCGAGCACCCGGTTTGGCGAACCTTCGACGGACCCCAGCCCTTTCGTCCACAGGGAGCGTCTCGGCATCGTTCGACATCGTTGGGACGAGGTAAAACCGACGGATGAGGGCGTGGATCGCTCGAGCACTGGGACTGGTCGGCTGCCTTGTCATGCTTGCGGGAATCTGGTTCGTTGTGACGGCCCGAGCGGGCGTGATTCCGGCCTCCCCAGAGGTTGATTCTGGCCCCCCAGCCCGGATATTCGGCGCTCTGACGGCGCTCGTCGGAGCCGCCTTAGGCGGCGTTGCCATCTTCGCTGGAAAGAAGTCGAGCAGGCGAGTTTAGGCTGAGGTTCGAGTTCGCAGCCTGCCCCAATACTGAGAATGGAGTCTTAAGGACCAGGGCGAAGTTAAGGCGCCGATCGGCTCATCACAAGGCCTCGATGCGAACGGGTCAGCCGATTCCGTTCGGACCCAGGTCGTGCTCCGCTTCGATTCCCTTCAGAGGGCTCGGCCCGGTGCTATATTCGTTCCATGATGAACTTGGCTTGCGCTGTGGGTTCCCTACTGGCGGGCTTGGGCTTTGGCGCCCAGGTGGAGACTCCGCAAGGGACGGCTTCGAGCGAGCCGTTCGTCGTCCTCAGCGAGTTCCAGGTGTGGGCGGACCCTTCGGGGCCCGAAGTATTCCGCGAACTGAGCCGCCTCTACAACGCCAAGGGACGAAGCCACATCTTCGACCTGTACCCTCGGTACGAGCTTTTCGTCTGGGATCGGGCGTTGACGCGGAAGTGGGTGGACGAGGCAAAGTCCCTTGGGTGCTTCAACCTCTTTTGCCTTGGTGACGATGTACGGACGGCGAAGGGTCATCTGTTCGATGACGAGGGTGTCGACCCGCAACTTCGTGAGTTCCTGTTCGACGCGGTCGCCTACGCCCACGAACAGGGCTTCCTCGTGGCCATCGAGCCCACCCATCTGCCGGCGATCCGAACGCGGGAGTCCCTGCGGCCCTGGCTCGAGACCTGGCTCGGCTCGGGTGTGCCCGCTGCAAGCCGCCCCGATATCGTCAAGGTCAGCCTGGAGTGGTTCGGCGGCTGGCTCACGAACCCAGAGATCGCCACCGAGGTCGAGGCCTTTTTCGAGGCCGTCCGCGACGTGTCTCCCGCCACAATGGTGTATTTGGATTCGATCGGAGGTTTCTGGCGCGAGCCTCAAGTCTTCCACCGATGGCTTATCGCGCGCTTTCCGGGCACGATCCTCAGCCACTACTTGAACACCGAGCAGATCCCGGCCTTCAGGGAGATTGGCGCGAGGAACCTGATGGTACAAATCAATCCCTCCGAGACGTTCGAGGAAGCCGGGCAGTTCTTCATTTATCACGACATCACCGTGCGGCAACTCAAAGACGTGGTCGCGCAACGTTTGCGGTTTGTGTCGCTTGCGGGAGTCAATTACGGCTACAACCGGACGAATTACGAGCAGTTCTTGGAGGTCTTGCGGCCTCATCTGAAGCTGGCTCGGACTCTCGATGAGGTGCGCGCTGCACTCGACACCACGCCTCCCCCCGCGAAGCCCTCCGCCGAAGAGGTCGCGAAGGCGCTCGTCGAGATCGCAAGACAATCGGCAGCGAAGGTTCTAGAAAGCGAGCCTGTTCCGCCGCTCAACCCGGCTGGAAGGCCGGCGTGGTTTGGCGAGACCTCCGACGGGTGGATTCGAGGGCTCGGCAAGCTCGCAGACGGATTGAGCGGCGCGAAGTTCGAGGGCGCTTATACCGAGCCCATCCGCAGGCGGCCGGTTCGAGCGACGTTCGGCGTGGACCTGGGCTCCCCTATCGAAGTCAAAAGCATGCTCGTTGTTCCCTGCTTGGCCGAAAGCGGACCTGAGTACGTGGCGCGTGAATTGCGCCTCGAATTCCTTGCAGGTGGGAAGTGGCAGACGATTCCTGGCGCGGAGTGGCGCGACAACCGAGCTCGAAGGATCGTCTTTCGGCCGAAGAACCCCCTGATCGCCGAGGCTGTCCGTGTGGTCATCCTGAGCCAGTCGGACGATGGGAAGGGTAACTACCGGGCCTGCTGCCAGGAGTTGGCGATCAACCGCATGTAGCGGAGCGGGCGCCGAGCCTCAACTTCCCGAAAGGAAATGAAATCCCGGTCCCTCGCACACCGTGTTCTCCTGGGCGGGCAGGCGCGTCCCTGAGCTCGTCCGCGCCCCGCTTCACACGCGGATGACCAGCACGTTATGCGGTGTGGCGACGACTTGATAATGCGAAACGCTCCCCAGACGGATCCGATCCCAGAAACCGTGGCCCCGAGCGCCCAAAAGCAACAGGTCGGCCTCAGTATCCGACATCGTTTGGGCGATCGCGCTCTGAGGATGATCTTCCACCAGAACGGACTCACATTCGATGCCCTCCGACCGAAATCGCAGGCAGAGTTCCTCGTTGCGAGCCCGAAGGTGGTCTTTAACGTCCGGTAGGGAGCCAGTGAGCCGTTCCGAAGCCTCAGCCGAACCTACTTGCTGGGGAGCAGTTCCGCGGTCCAGGCTGGTCAGGACCGTCATGCGGCGAATCCCATTCGCCTCCCAGCTAAAGAACCTCTCGATGCAGGCGTCGCAGTAGGGCGAATGATCGGTAGCTAGCACGGCAGAAACTCCCGCTTGGTCGCGCGGGGGGCTCTTTGCGATCAAAATGGATTGTTCGGCCCCGGCTGTCAAAGCCTTGGTCACGCTCCCGAAGAAAAGCGAACCCCATTGGCCTTTCTGAGCGGAACCCACCGCGATGATGTCGGCGGGCCATGAAGACGCGAATTCGATCAGGCAGCGCGCGGAATCACCCTTCCGCAATTCCGTTTGGACCGGGTATCCCGTCGGGGCGAGCATTGCAGCGGCCGCCGCAAGCTTCGCTTCGCTTTGCTGCTCGATCTCAGCCATAAGCACGCTCAGAGGATGGTTTGGCCCCAAGTCCGGAAATGACTTGTCCGGCATCAAGGACTCGATCACGTACAGCAGGCGCACGTCCGCGGAGGCAAAGCGAAGTCGATCAAGGAACGAAAGGGCGTTTCCGTGATGATCATCAATTCCAGCAACGATCCGAACCATGTGTTATCTCCCTAATTCGCGCTCTTTCGGCTGTTGGGGCCGAGAAGAAGTGCCGGGGGCGTCGTCGTTCCCTGGTCCCACCGGAAGGAGCACCGACGCCAGGATCGACGAGGCGAGGACTCCAACAATGATGGCTAGCGAGAGGCCGATGGGAAAGTGCGGCCAGTCCGGTACGAGCACCTTTTGTGCGTAGCCATAAAGCATCTTCACACCCACGAACATGAGAACCGCCGCGAGCCCAAAGTGCAAGAACCGGAATAGCTGCATGAGCCCCGCGACCGCAAAAAACAGCGCGCGAAGCCCGAGAATCGCAAACACGTTCGAAGTAAACACGATGAACGGGTTTTGAGTGATCGAGAAGATCGCGGGAACGGAGTCCACCGCAAAAAGAACGTCCGTGAACTCCACGACCAAGAGCGCGACGAACAGCGGCGTTGCCAGGAGCGCTCCGTTCTGCCGCACAAAGAACCTCTGCCCGTGATAATCGTCCGTCGTTGGCATAATCCGCCGAAACACGCGCACCAAGGGGTTGTTTCCTGGGTCGATGGACTTGCCGTGGGTCGCGAGCATTTTGATGCCGGTCGCGATTAGAAAAAGCCCGAAAACCACCATCGTCCAAACGAAAGCCGACAGCACGACGGCCCCGAGCGCGATGAAGATGGCCCGGAACACTAGGGCACCGACGATGCCCCAGAACAGCACCCGGTGCTGGTACTTCGCGGGCACACGAAAATAGGCGAAGACGACGAGAAAGACGAAGATGTTGTCGACGCTCAGGGACCACTCGACAAGGTACCCAGCGAGAAAGGCCATTGCCGCTTGGCCGTTGGTATAGTCGCTTTGGGGCTGAATTAGGTCCCATCTGAAGAAGAGGAGCCCGCTGAAAAGCAGAGAAGCGGTGATCCAGATTCCCGTCCAAACGAGAGCCTCGCGCATCCTGACCTCGTGGGCTTTCCGATGGAAGACGCCCAGGTCGAGCGCGAGAAAGCCCACGACGATTCCGAGAAATGCGGCCCAGAGCCAAATCGAAACACCTGCAAGTTCCATATGCGCCTAGTCGAAGTCGAACCGTCTGCCGAGCAGGCCGCGACACGGGTCGATCCCAGTTCCCTCCCGAATGAGGGGGACCCAGATGGGGACCCAGCCCTTAGGACAGCGCATCGGCGACCTCCTCCGTTTCCTGCTCGTCCTGGGGTTCGGAAGTGGCAACAAGGGACCACCTGAGTTGGAATTCGAGTTCCTCGTCGGCGCCGGAGCGCTCGTGCTCGATGCTGAAGTGCGCCTCAATCGGAGCCTGAACATTCTCGCCCTCCACCTCAATCTCGAAGGGGATGCCCTGTTCGATCGCTTCGGCGAGCCTGCGGAGCGCGGCCACAAACTCGGTGCTGGTCAAAGCGCGCTCGACATCGCGCGCCGTCATGGGTTCAGTCGTACTCATTATCGTCCTCCAAAACCCGCCGCCCGGCAACAAAAAAACCTTCACGCGCCTTGCGGTGAAGGTCTTGCGCTTCCTGCCGGGCCGGCTCTTTCGAGCGAACTGACGACCGAGGCTCTGCATTTTGCAGGCGCTACTCCCCTTCGGGGGTCTCAGGGGAATTATACGCGAGAAACAGCCGCCGCATTGCGATCCCTGCCGGAGACTTTACTTTTTCTTAATCAAGGGCCTGGCGGCGGGGCGGTCGGACCCGGCAGCGTAGAGGACTCGATTCCGAGGTTGAGAACCGGTTAAGACTCTTGAGCCGAGGAGCGGAAGCAATGGCTTATCGGCATTCTTGATCACGATCTCGGAGCGCAGCGGAGATCCCGGCTTGCCGGGAATCGTGTTCCCCTGGTCCACTGGGCGGTGCATGGAGTTGAGACCCATGCCCATACTATTGCCGATTCCGCACCGTGGCGGACCGCCGGACAAGCTCGGCGAGTGAGACGGCCTTGTGGCCAGGCGAGGTCTGCAACGTCGGGATTGGCTTCGGGACGTAGAGATTGGCATTCAGGCCGGGACCTCTTCCCTCTCCCGGCGTCACTCCGGCTACCCATTGGCCCTTGTTCAAGCTCAACGGGATTCTGCCCCTTCCACTATGAGTGAGGGTGTACAGTTGGATTCCGTCCTTCTTGCAGGCCGCTTGCGCTGCGCCAAGGTCCTGCCCGTTCATAGTTCGACCCTTTACTTTGCCTATCGAGGATAGGTAGAGGAGCACGCGCTCGCCTGCAATCGCGGTGCTGAGATCGCAGGTCCAAGTACGTTCTGCAACGAAGGCAATCGGGCACTCCGCAGATCCTTTGACGAACTGGATCGTCTTGATCCGGGCAACCCTCACTCCCGCCCTCAATTCCACTCGTTCGACTTCAGCTACCAGGATCAAATCGCTGAGCTTGGCCAGAGCGTTCAAGCTTATCGTTGCGACCTTGGCTTGAGCGCTGGCGCACAAGAGCGATAGGATGACCGCCAAGCACGAGTTCCTTAGTATTCCGGCTGCCATGTTTGGTAAGTGTCTCTGGCCGGTGGAATGGTTCACTTTTATCAACGACTCGCCAGCACACCCCCCTCAAATACCGTCCCGTCCAGCTGCCTTCGACTGCCGCGACTTCCTCCGGAGTCCCCATCGCCACGACCTGCCCTCCCCCATTTCCTCCCTCGGGCCCTAAGTCAATCACCCAGTCTGCCGTCTTGATGACATCGAGATTGTGCTCGATGACGATCATGGTGTTGCCCTGGTCCACCAGGCGGTGCAGGACCCCGAGCAGGTTCTTTACATCTTCGAAATGCAGGCCCGTCGTCGGTTCGTCGAGAATATAGAGCGTCCTTCCGGTCGAGCGCTTCGAGAGCTCCTCCGCCAGCTTCACCCTTTGCGCCTCGCCGCCGGAGAGCGTCGTCGCCGGCTGGCCGAGCTTGATGTAGCCCAGCCCCACGTCCAGCAGCGTCGCCATCTTGCGGTGGATCTTCGGGATCGCGCTGAAGAACTCGGTCCCCTCCTCCACCGTCATCTGGAGCACCTCGGCGATGTTCTTGCCCTTGTAGCGCACCTCCAGCGTCTCGCGGTTGTAGCGCCGGCCCTTGCAGACCTCGCACGGCACGTAGACGTCCGGCAGGAAGTGCATTTCGATCTTGATGATGCCGTCGCCCTTGCACGCCTCGCACCGCCCGCCCTTGACGTTGAAGCTGAATCGGCCGTTCTTGCAGCCTCGGATCTTGGGGTGGACAAGTAGAAGCGAGTATGCTATAGTGTGGGAAATCGGCGGGAGCCAAAAGCGGGTCCAGAATCGTCCGTTGGAGCAGGAGAGTTCATGGTCACCAGATACCCGGTCGTTCAACCGCAGGAGCCAGCAACGGTACACGAGCCGCAATTGACTCTGGAGCTCAGGGAAGCTCGACTCTCCGATCCGGCATTCATGGGAAACCGGGGCGTGCCGATCCACGGTTGGGTGCCTTGGATCGCTGGGTTCTCCTCGGCTTTCGTTCACGATTGCATTCGTACCTATCTCCCCAGCGACGGCAGGCGACGGACCATCCTGGACCCGTTTGCCGGGGTTGGCACGACGCTTGTCTCGGCTCGCCTGGACGGTCATCGCTCCGTCGGATTTGAGATCAATCCGTATGCGGTCCTTGCGAGTCGTGCGAAGCTGGAAGCGATGTCGATTGATGCCTCCCAGCTGTATCTGACGCTGGCGAAGTACGCCGATCATAGCGTCAACGGAGGGAAGTTTGGGCGCGGCAAAGCGCCGTCAGAATTCGCGACGCGCATCCCGTTTTTTAGTCCAGATGTTGAGCGACAGGTTCACGGCTTCCTTGCCTTCCTCTCCACCATTGAAGACGAGGCCATATCTGATCTCTTCAAGCTTGCCTTCGGCGCGGTCATGGTTCGGTTCTCGAACTACACCTACGAGCCCAGCCTCTGTTCGAGGCCAGGTGCCGGGAAAGCTCTGATCGAGAATGCGCCAGTACATGAAATGCTTCTCAACAAACTGAGAAGCATGGCCGACGACGTAGCGGAGCTCCAGAATTGCGTATCCGAGTCGGCGCGAAGGGCAGACTGGCAGGTGCATCCGACGAGCTTCATGCGAGCTGGGGAAGTGTTGCCGAACACTTCGATCGACCTCGTGGTTACCTCGCCTCCGTACATGAACAACTACCATTACGTTCGGAGTACCCGGCCTCAGCTTTTCTGGCTCGAACTTGTCACTTCTCGCGGGGACCTACGCGCACTTGAGGAGGAGAACGTTGGGAAGTACTGGCAAACTGTCAGACAGCGCGAACCAATCTCCCTCTCGTTCGACGACGCGGAGGCCAGCACGTTGCTTGATTCCATGCGCCAAACGCGCGTTGAAAAGGGGCCGTATGGTGGACCCGGCTGGGCCAATTACGTCGCCAGTTATCTGAACGACACCTACCGTTTTTTGGAGGTTCTGAGCAAGACCCTCGCGACAAACGGCACGACGGTCATTGTCATCGGAAACTCAATCATCCAAGGTCACGAAGTCAAGGTGGACGAATTCACAGTCAAGATCGCGCGAGGACTAGGCTTCGACCACGTCAACACGATCGAACTTCGCAACAAGCGCGTCGGCGCGAGCATTACGAAGTCTACAGTTCGAAGGGGAAGCGAGTCGAACGCCCGGCTCTATGAGTGCGCCGTCGTATTGCGGCGAGGACAGAGATAGTGCCCGAGCACCTATTTCCAGGTAACAGCGCGATTCAGGGGTTCGTTTCGTTTGAATTCGATCTGCCCGGTGCCTTGCTTGAGCAGCTTGTGAAGGTCCTCGACAGAATGGGGGATGGCCTGCTCTCGGCGGATCAGCTTTCGCTCATCCCCGATGCGCAAGGTGTCTATCAGCTCTTCTTGGACGGGGAACTCGTTTACATTGGAAGACCGACGCCGAAGCTGGTCTGCGAAGGCGCCTTTCTCGCCACTTGAAGCGAATTTCGGATCGGCCGAAGCTTCAAAAGAGCCGAGTGAGCTTCAAGGCCGTCCAAGTTCTTGTTTTCACGGCGATGGACTTGGAAACTGCGCTGATCAAGCATTACAAGCGAGCTGGCCAGGTCCCTTCATGGAATGGAAGCGGGTTCGGATCGAATGATCCTGGCAGGAATCGCGAGAAGACAAACGTCAAGCCCGAGGGATTCGACGCGACGTTTCCCATCAGTATCGACTTTGAAACGAGCGTTTTGCCGCCGGGGAGCTATTCCGCGTCTCAGGCTCTCGCCTTGGTTAAGGAGTCTCTCTCGTACACCTTTCGATACGAGCGGCCGCATTCTGACCTGGATTCCTCAGAAGTGACCGTTACCGAAACCCCAATGACCGTTCGCGAGATATTGCGCTTGCTCCTCTCTTCCCTGCCAGCCGGATGGCAAGCAACGCTGTTTCCCAGCCACGTGATTCTGTACAAAGAGAGCCAGACCTATGAATATGGGGCGCGGATTTGAAAGATGAAAGCCGAGGCGACCTGCTGAGGTCGCCTCGTTAACTGAAAAGTCCGATGCGGCCCGGCTACGGCCTCGAAGCCGTGGATTTCTTGTACGCGTACACCATTTTGGTGAACCCGTCACCGCCACCGCTTCCGCCGTCCGTTCCGACACGGTTGATGAAGTACTGCTCGATTTCTCGGGCATCGTCGCTCGAATCGGCCGTTCGGTAGATCCAAGCTCCGTTGGACTCGTTGACGCCGTGATCGCTGAAGAGGCGATTTGTCGCATTCGTCGCGATCCCAACGTACCACTCTCGCGCACTCCCGCCACATTCCTTCATGTAGGTGAGGATGTCATTGACGATTGATTGTTTCGTGCTCGCTTGAGCGTTCATGAGGTTTTCCTCCGTTCAGCCTCCCGAACTGGGCCCTGGAGTCCAACCTTTTTTCCAGTGGGCGAGAATTTTCGCCCCGGTCCAACGTCTAACCATCTGACCATGAGATAGCCCGCTCGATTGGACTGAGATTTGGGCTCTCAGGGGCCCTAGTTCGTTTGGCTCTAGAACGGACGACGCATCAGTTTCAAACGATGCGGGCTTCTCCTCTCTGAATTAGCACTCTGTCCGGGGATTTGCCAACACCCCCCTCAAATACCTCCCCGTCCAGCTTCCTTCGACCTCCGCCACTTCCTCCGGCGTGCCCATAGCGACCACTTTCCCGCCTCCGTTCCCCCCTTCGGGCCCCAAATCAATGACCCAGTCGGCGGTTTTGATGACATCCAGGTTGTGCTCGATCACGATCATCGTGTTGCCCTGGTCCACTGGGCGGTGCAGCACCCGGCGATCCACCCGACTATGAGCCTGACCCACTTGAGTGGGAACCCTACCGATCAGAATGGCCATAGAACTCCGCTTACGTCCCGTGAGAGTCGGCAGCCGCTGTCGGCAAGATAATTGCCCCGATAGTAGCGTCCTCCCTCGCTTGTTCCTCTGTTGCAAATCGCAAATGCGAGACCTCTTAGGGAGTGGGAGTCCACGAGGGCTCCGAGCCAAAGGAGGCTCGACAATGGATGAATACTATCCGGAAATCACGTGTCCCGAATGCGGGACCCCGATCGATGACCTGGCCATCTACACGTGCAAGCCGCATCCCGCCGGGTGCCCTTGTTGCGGCGGTGACCTTCTACCCTACGATTAACACGACCACCGAGCCGCGCGGTGGGCCAGACCTTACAGGCCCGCCGCTTCTTTTTGGAAATCTTCTTGTTGAGCTGTTGCATTCACGGTTCATGGTCCCACTTCATAAATGCCGGCCCCCAAAAAGGACAAGCCGAGAAGGAACAAGGAGGCGAGCAAATATGTACGACGACGAAGATGCTCTGTGGGAAGAGCGCGAAGAGCTGATGGAAGCCGAAGCGGAAGCTGACGGCGAGTAAGAGTCATGGTTGCGATGCTGCACGCATCGCCTCGATCCAACGGAAGGCTGGGCCAGCGGGGTCAGCCTTCCCATTCTATTGTGCGTACCAGACGAAAGCACCGACCCGGGCGATCGCAGCCATGGCGTGAGATTCGACGGCAGCGCAGCGGCGAAGTGCCACTGTGTATTCTTGGGCGATATCGGCGACAGTAATCTCATCCAGTAGCTGAAAAAGGAACCTTGACGCGTTGATGGGAGCGACTTTCCAAAGGCAAGATAGGACAGATGTTGCACCGCACTCTATGAAAGTCGCGAGCAGCGAGGAGTCCGATTGCTGTGCATTGCCGCGATGGACCGTCGAAGTGCCCTTGCCCGACTCGCACGCAAACACCCATATGGTCTTACCACGAAGGCGGTCCTTTGCGATCGCCCCAACATCAGTGGTATAGAGTCGCGCTCCCTTCTGGAGACACAAGCGCGTTGATGCTGGACGGTCGCTTTCGTAGTAGCCATGTTCAAAAATGATTGAGAGTTCGGCCTCAAAAAGGCGTCGCGCCCATACTTCGACAGGTTCGACCGTCTTCAGAATGTCAGCCATCAACTTGTCGCGGACATCGGACTCCAGCTCAGTGTTCGCAATGGCGGCAACCATCCTTGTTTTCGGCCTGGCGACACTAGGGTCTTTTGGAACCGCAACATATGTAGTGTGGAGCGCCATAAAAAGCGGCGTACATGACTCAGAAACCAGACAGTGAAGGGGAAGTTGGCGAAGCACGCCATGCGGACAAAGGAGTGCTGTTGAGGAATTAGCTGCAAGAAGGAAAGCATCTGGCGGCAAGAGTGTAGCCGAGATGTTCTTCCAGTGACTGAGCAACTTATCGAGCAGAGGAGCGGTTGCCTGCTCCCGATAAGATGTCACTAGATCCTCGATTTGGCTAAGTCCAGGACCGGCTCTTCCAGGCTTGGACATGCGGTTCAGTTTCTTCAATGCCTCGTTTATGGTCGATCTGCTAGTAGACAGAATCCACCTGCGAACATCGGCTCCCACCTGGCTCACGAGTACCGATTGATCCTTGCCAACTATCCAGTCGAGAATTATTACACTTCGTTCAAGCGAAGGAGGCTCGACCATTGCCTCGACGCGCTGCTCATTTATACTGGGCTTCATTCCGACCTGGGCGTCAGAACTGCACGATGCCAGATGTAGGCCCTTCACTCGTCTGGACCACTCTACTACTGACTGTAGATTCGCATCATTTTCGGAAGCCGCATAGTGCACCAGGAGTTCGTCAAGATCAGAAAGCAGTCTGTTCCTTATCAAGGGATTACTGCAGCCCTGGAGTTGTTCCTCGTGAATGCGTAGCAAGTACCTTAGCCACGGTCCACGATCGTATCCAGCAAGGTTGTCCGACATCATCATAGCGATGTGTCGAGCTCCGAGCCTCGCGTTGACTGCGTCGAGCCGCATGAGGAAGGCGTCGACGTCGGGAATCCAATGCGCTATCTCAGCAGTAATGTTCGTATTCTGCCTCAAAAATGTCCGAAAGATGAACGCGGCTTCCTCTCCACCGGCCTCTTCCATGAGCAATCCGGCTACTGCGTCTTGTGCCTCTTTCCGATGTACCGGGGCGTGCTGCCAGGATTCCGTATCCTCGCCCCAATCGTCAAGCGGCCCTGGCAAGTACCCAGGGTCACTCTTACGGGCTTCATAGAAGCCCAGTACTTTGGGTCCGAAGCAAGTCTTGAACCAATCTTGGGCCAAGCCATTGAGCATGTGTTCACTTCTTCCGTGATGGGGCCCTCCCGCTTCAATGTACCAGCGGAGCCTTCTAAGCCTACTCATTATCTTTAGCAACAGGCTTAACCTGCCCGATTGGGCGGCCACTGCTGCCGCTGAGCTCAGGGTTTGGAGTGCTTCCTTTGTGTGAACTGCGAATAGCTCATGGGTACCCCGAGATAAGAGGGCGATCGCTTCCTCCACCTCAGGGGTGTTGGAAGCATCACCAGCCACGGGCTCCTCGAGGGCTGCCGATGGTAGGCTCGCATCCGTTTCTACCGACCGAGACTCTAGGTGTCTACACAATTCATCTTTGCGGGTAACGCGATGAAACCCGGGCAGGGAGTCCCTATGTTCGTATAGCTTGGCAAGCTCGATTCTCACCGCAGCTTGAATCAACTCATGTCCCCCGCACGCAGTCAACATCGCCATCAGACCTAGCCGGTCTGCGGCCTTTGGAGACCAGAACAAGCCGTCTTCAAGCCCCTCTGAACTTCTTTGTTCCTTGCTCCCATCCGAGGTCTCGATTCCATCCTCAGTTATAGATCGCCTTTTTCTCTCCTGGATGTCTTCGGTTGGGCAAATCCAAACGTATGCAAGGTAAAGCTGGGCGGCAATCTGATCTCGGAGTCTTGATTGATACTCCTCAGGAAGGGCAAAGAAGCGAGAGGCGACTCCCAAGTAGAGTCCGTTCGATGCTTCGATGGGATCTACAGTTAGGGCCATTGCGAGGGCATGGCTTACACTCTCCCATCGGGCTAGCTTTTCGAGAAGAGACGCTTCAAGCCAAAAGACGTGACATCTCCGTGTCTCGAATTCTGGAGTCTGAGGAAGCAGCTCTCTACCAGACTTAAGGGCGATGACAGCCTGGTTTGCGAGGCTATCGTGTTCTGTGGGCCGTGCGTGGGATATTGCAGCCAGGAGGGTTCCTTGTGCGAGCAGGATTTCGGCACGTTGGCGGGCACTCCAGCATTGCGCAAATTCCCTCCAGATTGTCTCTATAACACGATATCGGGCCAGCAAGTCTTTCTCATCAGGCTGAAATGGATTCTGCCGATCAAGGGCCGTGGCTGCGGGGTCACCCACACTGCGCTCGATCCACCTATACACGATGGTCTCTGGCGCAGGTGTGTTTGGACGATCGCTGTCGTCAAACAGGCGACGCAAGTTCTTCTGAAGGTCAGGGCTGAGGGAACTGTTAGTTCGGATACAGCGAGCAATAGCCTCAAGGCATTGCGTCCCTTCTTCAAGCGTCAAGCCCATTGCGTTCTCTCGCTTCAACGGTCAACGTCCATTTGTCGCCTGTCTCGTGGCCAGGAACTGTAACGTTCCGTGACCAGCTTCCTGGCAATACGTTCTTCACGACTATCTTGGGCTTTCCCGATCCCGATGAAGATGTCCGTTGGATGATTGCATCAATCTCGCAGTCCGACTCCAAGCCCTCCGCGACAGATGGCCAAAAGAGCTGGGCCTTTGTGAACCGGTTTTCTGGCGTGATCTTTAGGGTTGCGCTACCGGACGAGAATAACTTGGCGATCCCGCCAGGAAGTTCAATTCCTACGACAGCTTGCGACGATCCGCTGAGAGTTGCGACTCGGGGCGAGGGCATTTGTACGTTGGCTTGTAATAGCCTGAGGGGAAGCCCGACGCTGTTTACAATCGCTGCCAGATGTGTAAGTAGAGATCCCCTGGCTTCTCCAGCGGCACCAGTCTCTTCCTCATATGCATGCTTCAACTCCTCAATCGTTGAGGCGATTGATGGATCTTGGGCCATTGCTGCTTCAACTTGCGACCTCTCTTCTTCGTTCGCCTCGCCAAGCAGATATGCTGACAGGAGGGCTTCTGATTCGAGAGCGAGTTGAAGAACACTTATCTCTGCTCTTGAAACGCGCTGTGTTTGTCTATTATTGTTCCTCATGGCACCCACTCCTTGGGAATGCTTGTTCGCACCCTCCTTCTTGCGCTTGACACGCGGGACTTGACAGTTTCAATTGTCCAGTTCAACTGCTCAGCAGCCTGCTCGTAGGTCAACCCGATCATCTCATTCTCGGTGGCGAAGAATGCGGTACGCTCTTCAGGGGTCATTTGTCGTATGGCATCGAGCAGAAGGTCCGATCTCATATGGGCACAAAATGCTCGATGAGGATCGTCAAGTACGGAATGGACTGAGATATTGCTCACCGCTTCGTCTGTGCGATCATAGTCATACTTCGATTCCTTTCGTTTTAGCGGTTCAAGGCTGACGTGGATCATGATTCTTTGGAGCCAGGTCATGAGGCTTGATCTCCCATCAAACGTCGAGATCGACTCAAATCCTCTTGTCAGGGCTTCTTGAACCAGATCTTCTGGCTCCAAATCTGACCTCCATTTCAATAGGGATTCTTTCAAGCGACGAGCGTAGGCCAGCAATTTTGGCCGTAATAGCTCTACCTCACTTGAAAAACACTCTGCTTCTGACTTCTGCTTCGTCAACTTCGTTGCCTCCGGTCGCCCCAAGTTCGGGCTTTTGGAGTGGGGAGAACCACTATATTTTGCGGTCCTCCACCGCTCGCGTCTCCGCGGCTCAACCCGCGTCGCTGTCTTCCGAGTAGTCGTCCGAATTGCTCTCCGGGGTGCCGTCGCCGTTCGGCTCCGTTCCGCTCGAGCTGGGTTCGATATCCCAATCGCTCACGATTCTGTTCCTCCATTTTGGTCTCGCTCGCGTTTCCGCGACCGGCACTTCAAGAGAGGGAGTCCACTGTAATACTGCAACAGGAAATCTCAAAACTGCCTGAAATTCCTCAATTACTGCCGTGCCAACACGCCCCTCAGATACCTCCCCGTCCAACTCCCTTCGACTTTCGCCACGTCTTCCGGCGTCCCCATCGCCACCACCTTGCCGCCGCCGGTGCCGCCCTCAGGGCCGAGGTCGATCACCCAGTCCGCCGTTTTGATCACGTCCAGGTTGTGCTCGATGACGATCATCGTGTTCCCCTGGTCCACCAGCCGGTGCAGCACGGCGAGCAGGCGCCGCACGTCCTCGAAATGCAAGCCCGTCGTCGGCTCGTCGAGGATGTAGAGCGTCCTTCCGGTCGAGCGCTTCGAGAGCTCCTCCGCGAGCTTCACCCTTTGCGCCTCGCCGCCCGAGAGCGTGGTCGCCGGCTGGCCCAGCTTGATGTAGCCCAGCCCCACGTCCAGCAGCGTCGCCATCTTGCGGTGGATCTTCGGGATCGCGCTGAAGAACTCCTCGCCCTCCTCGACCGTCATCGCCAGCACGTCGGCGATGTTCTTGCCCTTGTAGCGCACCTCCAGCGTCTCGCGGTTGTAGCGCCGGCCCTTGCAGACCTCGCACGGCACGTAGACGTCCGGCAGGAAGTGCATCTCGATCTTGATGATGCCGTCGCCCTTGCACGCCTCGCACCGCCCGCCCTTGACGTTGAAGCTGAAGCGGCCGTTCTTGTAGCCTCGGATCTTGGCGTCGGGGGTCATGGCGAACAGCTCGCGGACCATGTCGAAGGTGCCGGTGTAGGTGGCCGGGTTGCTGCGGGGGGTTCGCCCGATGGGGGACTGGTCGATGTCGATGACCTTGTCGATGCCTTCGAATCCTTCGAGCGATTCGTGCGCGGCCCAGGTGGTGCGGGTGCCGTAGACCTCGTACATGAGTCGGGGGAAGAGGGTGTCCTGGACGAGGGTGGATTTGCCGGAGCCGGAGACGCCGGTGACGCAGGTGAAGAGGCCGCGAGGGATGGCGACGTCGATGGATCTCAGGTTATTGCCTGAGGCTCCGCGAAGCACAATCCAGCCGTTGGACGAGGAGTCCGACATGTGGACAGGAGTATAGCTGATGCAGGCTGAGTGAAACAGAAGGAAATCCCTTACGATTTCGTCAATTGTGTGATACAATAGCTGCAGCGGAGAATCGCCATGTACTCAGCGTTCCGCATCTGGCTTGTACGAATCGTGGTTGCCGTCTTTTTCTCGGCGACACTCTCGTGTGGGGTCCGCAGTTCGAAACCCGTCATCTTCTTCTGCGGGTGCCCGGAATGTGCGATAGCTGCCGATCAAATCGGCCCTGATCGGCTTGCTCGGTGTGTCCTCTACTTCAGGGGCAGCGTCGGGGATTCACGAGAGTTTGCCAAGGCACATAGACTCCGAGAATCGCCGATCGCGGACCTCGATGGCAAGATCTCGAGTGAATTTGGAGTCAATGCCTGTCCGACCATTTGCTTTGACGCGTCGGCCGGTCGAGCTGTCTATGGAAACGGACATCCGTTGGATGACAGTGCCCTAGCTGACCTATTCAGAGCCATAGAACACGGAGGTGGGAAGTGAGTTCGCTTTCGCTGACATCGGTGAACCTAACCGCGCTGGTCCTTGTGCTTGTGTTGGGAGTGAACTCGTTTGTCGTACCTATTGTCCAACACTCCTATCGCGCCGAAAACCGAGTGTTCCTTGGGACTGCGTCCGCGAAGAAGGACCCGAGACTTGGAAGCCGATGCCCCATTGATATGACACCCAATGCGAACACCGCGGGACCGACATTGGTCTTGGCCCTTTCCGATTGCACCGCATGCACCGTTTTTCGCGTCGAGCAAACGCGACGAATACTCCAGCCCTTACGCTGCCAGTGGGTGCTCTTGGTAGCCGAGGGGGAGAATCGGTCCGGAGCCGGCGAGACCGCAACAATAGGCGGGCTGACCACCATTCGAGCCACAGATGACGTTCGCAAGCGCCTGAACCTCTATTTTGTTCCTCGCCTGTACTTCTACGGCGCGAACGGTTCGCTTCTGTATTGCCAAGAGCCCTCTGAATCTCTGGAAGAAAGCTGTTATCGACTCCTTGAAATTGCGTCCGGGGGAAAGCACGATGGACGATAGTTTGCTTCAAGAGCGATTCGAGTGGCCGGATATCGCTCGCATTCTTGCAGTTGCACTGGGTCTTCCCCTTGTCTCCTTTCAGGCCGTCGAATCCTTACGCTTCTGGGCCGGTCAAGAGGTACTACATGTGATACAGGTTCCCGTGGCCTTTTATCACGCTTGGCTCCTGCTTGGGTTTTTCGGGGTTTCCTCATACGTTGCGGGGAGGCAGGGCGCAAGGAGTTCCCTTTTCCTCGCCGTCGGTGTTGCTGTAGCGTACTATTGCGCTACCCACTTTCGCGGAAGCGTGATCTGGTACGGCACGTTTGATTTCTATCAGGAGCCCACTAACGGGTGGCTACGGATGCTGATCGCTGGTACATTGTCTGGGTCGATTCTCGCATGGGCAGTCAATCGGATCAAGGGCGCGGCTGACTGGAGATCATCTCGTCTACTGGCGATTGGATCCTTGGGTGGGTTGTGGTTTTTCGGCTTCCTGAACTGGAGAGAAAATGCCGTTGGCTTTACGGACAGCGTCTTTGCTCCGACGCGCCACATTAGCATCCTCGTCACATCGCTTTTTCTTTCCATCGTCTTCATTCTTGGGGAGATCCACCGATGATCAATCGCAAAAAGCACGCCTTCACACTTGTGGAGGTGCTTGTTTCGATCGGCATTATCGTTATCCTTGCTGCGCTGATTATGAGCGCCGCGCTGAAGTCTGTTGATTCAGCAAAGTCGACAGTTTGTATCTCAAACCTGCGCCAGATTTATGCTGCGATGATGGTCTATCGAGAGGACAATGGAGAGTATCCGCTCGACTGCCAAGGTTGGCCCGGATTCGCCCCATACCTCGGAGGTACTGCCTTGCACTGTCCGGTCGGCGGCGCAGGAGGGACACACAGTCGGAACTGCGACTATATCATGCACATGTGGTGGCCGGATGAGATTCCTGGCGTTCCCGAGAAAAAAGAGTGCCAGACCATTCGTGGCCCAGAGTGGCCCGCGGTCATAGACAGCAATCATGCTTCAACGTTGAACGCGGCGAAAAGCGGAAATCCGTTTTTCCTTCTCATCCGAGTGGACGGCCAAGTTTCTCGAGTACCACTTCAGCGGTTGCTCGATTTTATCAAGTTGGGCGCCGTCAAGGACTCTCGTTGGCCGTGCCCTAAAGCAGACGGTTTCAGCAATCTGTAACTGACGCAAACAGTCGGGGAAACCCGAAGGAGATGAAGCAATGAAACACTTCTTAACCGTGCTCATCGCAGCGTTGGCAGTGATAGCGCTTGCGCTTCCGCCCACGCCCTGCTATACTTTCGACGAGTTTAGCGATTGTCCTAACCTAGACTGCGTCCAGGGTGCGACGATCGTCGGCGAATGCACGGTCACTTACTGCATGGCCAATGACGCTTGCGGCCATTCCGGTAGTTACTCGTGGAAGATTCACCAGAAGGTGCGCCAAAGAGGCTACTATTTGGTGGGCGAGACCATGTACCCTTGCAAGGGTAGCCAAATCAGTGATAATGCGACAGGCTACTGCTGCAATTGCGATGGATCGCGGGAGCCAATCCCTTAAGGATAGATGGGGCTTTGATGTCTTATGGGTCGGCGCAACCCGTTGATTTGCGCCGGCCCTTGCAGACCTCGCACGGCACGTAGACGTCCGGCAGGAAGTGCATCTCGATCTTGATGATGCCGTCGCCCTTGCACGCCTCGCACCGCCCGCCCTTGACGTTGAAGCTGAAGCGGCCGTTCTTATAGCCGCGCATTTTGGCGTCGGGGGTCATGGCGAAGAGCTCGCGGATCATGTCGAAGGTGCCGGTGTAGGTGGCGGGGTTGGACCTTGGGGTGCGCCCGATGGGGGACTGGTCGATGTCGATGATCTTGTCGATGCCCTCGAAGCCCTCGAGCGATTCGTGCGCGGCCCAGGTGGTGCGGGTGCCGTAGACCTCGTACATGAGTCGGGGGAAGAGGGTGTCCTGGACGAGGGTGGATTTGCCGCTGCCGGAGACGCCGGTGACGCAGGTGAAGAGGCCTCGGGGGATGGCGACGTCGATCCTCCTCAGGTTGTTGCCGCTTGCGCCTCTGAGAACCAGCCATCCGTGGGACGTGTCACTCACGGTCGGCCTCCGTGCGGGGGCGAGACGCATGCGTTCCTGGGGCCGAGGCTACGGGGGCGCACTCTGCAGGGGCCATGCGAGACGCATGCGTTCTTGGAGCCGAGGCTACGGGGGCGCACTTTGCAGGGGCCATGCGAGACGCACGCGTTCCTGGGGCCGAGGCTACGGGGGCGCACTCGGCGGGGGCCATGCGAGACGCATGCGTTCTTGGGGCCGAGGCCACGGGGGCGCACTTTGCAGGGGCCATGCGAGACGCATGCGTTCCTGTTGCCGAGAACACGTGGGCGCACTTTGCAGGGGCCATGCGAGACGCATGCGTTCCTGTTGCCGAGAACACGTGGGCGCACTCGGCCGGGGCCACGCGAGACGCATGCGTTCCTGTTGCCGAGAACACGTGGGCGCACTTTGCAGGGGCCATGCGAGACGCATGCGTTCCTAAGGCCGAGCCTCCGCCTGCGCGACGCATTGGGGCCGCTACTTGCCGATCACCTTCATCAGACGGTACCCCGTGATGCTGCCTACCGTCGCCACGACGAGAACGCGGTGGACCCCCTTCAGCCCAGCCCGCGTCTTGACCTCCATCGGCATCGCCTTCGAACCGGCCGGTACAGCCTTGCGGATCGTAGGCTCCTCGACGACGTCCTCGATCCTGACACGCGGCACGGACTTCTCGTTGCGAATTCGCGGCGGCAAGAGCAGGAAACACTGAACCTGAATGTGTCGGTCCACTCCTCGTCTTCGCGTCCACTCAAGTTCATATGTGAACTGGAGGCTCCCGCCCGCCGTGACCTTTGCGTAGGTTGGCGGCGGTGGCGGAGGCGCGGGGATCGGCCTCGTCCCCGAAAACGGCCCTTCCTTCTTGTTGTTGCCCATGCTTGACTCCCCCAATTGACACGCAACTGACTTGCGGGTGCCTAAACCCTATCAAGAATCACTCGTTTCTGTCAATCGGTCCAATAACGAACGCGCAAGCTGGAATCGGCCCTTTTCGGGAACTCCAAAGCCCTGCTCGTGGCCGGAGCGGTATTTCGCTTCTCCTGCAAGCGCGACGATCTTGCTCCTTAGTTGGGCCGCGCGGCGCCCTTCGATCGGGGTCGGCTTTGCGCCGCCTTCCACGGCCACCCTCTTGGCCGCTCCGCACGCGATCGCGGCGACCTCGGTGTTACCGTTGTACAGGGCAAGGCGAGCCAGAGCGTGGAAGCCGTCGCCCAGGCACTGGACGTACCCACACGCCTCAGCTTCATGGATCGCCGCGAGGATGTGTGCGGCGGCGGTTTCGGGATCGTCGAGGGACAGCCGTACGTCCGCCATGTTGGCCCGTAGCTGAGAAAGGCCGCTCTGATCTTGGAGTCGGGTCATGAGGGATAGACACTCCGCATAGACTTTTTCAGCCATTTCGAACTGGCCAGTTTCAAAGTAGGCGCATCCTAGGTTCAGTAGGGCGTAGCCCGTTTCGTTGGGTTGTTCGAGTCGGCGATAGAGGCGCACGCTTTCGTCAAAAAACGCCAGCGCCTCTTGGAATCGGAACGAATACCGCTCGACGATGCCGAGGTTGCTGAGTGTGGCGGCCTGACCTCCCCAATCCTCAAGCGCGCGCCGCAACTCCAAAGCCCCGGCGAGTCTGAGGCGAGCCTCGTCGAGGTCACCACTCAGGAGCGCGAGGATGCCGAGGAGGTTCTCTGCCCGGGCTCGCAACGCAGGGTCGAGGTCCTCCGCCCGCGCAAGCGACTCCAAGAGGCCCGCTCGCGCCTCCTCGAAATGTCCCCGCACGATCCAGAAGGTCCGCAGTCCCAAGACGAGTTGGAGCGCTCCGAGGGCGCCTTCTCGGCTTTCGAGGAGGTAGGCGATGCCCGCCCGAACATTGTCCAAGTCCTCCTCGATGCGCTCAAACCACCGCGCCTGGTCGCTTCCGGTGAACTCGGCCTCTGCCGCTCGCACGAGATCGGCGCACCATTCGGCGTGGCGACTCCGCGTAGGGGCTTGAGGGCTCTCGACGAGCTTCTCTGCGGCGTACTCGCGAACCGACTCCAGCATTCTGTAACGGCCCGGTCCCGATTCGGATGGCATATAGAGGACCAGCGACGCCTCGACCAAACCTTGGAGCACGTCCAGCAGCTTGGGCGGCGGAAACTCAGGGTCGCAGCACACAGCCTCCGCGGCCTCCAGGCTCCACCCTCCGCGAAAGACCGAGAGCCTCGCCAGCAAAACCTGCTCGGGTTCGGAGAGCAGGTCGAAGCTCCAATCAAGAGCGCCGCGTAACGTGCGGTGTCTCTCGTCGCCGGAGCTCGCCGACGAGGTGAGTAGCGCGAAACGGTCCTGCAACCGCTCCCTGATCTGCCCAGGCGAAAGGACCCGAAGCCGCGCGGCAGCGAGCTCGATCGCGAGTGGGATTCCATCCAGGGCTGCGCACACGGCCGCGACATCCTCCGCGTTGGCCGAATGGAGGTCGAAGGTGGGTTGTACGGCGCGGGCGCGTTCGAGGAACAAGCTACCTGCGTCGGAGGCGAACAGCCTTCGCACAAGTCCTTTCGAGCCCGGAGCGGGAGAGTTCATCGGTGGCACCGGGTAGATCTGCTCCCCACTCAGCCCGAATGGCCGACGGCTCGTTGCGATCACTTTCAGCCGAGGGGAAACCCGGAGAGCTCGGTCCGCGCACGCGCAGGTCGCCCGCACTAGGTGCTCGCAGTTATCGAGCACGAGGAGAAGCTCTCGATCGGCAAGCGCCGCATCCAGTGTGCCGGCCAGGTCGGGATTCGTCTCTTGGATCGCAGACAGCAGCGCTCTTTCCGTCAGGTGCGCGTCCCGGAGCGGCGCCAAATCCACGAAACAGACGCCATCGCTGAACCGATCCGCCACCTGGGCCGCGACCTCCAGCGCCATTCGGGTCTTCCCTGTTCCGCCCACTCCAACCAGAGTGAGAAGGCGCGTCTTCTCAAACAGCTCCAGCACTTCTGAGACCTCGTGTTCGCGACCGACGAAGCTGGTCAGAAGCACCGGGAGGTTATGAACCTGGTGATCGAGCGTTCGAAGCGGAGGAAACGCAGACGGAAGGTCGGGGTGAGCCAACTGAAAGATGCGCTCGGGGCGAGAGAGGTCGCGCAAACGGTGTACGCCCAGATCGACAAAGTGCGAGCCCGCAGGCAAGACCTCCGAGGCAAGTTGCTGCACGGCATGCGAGACTAGAACTTGTCCTCCATGCGCTGCCGACCGGATGCGCGCGCAGCGATTCACCGCTGGGCCGTAGTAATCGCCCTCGCGAGCGTCCATCTCTCCGGTATGGATGGCGATTCTGACCCGCAAGGGGGCGCCACCCGACACTGGGACCTCACGAAAGGCAATCTGCAGGTCCAAGGCAGCGGCAACCGCATCGGAAGCTCGATCAAAGACGCAGAACAAGCTGTCGCCTTCGCCTCGAGGTTTGACGAGGGTTCCTTGGTGGCGAACGACGGTTGCAGCGGCGATCGCGTCGTGGCGCTCCAACGCTGCGGCCGTTCCTCGACGGTCCTTTTCCCACAACGCCGTGCTGCCTTCGACATCCGTCAGAAGGAGTGCGCACATCTTCGTCGAGGCGGCTGCCACCGTCCGATTTCCTCCCTGCGGCATTATGGGCGACTTCCTGCGCTTGGAGTGCGATTCAGGCTGAATTGGAGCTTGGCAGGCGTTCTTCCCAGCAGGGGATCGTGTCGGCGGGGGCGCAATAATGTGAGGATCGCTCATCGTCGAACTTACTGCGGCCCTTGTGTTCTATAGGCGCGGCCTGCGCCCTGGGCGAGGCTATTGTTCGAGCAGTGGGAGGAGGGGGCAGCCGCAGATCCGGTGGCCGACCTTCGACACCACCCGTTCCGTCGCCTTGAGGGCCGCGATCATCTCGGGCTCGGCAATCGCGTAATAGGTCTCCCTTCCCTTCGGCTTCCCGATCACGAGCCCGCTATCTCGCAGACACGCGAGATGAGCTGACACGTTTGGCTGCGCCCTCCCAGTTAGAGCGCACAGGTCGACCACCCTCAGCGGCCTTACGACCAGCGCCTTGAGAATCGCCAGCCGAGTCGCGTCCGACAAGCTCTGGAAGAGCTTGGCTTCGGCCGAGAGCCTCGAAAACTGGGCCGGGCAACTGAGAACGGTGCATTCGCTCATCTCTTCCATCATATCATACGTATACAAAAGTGCGTATCATACGCAGCGGCGTATGAATGGGGTAATGTGATTCCTGACTTTCCTGTCAAGGCACACCCCAATGAAAAGACACGCGTTCACCCTCATCGAACTCCTTGTCGTCATCGCCATCATCGCGATCCTCGCGGCGATCCTTTTCCCGGCCTTTGCTCAGGCCAAGGTTTCCGCCAAGCGAACGACCAACGTGAGCAACCTGCGGCAGATCGGCATGGGCGTGGTGATGTACGTCACCGACAACGACGGCGCCTACCCCATGATGTCGTCGCCGTCCAACCAAGTGCCGCGCACGCGCTGGCCGGACCACATTTACACTTACGTGAAGAACGAGCCGATCTTCACCAGCCCGCTCGCGCCAGACGAAATGAAGGGCAAATCGTTCGCGCACAACCCGAGCGTCAAGTACGGCGGGTACGGCTACAACTACCAGTACTTCGGTAATTCGCGCATCCCTTGGTCAGCGACGGAGAGCAGCATCGAAGCGCCCGCGCAGACGCTCATCATCTCGGACACGCGTGGAGTGCGGAACGGCGACTTACTGACTGCCGGTGAGTACACCGTCGACCCGCCTCTTCCGAGCCTTCGCGGAAGCGGCAAGCCGAGCGGCTATTACGGTGGCGGGTCGGAGTGTGGTCCGGGTCCTGAGGGATGCCGCAGTGGGCCGGGGATATGGTATGCGGGCAAGACCTGCCTGACGTACGCGGACGGCCATGCGGGCGTGAAGGACCCCAAGGCGCTCGACGACTTCGATGGCAACGGAGCTAAGGACAACGGCTGGTTCAACGGCCGCGCCGACGCATCGGTGTTCTGATCCGCTTCCTAAACCCTCAGAGTCTGGAGGGCGCGATACCTAGCTGCACTCGCTCAGGGGGCGATAGGATTATCGAGCGCGAGGTGGGCCTCCTTCGCGCTCAGTTTCTCATCCCTCAATCCCCATGGGGTTGAGGGACTCGTTCAGGTACTAAAGCCACCCCGGCCATGTACTTTTCGATCTCGGAGGCGGTTAACCGGGGAACCCGCTCGCTCATGGCACGGCGACCTTCTTGAGGACTGCGGCGGATGTCCAACCCGTGAAACAAACCTACTACCCACGGGTGCCTCCCCAAACTCGTTTTGGGGTGCTTCGGCGGGTGTCGGCCTGTCCAGCCGCTTGAATCTCCGCTGGATTCTCTCGTTCCCAGCTTCCCGGAATAGACCCTCAACCCCGGCGGGGGTTGAGGGATGAAAAAGCCCACAAAAAAGTGGCCGCCGCCCGACGAGGCGCCGGGCGAGCGGTCCTACGTTCTCCTTAACCCCTCTTGCGGCGGCGGGCAGCAGCGAGAAAAAAGCCTGCGCCCAAGATTCCCGCCGTTGCTGGCTCGGGGACGGCCGAGGAATACTCTACGAGGAAGTAGTTGTCGATCCACCCAGCTTCATCGTTCCAATTGCCGTTGAAGAGGATGTCCAGGTGATTCTCGCTGAGTCCCCCGTTAGGCTCGCCCGGACCCCAATTCGTGAACGTAAACGACTCCCCAGTGACCCATTCCCAGGGCGCGTTGACGTCCGAGTCGCCTTCTGGCTGCCAACCGCCGATCCAGGTACGAAACGGCATAGAGAAGTTCGCCATCACGAAGGCATTCTCGTCGGCGCTCGTCAGGGTCGCTAGGTGCCCTGCCCTACCCAGGTAGGAGCGAGCGTCCGCATCGGCTCGGGAGTCGTTCCATGACTTTGCCGTCTCAACGAGTTCGTAATACGAATCGTTGGAAGGATTGTAGATGATCTGAGCCTGAACGGCCCCACTAAGGGCCAGTAGCGACAGGTAAAGGACTCCAAGCCCCCTGGTCGAGGTCGCGGCTCGGCTCATCCCCCGACGAGAATTCCGCGCGAGCCCTGCTTGGCGGGTCCTTCGGGATGGTCCCGGGCGGGCATGGGCAGAACCCGATGCGCGGCGCGTCTTCGCTCGTCTGCGCCGAAGAACTGTCAGCACTCCAAGTCCGAGGCCGGCGAACGTGGCCGGCTCGGGAACCGGCTCGTGCCAGAGGAATGCCTCCTCGTTACCGGACCCGATCCGCGCCCAGCCTGAGATCCAAGTTCCGGTGGAGTCTTTGTAGATGCCGGTGGCCTCGGACCACGTGTACGGACTGGGGGGCAGCGAGTGAAGGTCAAAGTACGAGGCGGCCGTGCCGTCCCAGAGCGCTGCTTGCCTGCCCGTATGATCCGCCGTGAAGCCGACCTGTCTCCCGCCGTACACGCCCGTTGCGTGGGAGTAACTCTTTCCAGCAATGTGCAGGTCGACAAACGAACTCGCGCTGCCGCGCCAGAGGGCCGCGTGCTCGTTTCCGCCCAACTGCGCGAAGCCGACCTGTTCGCCGCCTTGAATGCCAAAAGCCCTCGCGTTTTGCGATCCGGCAGGGTTGAGCACGACTATCGAGGCTGCCGTGCCCGACCACAGCGAAGCTTGATGCAGGCCGTCAGATATACGGGCGTAGTGTCCAACTTGCTGGCCGCCCCAAACACCATACGCGGCGGACCATACGCCGTCAGAAGGATGGAGATCCACGGCGCTGGCAGTTGTGCCCGCCCAAAGAGTCGCATGGGAGCGGATCCCGACGTCCGCGAAGCCAACCTGCTCGCCCGCACCCATTCCCAGGATCACGGAGTTGTTCGAGCTGGCATACGCCGGATGCATGTCCACGGCCGAAGCGGCGGTCGAAGACCAGAGGGTCGCGCGTTCGCTCGGCCAGGAATACGTCGATCCCCCCTGCTGGCCCCCGTAGACCGCGAAGGCGGTCGAGTGCGTGAACCCTCCGGGATGAAGGTCGACGAACGAAGCGGCGCTGCCCGCCCACAGAGTCGCGCGTCTTGAACTCCCAAACTGGGCGTCACCGACTTGATGAGTCCCATCGACCGCAAACGCTCGCGAACTTGTGGCGCCGGCTGGATGAAGGTTGGTAACGATCCAAGTTGCCTGCGTGGCCGAACAAGCGGCGGCGGCAACCCATAGGCAGGAAACCCGGAGAATCGGGTTGGTTTGTGCGTTCATGATTTGCTCCTTTCGAGGCGAGAAATTCGACCCCAAAATATGCGAGGGTCTTCGCCATCAAACCTAAAGTCGCAAATCACGCACGAAACCCCTCACGGGCGATCGCCGGGGGCGGATCCTCCCTGATCATCGCAAAGTGCGACACGCCGTCCAATTGGGCCGAGCCAAGCAGAGCTTCTAGTAGGTTGTCGCAAGAGAAAGCGCCCGCCGCCAAAACCTCTGCGGTGGGCTGATGGTGGAGCAACTCCCAGATGTACGCGCCTCAGGCGAGCGAGGGGGCGCACAACCTGAAATAGGCCTTCACTCCCTCGATATTCGAGGGACCGAAAGCCCACAAAAGTAGTGGCCGCCGCCCGACGAGACGCCGGGCGAGCGGCGCATTGTTCCCCTTTCCTAAGCCCCCTTTCTTCTTCGGGCAGCGGCAATAAAGCCCAAGCCGAGGACTGCTGCGGTAGCCGGCTCCGGAACGACCTCGACGACGTACGCCGTATGAACCGCCGAAGCACCGTCTCCAACGTCGTTCCAGCGGTCCGTCCTCGCGCCGCCGATCCCGAAGTAGCACAGAAAGTCCTCTTCGCCTCCCGAGTTGTTCGGCTCCCCGGACATCCAAGAAGTGTACGACCACGCTTCGCTGGTCACCCATTGCCAGCCTCCGGCGGGCTCGGGGGAACCCTCTGGCTGGAAGCCGCCAAGATAGTGGCCTTCATTGTTCCCTGCCCCATCCATAGCCCAGAATTGCGGGAAATCCGCTAGGGCGAACACAAACGCGTTTTCGTCCGCGCTCGTGAGCGTCGCAAGGTCGCCCGTCTGCCCATTCGGGGCGATTTTGGCCTGCGCCTGAGCGCGTGCGGCCGACCACGAATGGTCGCCGCCCTCGATCAGGAAGACCCCGTAGTAGTGGCCCGTGCCGGCAAACGTCGACCACTGCGCGGATGCCGAGGCACAGACGCCGGCCAGTAGTGCGGACGCCGCCATAGCATGTATGTATTTCATCTGTTGACTTCTTTTTCGAATCGCAAGCAGGTCTTGCATTCATGACCTACGTTACAATAGACACCGTGACGATAACGTGACAGAAGAGGCGTTTGACGATGCGGCAAGACACTCCTAGGAAAATTACGGGTTCGACCGTTCGGCTCCGGCTAGGCGCTGAACTTCACGCGACCGTAGCGGGCCGATCTCGCGGTCCTGCGCCGAACGCGAGCGTCGCCGCCCTTGCGCTCTGCCTCGCTCGAACACCCCAGCTTGCGCGGGAGAGGGCCGGTTTGGCCCGAGAAGTCTATCCTTTCGCCGACCCCATCTCCTCCCGGACAGCGCTTCGCCAGACGCTTAGGAGGCTGAGATATTGGCTCGGAGACGGTGTTCTGAGCATCACGGCGAAGACGATCGCTGCGCGAGGCACTTGGCTTCTCGATCCGGTCGCGGAAAGCAGACTGGGGGCGGGAAGCGCGTACGATCACCCCTTTTTCAAGCGCATCGACTTAGCACCGAACCCAGTGCCCTTCGACGAGAGTCGGCCGCTTGACGGCTTTGCAGATACGGTCCGGTACACCGCGGGCCTCGACATCGACAGCGCTCGGGCGGTGCTCCTTGGGGCGCGGTCGTTCACGCAGTCCCTTCCCCTTCGCCAATGCCGCGAGTTGCTTTCGCTTACGAAACCGCATTCCCGACGGGACCCGCTTGCCTTTGAGCATTGCGAACTCGACGCCACGGTTCACATGCAATCGGGAGAGTTCGGCGAGGCTAGGCGGGCGATCCAACGGGGCCTTCGCATCGCCACCCATGCGCGGCGCCATCGCGACATCGTGCGTGCGAACGTCTGGGGGCTGTTCCTTGCATTGGAGTCCGGCGACCTTGAGACTGGGCGCGGCATTGTGAGCTTCCTCCAGCCAGAACTTCATCGGCATCGGATGCTGGTTCAAAACGGCATGGTGGCCTACCATTGGAACACGGGGGAGATCGGTCAAGCCCTTGAATTGGCCAAGTCGATGGAGGGACCGAGTAAGGGCGACCCTCGGCTCGACCGATTGCACTTTTGGTCGAACTCTGCCGTGTTGGCGGCGGAGGCCGGGGACGACGGCTTTTTTGAACGAGCGCTCGGCCAAGCTGAGGCTCTCCTGCTGCCAGGCCTCGACGCCCCTCCGAGGGCTAACCTGACGCTGGCCCTGGCAATCCAGCTACGTTCCGTTTCGCCCGAAGACTCCGTTCGGACGCTCCTCAAAGAGCGGGCCCGCTACCAGGAGAAAGGTTGGACATTGCACGCGCTCTACTTTTCTGAAGCGTTGGCCTTAAGCCGCCTTGCGGCAGGAGATCTGAGCGGCGCGGCCTCGACATGGCAATCTGCGAGTTTGTCCCGTCGGCAACTCGGATGTCGCCCGACGCCGAGGCTGCTGGCGATGAAGCGTAGAATCACGTTTGGCGAAGACCGCTGGAGCGGGCAACAAAGTCCCTATGTGGACCACCTCCTTGTTCAATCTGAATCTGCCGATAAAACGAAGGCAGGCGAATCGACATGGGATCCTCCGAATTAGTAGCACGTTGCCGACCATTGCGCGTCCTTACAAATATGAACGGGCGCCTCTTGCGGTTCCGAGTCGCTGCGTACCTAGCCGTCGTCGGCTGCACCGCTTTCGGACTCGCGCAGACTGAATGGGAAGCCGCCGCCCGACGAGACCAAGCGCCCGACGCCAGACCCGCCTGGGTCCAAGCGTCCCGAGACTGGCTCGCGATCAAGGGCGGTTCCGACACGCCTGCGGGCTTGGGCGAACTCATCAGCGCGACCTGGAAAGAACTGTTCGAGGAGGCCGGCCAACTGGAAGCGGACCGGAAGGCGTTGATGGCCGAGGTCGCCGAAGAAGGCCGCGCCGTCGTCGAACACAACGCCGAAGCGGACCGCCAGGTGGCCGCCGGGCGAGCTCACGAAAGCCGGGGGCCGCACCAGTGCCCTTGTCAGGAGCTCATCAACGTCAACGCATGGGCCGATCGCATCGACGCTCGGATGCGCGAACTGATCGAGTGGCGACGCACGCTTTCCGGCACGATCCTGGACTGGGATGAGCGTGTCGAATTGTTCGACGAGGGGGTTGGCGACCTCGCAACGCTGATCGAAGAAGCGACGACCAGCATACGAGAGGTTCGAGAAGAGCGACGGAGGCTCCAGGACCAGCTCGATGCCTTGCGCGGCGAAGTCCAAAGGACTCAGGAGGCGCTCCGGTCCCTTCAGAAGTCAATCGTGGAGGGGAACAAGGAGTCCGCTCGTTGGAGGGCGGCCGCAGTAGGCGCGCTCTGGTCCTCAGCCAAGAAGACCTGCGTCGCGGCCCTCGACGGCGCGATCTCCTCCCTCGAACTTGCGCACAAGGCACGCCTGGACGCCATCGCCAAAGCGACGAGCCGAATGGGCAAGAAGGTGCGTGCGGCCGAGCGTACGCGCCAGATCGGCGAACTCAAGTGGGACGCTAGGATCATCGAGGCCCTCAAGGCCAAGAAGCTGGCAGTGGAGACCTTGGATACTGCGGCGTCGGACGTTCCGACCCACGAAAAGGTGATCGATACAGCGATGAACAGCGCCGCCTTCGCCTTCGGCCGCCCTGAAGTCCAACAGGCGATCCGATACGCCGGGGTGTACGGCAAGGTAATTTCGGGGACGAAAGCGGTCTTGGACTTCGGGCTCGATGTCGAGACGTTTTGGCGCAGCTACCTCCGATTGACGCAGAACAATAAGAACGCGGACGGCTATTTGGCGGCGGTGAAGTCCCTTTCGGGGCACATGGAAAAGCTGGTCCGCAAGATTCAGGACGTGAAGTCGCAATTGGGCCCGTGACACGTTGCCCGCATCTCACTCCGCCCGCATCACCCCGCCTTCTCGAAAAACGAACCCTCAGCGAGAATTGAGGTTTGCCGACGCAGTTCCCTCCGGTTGGTAGGTACCATAATGGTTCGATGCTCCAAGTGACGACGCCCCTTCCAATCGTGATTCAAGGTGGGATGGGGGCTGCCGTTTCGAGTTGGCGGCTGGCGCGTGCGGTTTCGATGCGGGGGCAGTTGGGCGTCGTTTCCGGCACTGGCGCAGACACCATTTTGGCCCGCAGGCTCCAGATGGGCGATGTCGGCGGACACCTTCGCGCGGCCTTCGACGCCTTCCCCATTCCCGAAATCGCCGAACGGGTTTGGGCCCGCTACTTCAGTTCGGAGGAAAAGAAACCGCGCGACGCGTTCAAGTCCAAACCGATCCCCACGATCCGGTTTTCGAGCGCCCTTTCCGAATTGACCGTTCTTGCGAACTTCGTCGAGGTCTACCTCGCCAAGCGCGGCCACGCAGGCGCGGTGGGGATCAATCTTTTGGAGAAGATTCAGCTTCCTACCTTGCCCTCGCTGTTCGGCGCTATGCTCGCGGGCGTCGATTACGTGCTGATGGGCGCGGGCATCCCCCGCCAGATTCCAGGGGCTCTCGACTCGCTCGCCCGGTTCGAGCGGACGCGCCTCAGAATCGACGTGGCGGACGCCGCAGCCAACGAGGAGTTCTACTCCACCTTTGATCCGGGGGAATTCCAGCCCGCAGGAGTCACCAGCCTCGCAAGGCCGAAGTTCTTGGCCATCGTCTCTTCGACCGCGCTCGCGCTGACGTTGGTGCGGAAATGTACGCCGCCCGTTGATGGTCTGATCGTCGAGGGTCCGACCGCCGGAGGGCACAACGCCCCGCCTCGTGGGACTCCCTTCTTCGACGAGCACTCCCAGCCGATATACGGCCCGAAGGACGCCCCCGACCTGGACGCCATCCGGCAACTGGGCGTGCCGTTTTGGCTGGCGGGTTCGTATGGGTGCCCCGAAGGCCTTCAGCAAGCCGTTGCGGCCGGCGCAACGGGAGTCCAGGTCGGCACCTTGTTCGCCTTTTGCGAGGAGTCGGGAATCGCGCCAGAGATCAAGAAGGCCGTCTTGGAGCGAAGCGCCGCAGGCACAGCGTGCGTGCGAACCGACGCGCTGGCTTCGCCGACTGGATTTCCGTTCAAGGTGGTCCAGCTGCCGGGAACGGTTTCCGAGCCGGCGACCTACGAGACGCGCACTCGCATTTGCGATCTCGGGTACCTCCGGCAACCTTACCGAACCGCCGATGGCAAGGTCGGATATCGGTGCCCCGCTGAACCGATCGAGGACTACCTTAAGAAGGGCGGCAAGATCGAGGACACCGTCGGCCGAAAGTGCATCTGCAACGGCTTGATCGCGACGGTTGGCATGGGCCAGGTTCGCAAAGGGGTGGCCGAGCCCGCGATCGTCACAAGCGGCGACGATGTGGTGAACGTTCACTTGCTCCTCCCGCCCGGCAGAGATTCGTACTCCGCGAACGACGTGCTCGATTACCTCCTATCCTCGCCCAAGTGAGGGGGCGAAGATTCTGCGACCTCCCGTAGCGACCTGAAAGACCGCGAGATCCTATCCTCGACTTCTTGTAAAGGCATGCTTCTCGATCCCATCGCTACGCTGGTCCTCGGTCCAAAGGGCCTCCAAATCACAACAAAGGACAACGCCTAGCGCCCCCTTCCCGGCCGCCCGACGGACTGAAACACACCGACACAGGCTCTCCGAGCGACTACTGCATGGCGTTCTTGCCGGGATCACAAGAGGCACTCCCCCAAAAAAGCGCTCCCAACTTTGGTCTTGACGTTTGGCGGAATGTGTTGTATAAGTAAGGGCATGAGGGGGCGTGCGCGGAAGGGGGTTTTCGGCAGGCTCGTCTCGATCACGCTCGTTTTGAGCCTTGCCTACAGTTCGGGCTCGGCCGGGTTCAACGGCGCTCTTCTGGCGGCGGCGGATTTTGCACAGCGCGCGTTTCAAGGCAGGGTGGGTCCTTTCACCGACCGGCCACTCCCTGCCTACCGGGGGGTGAACCCCAGCCGCGATCCGGCCACTCGCGGGGGGCTCTGGAACGCCCGCACCAAGGCCGCCGCAGCGCAGAGCCGCATGGCAAGGCTCCTGGCCTCCACAAGCGGCGCGCTACCGCCTCCCACCCACACGCTCGCCTGCGAAGAGGCCCCAGGAGCGGGATTGCCCTGGGAGGGACAGGTCAACTCCCCCGGCGGACAGGTCAACAGCGGCAACGGCAACAAGCTCACCCGGGTTCCCCTGGTGTCCTGGGAGGACCGGGGCGGCATGGCCGTGGATTTCACGCTGTTTCACAACAGCCAGTCGGACTACAACGACGAACTCGGCCACGGCTGGACCTGGACCTATGACATCTACATCTACGAGTCCATGGGCACCGCGATCGTTCACTGGGGCGACGGCACGGCGATCCCGTTCTCGCAGTCGATGGGCGGGGGAGGCGGAGAGGTTTGGGACCTTTCGAAGCTCTTTGCCTCGCTCGCTTTCCCTTCGGCGGCTTTCGACACCGACTACGACCCGCCCGCGGGCATCTACGATAAGCTCGTCAAGCACACCGACGGCACCTGGACCCTGACCCAAAAGGACCAGACCGAGTACCGGTTCAACGGCGACGGGTTCTGCCAGGAGATCGAGGACCGCAACGGCAACACGGTCACCCTGACGCTCAACCAGTACAACTACGTCACCGAGGTCACCGGCCCCAGCGGGCGCAGCCTCACGATCTCGCTCGATCAGAATAACAACTTCACCTCCGTCGAGGACCCTTTGGGCAGGGTCTGGACCTTCGACCTCAACTCCCAGACGGATGAACTCGACGCCGTGGAGTGGCCGGACCTCGACCAGACGACCTATACCGACGCGTTCGAATACGACGCCTCTCACCGGATCACCACCCACACCGACCGGCGCGGCAAGGAGTGGGACTACAGCTACAACTCCGACGGGAGCCTGGCAAGCGCCACCAACCCGCTCAGCCACACCACCGGCTATACCTACACCGCCAGCGCCACCACGATCACCCTGCCCGGCAGCCAGACGATCGTTCACAACTACTCCTCGGGCAAGCTCGTCAGCATCACCGACCAGGCGTCCTTCAGCGAAAGCTACTCCTACAACGGCAGCAACCAGGTCACGGGCAAGACCGACCGCCGGGGCGAATCCTGGAGCTATACCTATGACTCCAGGGGCAACGTGCTGACGGTCACCAACCCGCTCTCCAAGACCTGGACCTTCACCTACAGCACCGCCAACGACCTGCTCACCGCCGAGGACCCGCTGGAGAACCTCACCGCCTATGACTACGACGCCTACGGGAACCTGGAGACCGTCACGGACCCGTTGGAGCGCGCCGTCCAAACCAACACCTACGACTCGTACGGCCAGGTTCTGAGCACCACCAACGGCGAGGAAGAGACCACCACGCTGGAGTACGACACCAGCGGCAACCTCACAGACATCACCGACCCAGAGGACGGGCTGACCGAGATCGCCTACAACGGCCTGGGGTGGGTCACGGGCGTCACGGACCCGAACGGCATCACCGAGTCGTTTGCCTACGACGAGTGGGGACGGCTATCGGTGATCACCCACGACGACGAGGAGGAGGTTCTTCGCTCCTACAACGAGGTGGGGAGGATCACCAGCGTCACCAATGAGCGGGGCAAGGTCACCTCGTATGCCTACGACGATGCGGGGCGGCTCACCCAGGTCACGAACGCCGAGGAAGAGTCTGAGACCTACGCCTACAACTCGAACGGGTGGCTCACCAGCGTCACCAACGGGCGCGGCAAGACCCGCAACTACGCCTACACCGCAAGGGGCGAGGTCTACACCCTCACGCTGGCAGACAGCTCGGTCGAGACCTGGAGCTACAACGGCAACGGGCAGGTGTCGGCCTACACCAACCCGCTTTCGCAGACCGTCTCTTACGCCTACGACGACGCGGGGCGCATGACGGGGGTCGACTACCCCACCGGAACCGACACGGCCTTCAGCTACGACTTCGCCGGGCGGCGCGCCCAGATGACCGACGCCACGGGCACGACGAACTGGACCTACGACGCCGCTTCGCAGCTCACGCTGCTGGAGACCCCCGAAGGCGAGATCGCCTACGCCTACGATGGCGCCGGGCGAAGAACGAGCATGGACGTGGACGGGGTGGGGGCGACCACGTACACCTACGACGACGCCGGGCGGCTGGTGAGCCTGGAGAACCCGTTCGAAGAGGTCACGGCCTTTGCGTATGACGCCGGGGGGCGGGAGACTCAGCGCACCTTCGATAGCGGGGCCTACACGGTCACGGGATACGACGTGAGGAACCGGGTCACGAGCATCGCTCACAAGACCTCTGCGCACTCGACCATTTCGTCGGAAAGCTACGAATATGACGCGGCGGGGAACCTGGTGGAAAAGACCGTGAACTCGGTGACGACGGAGTACGCATACGACGACATCGACCAGTTGGTTTCTGAGGTCAGAAACGGGTATTCGGCGAGCTATACCTATGATGCGAACGGGAACCGGACCTCGAAGACGCTGAACGGCACGACGCAGAGCTACGTGGTGGACGATGCCGATAAGCTCACCAGCATCACCCAAGGCGGGAATACGGTGAAGTCATTCACCTACGACGCGGCGGGGAGGACCACGGCGGTCACCGTCGGGAACGACACGACCACGCTCGCCTACGATTATGAATCCCGGATCACGCAGATCACATATCCTAGCCAATCGACGAACACTTTCGCGTACAATGGACTCGATACCAGGGTGAGCAAGGTGGATTCAACCGGAACCAGGACCTACCTCAGAGACGGGGCGTATGTGACAGACCCCGTGCTCTCGGATGGTGAAGCGGTGTACACGCCGGGAATTTCGGAACGCAGGTCGAGCGTAACCAAGTTCTATCACCACGACCGATTGGGCACGATCGAACGCCTTACCGACACGAACCAAAGCACCACAGACACGCGGCAGTACGACGCCTTCGGACTCCTCACGAACTCCTCCGGTAGCACGCCTACCCCCTTTGGCTTCGCAGGGGCCTGGGGTTACCAAGAAGACCCCGACTCCGGCCTCAAGCTCCTGGGGCATAGATATTACGATTCCTCGACGGGGAGGTTCCTGACCCGTGACCCAGTGAAGGATGGGAGAAACTGGTATGGGTATTGTGAGAATAATCCGGGCATGGCAGTAGACTCTGATGGCTTGCATACTCTAGTTTTCAATGGAAAGAAGCTCAAGTGGTTTGATGACAATGGGAAGCTTGTTGATATAACCGATGGAGTATCGGGGGTTCCGGGTTCCAGGCGGGAGGATCAGGTAACGAAAGATCGCGGTCCCATTCCCGAGGGAGAGTACTATCTGGACCCCGATGAAGATCGATATACTACCTCAAAGTACAACGTCTTTGGTCGGCTATTCGGCATGGGTGAAGTACTCGATCCTGTCGCTTGGGGAGATCGCATTATTCCTATCCATCCAGGCAAGAACACCGATACTTTCGGAAGGAAAGGGATGTTTCTTCACGGGGGTGATAACAAGGGTAGTATAGGATGCATTGACATCGGGCATGCTGACAAAGAGTGGATTGATAGGATCGGCAAGCATGAAGGTAGAGTGAAACTTATTGTCGATTACTCTCAATGGACCGGTGAGACCCCAAGTGGAAAATGGTGAGTTTCGGAGTCGGGGTAGTCGCTTCAGGTCTCGCCTTGCGGCGTATTCGGCGATTGGATGCGTGTTTCTTGGCGTGTTCCTGGTGTCGATCGCATCGTTTTCGTCCGGGGTCGTAAGCCAAGAGGGTTCAGGTGCATGGACGAGCGCCATCGATCTTGCAAGCGAAGCCGTCCGGCCGTGGGCAGGGATAGTCGCGGTAGCGATGTTAGTGACGGGCGGAGTCTTGTGGCGCTTTGTCTCCAGTCATTGGCTCGCAATGGCTTTATTGGGGGCTGGAGGAGCATCTTTCATAGTATTCCTTTTGATGACAAGTCATTCAAGCACGATAGATTCGTCGCAAGGAGAGGTTAGTCGGGAACGCGCGTCAAGTCACTTTATCGAAGAAGCAGCCATAAGTGGTGCAGTGACCTTTGGGTTCGTAGCGTTTGGAGTGCTGGCAGGCAACAGGTTGAAGAGACAGAGATGAAGGCGTTTGTCGATGCGCCCACCTGCGATGCCAACGGCAACCGCCTGACGCGGACGGTGAATTCGGTCACCGAAGACTACGCCTACGACGACGCGGACAAGCTGCTGGAGGTGAAGATCGGCCAGCAAACGGTCAAGGAGTTCACCTACGACTCGGCGGGGCGGACGACCGCGGTCGAGACCTCGGCCGGGACGACCTCGCTGACCTACGACTATGAGTCGAGGGTGACCGGGATCACCTACCCGAACCAGTCGACGAACTCGTTTACGTACAACGGGCTGGATACCAGGGTCGGGATGACCGACTCCGGAGGGTCGAAGACTTTCCTTCGGGATGGGGTTTCCGTGACCTCGCCGGTTCTTTCGGACGGGGCCGCCACGTATACGCCCGCGATCTCAGAGCGGCGCTCCTCCTCCACCACCTTCTACCACGCCGGGATCAAGAACGGGGATTCTCAGTCCTCGACCGGCCAATCCGTCACCGCCAGCGTTCAATACGACGCCTTCGGCAACGTCACCTCGTCCTCCGGAACCTGGTCCGGCCCCTTCGCCTACGGAGGACCTTACGGCTACCAATCCGACCCGGATTCTGGCCTGAAGCTCCTGGGGCATAGGTATTACGATCCCTCGACTGGGCGGTTTCTTACTCGGGATCCGATCAAGGATGGGAGGAATTGGTATGGGTATTGTGGAAGCGCACCATTAGTTCGCACTGACCCTACTGGGACGGTTACACTGGTCTTCACCGGAACCAAACTCAAGTGGTTTCGCGATGATGGTACCTTAGTTGACTCTGTACCGGCCTTTTCAGGCGCACCTGGTAAGGGCCGTCGCGACCAAGGGCAAAGGGGCGGACCCATACCTGAAGGAACCTACTCCATAGATCCTAATGAGGATCAATACGCAACATATAACATCTTTGCCTATCCCTGGGCTGGATATCCACCCAGCCCCGCTTGGGGCGATCGAAGAATCCCCCTCAAGGGAGGGCCGGATGTTCCAGGGCGAACTGGAGGGTACTTTCTTCACGGTGGGGAGTTTGTCGGTTCAATTGGATGCATCGATATCGGGCCGAACGATATAAAGATCATTGATAAACTTGGAAAACTAACTAAGAAAATAAAACTCGTTGTGGATTACATGGATTGGAATGGGACCGTACCCTCGTCAGATAACAATAAACCAGTCAAATGGAAAGAGTACTTGCAGCAGCGACAATGACGGCCCGCTATCAACTGAAGATGCGCTACGCACAGCTAATCTGTGGAATGGTGTTCGCATTTGCCTTGTCAGTTGATTCGGCTGATCTTCAGATCATATTTCCATTTGCAGACTTTCTTACAATAGATTCTTTGCTTAAGGCAGTGGTTATTGTGTGTGTCGTTCTATTGCTCATCGTTCCGGTCTTTGTTCGGTTTGATGGACTGTCTCTACGTGGTATTGCTGTCGCATCGTGTGCGATCGGGGTTTTGGCAGTGGGAGCGAGTAAATGGATTTCGTTCCTTGCCCATCAGTACGAGCATCCCTACGGTTTCGGGCTGTACCTAGTGCAATACGTTTGGCAGTTTGCAATTCCTAGTGTGGCTGTTGCGCTATTATGCGGGTTGTTGTTCTTCGCTAACAAGTGGTGTGAGAAGCTTTCCGGGATACTCAGGCGACGAGCGAAGCCGTAGGCTGTTCCCGGCAATTTCAGCGTCTCTGACCAGGGGGAGCGGGCAATGTGCGCGCAGTCAGCAGAGGTGACGGTCAAGTCATTCACCTACAACGCAGCGGGGAGGACCACGGCGGTGACGGTCGGCAACGACACCACCACGCTCGCCTACGACTATGAATCCCGGTTCACGCAGATCACGTATCCGGATCAGAGCACGAACAGTTTCAGCTACAATGGACTCGATACCAGGGTGAGCAAGGTGGATTCGACCGGAACCAGGACCTATCTCAGGGACGGGGCGTATGTGACCGACCCTGTTCTGACGGACGGGGCCGCCACCTACACTCCGTGGATCTCGGAGCGCCGCTCAGGGACCACGAAGTTCTGGCCAGCCCCCATTGTTGAAGACATCTTAAGAGTAGACCTCCGCTGATGATATCCCAGCAGGGTTGGGGGGCAGGCAGGGCGTAGCCCGACTGAACTCCAGACTCTGCGCGGCCACCGCCGGGGGGCGATAGCCAAGCGACGAATGCGGCCGAACCTCGTTGTAGTAGCGACGGTAGATCGCCGTCTTCATCTGAGCGTCGGCCAGATTGACAAAGACCTCGACGTCGAGGTGATCCCGGCGCAGGGTCGAGTGGAACGACTCCACGAACCCGTTCTGCCAGGGTTTGCCCGGATCGATGAAGCGGCTGTTCGAACCGGATTCAGAGAGAAACACCGCGAGCAGCCGGGCAACGAACTCGCCGCCGTTGTCGCTCCGAACGAACCGGGGAGCCCCGCGATCGGCAAAGAGCGGAGCCAATACGTCGCGCACCTTGCGAGCATTGATCCGCGTCGCCACCTCCAGAGCCAGGCACTCCCGAGTGAACTCATCCTCCACCGAAAGCACCTTCAGCTTCGTTCCGCTCAGGCAGGAATCATGGATAAAGTCCACCGTCCACACGTGGTTGGGATGCTCCGCCGACAGGGGAACCGGGTTCCCGGTCCGCTTCTTGCGATATCGCTTCTTGCGGCCGAGCCGCTCGTCCTTCCAGATTCGATGCACCCGCTTGAGGTTCAAGGGAGCGAACTCCTCCTTCACCAGGGCGTGCGCCATCCGGTAGCCCATGTTGGGCCGCCAGACCCTCCTGAGTGCTTCCCTGAGCGCAGCGTCCCGGTCCGGCCCTGGCTCCTCATAAACAGCGCGAGTCGAGATCCCGGTCATCCAGCAAGCCCTGCGGACCGTCATGTTCCGCTCCATCAGGAATCGCGCCCCCGCGACGGGTTCGGGAGCGCGAGTCCGTTTTTTCGGAACAGCGCCCGTACCGCGTCGATCTCAAGGTCTCTTTCGGCAAGAAGACGCTTGAGCTGAGCGTTCTCCCGCTCGAGCTCGCGCAGATGCCGCACATCGTCTGTCTGCATCCCCGCGTACTTGCGCTTCCACACGTAGAACGTGTTCGCGCTGACTCCGTGGTCGCGGCAAAGCTGGGCCTGCGTCTTCTGGCCCGATGCGGCCTCCTGCAGAATCCTCACGATCTGCTCCTCGGTGAACTTCGATCTCTTCATGATTGCCTCCAGTTTGAACCAGAGGACTACTTTTTTGACGTCTTCAATTTTGGGGGGCAGACCAGTTCTACCATCCCGACCGTTTGGGTACGACCGAACGCCTGACCGACACATCCCAAAATACCACCGACACCCGGCAGTACGACGCGTTCGGTTTGCTCACGTCTTCCTCCGGTAGCACGCCTACCCCCTTCGGCTTCGCAGGCGCATGGGGCTATCAAGAAGACTCCGACTCCGGCCTCAAGCTCCTGGGGCATCGGTACTACGATCCCTCGACGGGGAGGTTTTTGACTAGGGACCCGATCAAGGATGGCAGGAATTGGTACTCGTACTGCGAAGGCAACCCAGTAGCGGGAGTCGACGATTGTGGACAGCAAGTTCGACGAATTACGCTACAGGAAACGGGACGTCTCAGAGATGGAATGAAGCTCTACATGTACCATGAAGGAGTAACCTACCTGTCCCTTCCGGTAGTCGTTAACTCCGGTATAGGAGGAGCAATGTGGAAATGGAAAGAGCTTCATCTTTCTCCCTCATTGCTTGTGGAGCCACCTGACTGGTCACGAGAAACCGGCAGCCTTCGCAAGAAGCTACAACTGAGCGACTTTGAAGACAAAGCGTGGCTGGCCAGCATTATTGCGCACGAGATGGACCATGTTCACCACAACGAAACCAACTTCGTCTGGTCGTGGAACCAGCGAAAGGTCGAAAGGAGGGCATGGAACAAGCAAATTGAGTTTCTCGAGACACTCCGAGACTCATATCAAGATGATCCAGACAGAGTAAGGCGCATCAACAACCTGATAGAGCGGGCTCATGATGGCCTTAGAACCAATGGTTAGAAATCTCTTCGCCGTCGCCATGTTCGTCATTTTGTTACTGGTACTTATTATCATTCTTGCAAGAACGCATCTTCCAGATACAGAGTCCGTCGAAGGAGCGCAGGTGTGGTCTGACCTGAAGAGAGCTCACTTGGTTCTTTCCGTGGCTACCTTGTACTCGGACTCGGTACCTGTTCCACGGAGCAAGAGTGGCTGGAAAGGACTCGGGGGGAAGGAATTCGATGGTGTTAAGGTTAGTACGTCCGACTTAGTCTCAAGGCCTTGGGAGTACGTTGGCGTTCCGGATGAAGTTTCTGCTGCAGACTTTGAGACGGAGGCACCGAGCGCACTGCTTATTATCATTCCTGAGGCAAAGCAGCGCGGACTTCCTTACTACGCGATCACCAATCAAGGAAGGGTTCTGCTCACGCCGAACATGGGCGAATAGCTGGCAAGTTTCGAGCGATTCTCTGACTTGGAGTATTGACACGAGAACAAGTTCTGCGCCCCTATAAGGCGACAAAACCCAGCCCGTGGCTCCAGTACATGCCGCCGAGAAGCCCAAGTGAGGCTAAAACACGAGCGACTTCTCGGCTTCCACGACCCAGTCGGCGAGTTCGGGCATGCTGCCGATCAGCACCCCGGGGACCGCGTTCTCCCGGTCAAACCCGCGAGCGTCGGCGCACGAGCCGCAGAGCTTGATTTGCCCGCCCTTGGCGAGGATGTGGTCTGCCCCCCAAAATTGAAGACGTCAAAAAAGTAGTCCTCTGGTTCAAACTGGAGGCAATCATGAAGAGATCGAAGTTCACCGAGGAGCAGATCGTGAGGATTCTGCAGGAGGCCGCATCGGGCCAGAAGACGCAGGCCCAGCTTTGCCGCGACCACGGAGTCAGCGCGAACACGTTCTACGTGTGGAAGCGCAAGTACGCGGGGATGCAGACAGACGATGTGCGGCATCTGCGCGAGCTCGAGCGGGAGAACGCTCAGCTCAAGCGTCTTCTTGCCGAAAGAGACCTTGAGATCGACGCGGTACGGGCGCTGTTCCGAAAAAACGGACTCGCGCTCCCGAACCCGTCGCGGGGGCGCGATTCCTGATGGAGCGGAACATGACGGTCCGCAGGGCTTGCTGGATGACCGGGATCTCGACTCGCGCTGTTTATGAGGAGCCAGGGCCGGACCGGGACGCTGCGCTCAGGGAAGCACTCAGGAGGGTCTGGCGGCCCAACATGGGCTACCGGATGGCGCACGCCCTGGTGAAGGAGGAGTTCGCTCCCTTGAACCTCAAGCGGGTGCATCGAATCTGGAAGGACGAGCGGCTCGGCCGCAAGAAGCGATATCGCAAGAAGCGGACCGGGAACCCGGTTCCCCTGTCGGCGGAGCATCCCAACCACGTGTGGACGGTGGACTTTATCCATGATTCCTGCCTGAGCGGAACGAAGCTGAAGGTGCTTTCGGTGGAGGATGAGTTCACTCGGGAGTGCCTGGCTCTGGAGGTGGCGACGCGGATCAATGCTCGCAAGGTGCGCGACGTATTGGCTCCGCTCTTTGCCGATCGCGGGGCTCCCCGGTTCGTTCGGAGCGACAACGGCGGCGAGTTCGTTGCCCGGCTGCTCGCGGTGTTTCTCTCTGAATCCGGTTCGAACAGCCGCTTCATCGATCCGGGCAAACCCTGGCAGAACGGGTTCGTGGAGTCGTTCCACTCGACCCTGCGCCGGGATCACCTCGACGTCGAGGTCTTTGTCAATCTGGCCGACGCTCAGATGAAGACGGCGATCTACCGTCGCTACTACAACGAGGTTCGGCCGCATTCGTCGCTTGGCTATCGCCCCCCGGCGGTGGCCGCGCAGAGTCTGGAGTTCAGTCGGGCTACGCCCTGCCTGCCCCCCAACCCTGCTGGGATATCATCAGCGGAGGTCTACTCTTAAGATGTCTTCAACAATGGGGGCTGGCCAGATGGCCTTGAGCATTCGCTCGACGTTGTAGTAACCGTCGGGAGTCTTCTGGCCGGAGGCCGCCGCCCAGATCGCGTCGGCGAAGAGGAACACGCGCACATCGGCCCCGTGCTCCTTCTGGAGCGTCATTGCCGTGCGGAGGCCGTTGTAGGCGCGCTCCCCGCCGTACGGGGCGTCGTTGAGGATTATCAGGACCTTCATGGCTCCATTGTTCCCCACCCGGCGTCCGGCGGGAATGAGATTCGTCATAGAGGTGGGGGTTCGACGACCACGGTGCCAACGCATCCCGCTTCTCAAGCGATTCCGCAAGACTGGCTCCTAGGTCGCCGCGAAACTGGAGCGGACGCAAACTGGGACGATGGACCTCGCGACGCTCGACTCCAAGTAGGATTGCCGGGTTTGCGGACTTTGCGGCGCGGATGGCCCGACTTCTGATACAATGTCTTCGTGCTTCCGGCTGAAGGCCGGGTGCTATGTTTGAATTGGAGGAGTATATGAAGAAGCTCGCGCTTGCTGCGCTCGTTGGTGTATCCGCCGCGTCTTACGCCGCCATCAACATCAATTTCGACCTCAACTACCAAACGGTTCTGAAGCCCAGTTCCGGTAGCGTGTTCGTCACTTTCACGGGAACGGTGGACATCTTGTTGCCCTCGTTCTTTGCTTCGGGAGCGGTCGTCGAGTGGCCGGGCAACGGGTCGGCCTTCCTTTCGACGACGTTCGCGCCGAGTTTCCTGACGTACGTGACTGCAGCTACTCCCGGCGCAGACTACGCAGGTGATCTGATCATCGTCGAGGTCGCGAGCACCGACGCAGACGGGTTCTACTGGCTGAACGGCTCCACTTCAGGCATGTCGCCCCTTTCCGAACTCATCGTCGATGCTTCGGACGGCACCAACATCGCCTCGGACAATGAGTTCTTTGGCGTGACGGTCGTGCCGGAGCCTGCCAGCATGGCAGTGCTTGGGCTTGGCGCTCTGGCGCTCATTCGCCGCCGCAAGAACTGATCAAGCCGAGCTTCTCTCTGGATTTGCTTCCAGGAGTCGCCTCACGGGAGGGGGAGAGTACTTCCCTTCCCGATTTTGTTTGCCAAATTGCGCCGGGGCGCCTCTGCGCAGCCCCCTACTGAGGGTCGCCAGACTCGCTTCAGTGGACGGTGGCCGCTCCTACCCGCCCACGATCCCCACCCAGGTATCTTCGCCTTATGCCCTACATCCGATTCGTGCCTGAGGAAGAAGCCGAGGGCGAGCTCGTCCGGCTCTATGAGGAGGCGCGCAAACGGGCCGGCAAGGTGTTTCACATCGTCCAAGCGGCTAGCTTGGCCCCGCGCCAGCTTCGGGCGTCGATGGGCATTTACCGTGAGATCATGTTCGGGGATTCACCCCTCAGCAGAGCCCAGCGCGAGATGATCGCGGTGGCCGTCTCTCGGGCGAACGCGTGCCACTACTGAGTGTGGGCCCATGCGGAGGACCTCCGGTCGGAGGGCGTCGAGGAATCTACAGTTCAAGCGCTTTGCACGGATTGGCGAGGCGCGGAGACCCTTTCCGCTGCCGAGAGGGCCATGCTCGCCTACGCGGAAAAGCTGACTCTGTCACCAGGATCGATCGCCGAAATCGACGTCGCCCGGCTAAAGGCAGCGGGCTGGTCGGACCGGGCAATTTCCGACATCGTCCAAGTGGTCGGCTACTTCAATTACATCAATCGGGTTGCCGACGGCCTTGGGGTTGAGCTCGAAGACGACATGCCGCCCAGGTGAGCCCGAGTCGGGATCGTCCGCCCGCAGGTCACTCGTCGGTCCGCTCTGAGGAGGTTGTCAACGGGTGGGAATCGCACGGCACGTCCCCATACGAGCAAAACACGCAACAATCGCCAGACAAGGGACGAGAAACCGCGCCGCACGCGACGCATTCGAAAGCCAGCACTCAGACGTCCGGAGGGACGATCTCCGGCCTCACCGAACCGCAGCTTGGGCACAGGAGGTTGGAAACGCGCTCACCCATTGACTCACGCCTCCCTCAACAGGGCAATCGCTTCTTCTCTCGAAGGCACTCCGCAGAAGACGCGTTCTCCATTCTTCCAAATGCAGGGCGCTAGCGTAACGCCGCGCGACGTGGCCTTGGGGCCATCGGCCGGCAGTACGCGAACCTCGCAACCGCAGGTTGAGACGGCTTCTCTGACGATGCTCACCGCTACGTCGCAATTCTTGCATCCGGCAGTAAAGACTTCGATAGTGCTCATGGTGTTCTCCTTAGTGAAGATCGGGCTGGCTTCCAGAATCGCGCAAAGCGTGTTCTCGGCGTCCAGCGAACCGCTTTCGTACGCCTGAAGCCGTTGGCGCAGGGCCATTCGGAGCCGATTCCACTCCGCGACTTCAGACTCGATTTGGGCGAGTCGCTTGCGAACGATGGCTGCGACTTCCTTGCAGGGTTCTTCCCCGCCATCGAGAACTTCCAGGCAAAGCCGGATCGTTTTCAGCGGGAACCGTTGCCTCTTGGCCGAAGCGATCAAGAGCACCCGCTGAACGTCGCTCTCGCCGTAGCTGCGGTACCCCGACTCGCTCCGTTCAGGCTCGCCGAGGAGTCCTTGGCGTTCGTAGAAGCGGATCGCGGAGACGCTGATCCCCGTTCGATGGGAAAGCTCGCCGATCTTCATCGAATCGTAGTGTAAAGCCTGAACCTCGGTTGAGAGTCAAGGCCCTACCTTCACAATTCAAAACTTGCGTCCGCGACTCCCGGCGCCCCACACCCCGCGTCCGACCCGTCGAGCAGAACCTGCTCTGTCCACGGGCCTGAACTAGAATTCAAGTGCACCGAAGATGCGCTATTCCAGGGCGCTCCGAAGGAAGAGGCCGACAAGATCACGGCAACGATCGCCGAAGTCGGTGGCAAAGTCGAAGTCAAGTAGGCGTCGCCTGCGCGATCTCGCGAACGAGTTGCCTCGGCTGCCAGCCAGCGCCGGGGAAATTCGGCATTTCTCTTGGCCGTGCCGTCAATGACCTTGCGGAGGGCCTTGCGAGCGCTTCTTCTTGTACTCTTCGATCAGCTCGATCGCTGCGGTGTAGCGCTTCTGCCGGACCATCTGTTCGACCGTGCGGTTATAGACGTCTTCGAGGTCGAGCCTCGCGCCCCGGTCGAGAAGGATGCGGGCGGTCTGGAGATCTTGGGAGTCTTCTTTGAGCAGCGCGCAGTGCAAGGGGGTGTATCCATCGTCAAAGGTCTGTTCGTTGAGGTCCGCCCCGGCGTCGAGCAGGATGTTCACGCACTGAGGAAAGGCGTAGTACGCCGCGATATGAAGAGCCTTGCTGCCGTTTCCCTTGACGGGAAGGTGAACGTCCGCCCCGGCCTCGATCAGTTCCTTGACCATGAGGGGGCGCTCGGGCTCCTCTCGGGTCCGATATTCGCCCTGCAATACGAGATCCGGTCCTAGGGCCTCGCATAAGGGGCGCCGCTCATGAAACACTTCATTCGGATCGCTACCTGCCTTCAAGCAAGCGCGAAGTACTCCGAGCGCTCCCAAACTAGCCGCTCGATGAAAAATGCTGGAGTTTCCAGGATAAAGCGTTGCGCCGTGGGCGATGAGGAGGCTTGCGAGATCTTCATCCTTGCTGGGGCCGGAGGCCCGTTTAGTGGGGTTTGATGCCCAAAAACAGAGTCTAAAGAGGACAGTATTCTGACTCCCGCCAATACCGCTTTCCGTCAGATCAGGATGGACTCCTGACTTCAGGATGCGCTCAACTTCCTGTATATTCCTAGCTCTTACGGCGGAATAGAGTGCTTCAAATCCTTGGGCGACCTGCTGACACCTAGCGGCGAGCACCAAGAATGAAACCGTAGTAAGAATCATTTCTACCCTCCCAGGTTTAGATGGATCGAAACGGGGAGCGTGGCCGCTCCCCCATTGGCGATGCGGATGAGCATGATCTTCTCTTCTCCAGGGTTCAAGGTCGTGCCGACGCCGTTCGACGGGCTGATCGCGTTATTCTGGTCGAGGTCTTGGCCATTCAGCGGAAGCCGGGCAATCCCTTTGCCGGCGGAAAGCCCAGAAGACCCAGACTGAGAGCTCATTGGACAGTGATACCCGGTCTGCTCGATGAATCAGGCGCGGGGTGGTCGGCGAGGATTCCTGGGCTAGTGTGGCGGCCCGGTTCACGCCGCTTCAGGGCTTGGGAGATTGGGGCGCGCGCGACCCTGTCCGAGTCGCCCAGTCGAAACAGAGCACGATTCCCCTGGCGCGGGGGAAAAGGGCTCCCCGTCTCCCCGGTCGGACGAGGGGGAGCTTCCTTTACTTTCCCGGTCTAGTCTTCGATTCAGAGCAACTTGACTTACGGGGCACCGACTACCTGTTGCAATGGACTCTTCTTCGCCGCCTACGAATGACCGTAAGTCCTCCTAGGCCAAGCGCCACAATCGTTGACGGCTCCGGTACGGGCACGTAGGCGAGTCCAACGGTGTAGTAGTCCTCGGCAACGTCGAATTGGCCTGAGACGTACGTTCCGCCCAAGTGGTTTACCATGTCGTTGAGCGTGTCAAAGGTCCAAATGTAGGATTCCGTCGGCGGGCTGGCGAATGGGTCCCTGCTCTGAACCATCATCCGGTACTTGCCATCATAGGCGACTCCAACCGTCTGATAGTCTGAGGGAACGTCGAATTGCATTGACTGCCACGAGCCATTGGTGTCGGTCACCAAGTCATTGAATGTGTTGTACGACCAAAGGTAGGTCTCGGTGGGTGGACTTGTGCTCGTGTCTCGCTTCTGCAGCATCATATGGTACGCACCATCATAGAATAGCGAAACCGTTTGGAACTCGTCGGCGATATCGGCCTGCATCAGCGCCCAAGTCCCGTTTGTGCCGTTCACCATGTCGCCGTAGGTGTCGTAAGTCCAAATGTACGATTCGTTCGGCTCGCCGGTGTCTCGATTTTGGAGCATCATTCTGTACTTGCCGTCGTAGGTAAGACCCACCGTTCGAAACGTCTCCACGATGTCGATTTGAACCGAGTCCCAAGTGCCGTTCGTGTGACTCACCAGATCGTTGAAGGAGTCGTAGTTCCAGATGAAGGTCTCGTCTGGGGGCGAAACACTCGTGTCCCGTGCTTGGATCATGTGCATATAGTCACCAAAGGAGAGCGTAGCAGCAGCAAGGGCGATGAGAGTCCACGTGAGTCGTTGGTTTTGCATGAATGGATATTGTTGGCGCGGGCTCAGTCCGTGACCAGATACGAAGAAGTCCCCGTATTCGTGTTCTTTTTTGTGCAGGATCGACCGAATCGTCGATCTGCTCCAATGGCGATCAGATGTACACTTGCTGACTCCATGTCCTGTTGTCGTGAAGGGTCCTTCTGTCAATAGGTCTCTTCCCTCAAGCCCATTTGAGTGCACCCCGCAAGTCGACCTCGCCAGAGCGCGCCATCACGGACGTCAATGCGGGGAACTGAAGGTAAAATGAGTTCACTATGGCTACCTTAGCACCCGAAAAATACAAGACCGAGGCGGGACCTGTTTACGCCCTCAACCTGATCAACGGAGAGTGGAAAGAGTCCTCGACCGGGGCCCGATTCGAGTCTACGAATCCCGCAGACACGCGCGAAGTCGTCGGTACTGCGCCCCAATCGGGTGAGAAGGACGTCGAGGCCGCCGTCGCCGCTGCGCGAGCAGCCTTCCCCTCGTGGGCAGCCCTGAGTTGGGTCCGGAGGGCAGAACTGCTGGACAACCTCGCCCAACTCATCAAAAGGGACCTCGAAGAGTGCAGTCGGCTGGTCACCCGCGAGTGCGGCAAGCCGATCAACGAGGGCCGGGCCGACGTGGTGGAGAGCCTCCACATGGTGCAGTACGCCGCCGGATTGGGCCGGATGCCAGTCGGGGAGTGCATCAGCAGCGAGATTCCCGAAAAGGACGCCTATATCCGACGCAAGCCCAAAGGGGTGATCGCCTGCATTGCCCCCTGGAACTTCCCGATGGCGATTCCCCTCTGGGAGATGACGCCGAGCCTCGTCAGCGGCAACACGATCGTGCTCAAGCCAGCCGAGCAGACCCCCATCGTCGCCCACAAGTTGTTCGAACTGATGGCGGAGGCCGGATTCCCCCCCGGAGTAATCAACATCGTTCATGGGGACGCGGACGCTGGGCGCCCTCTTTCGGCTCATCCTGACGTCGACGTCGTCGTATTCACCGGCAGCTACCAAGTTGGCAAGGCCATCCAGCGCCAGGCCGCCAACGAGGCGCACAAGTTCGTCGCGACCGAAATGGGCGGCAAGAACGCGGTGATGGTCCTCGAAGACGCCGACCTCGAGATCGCGGTCCCGGCGTGCGTGCTGAGCGCGTTCAAAACCACCGGCCAGCGGTGCGTCACCTCGGGGCGGCTCATCGTCGACGCAAAGATCGTCGACGAGTTTCAGGAGCGGTTCCTCGCAATGGTCGATCGCATCAAGATCGGCAACGGGCTCAGTGAAGACGTGTTCATGGGCCCGCTCATCGAGCAAGAGAGCATCAAGAAGTACGAACTCCACAACCAGAAGGCCATAGAAGAAGGCGCTCAAGTGTTGCGGGAGGGGGGCGTGCTTACCGGAGGCGAATACGCCAACGGCTGGTTTGTCAAGCCCTTCGTGTACCGGATGGACTATCGACCGGGCACGTTCTGCCTCCGTGAAGAAGCGTTCAGCCCCCATTGCGCGATCATCCCAGTCAACGGCCTCGACGAGGCGGTGAAGGTGTACAACGACACCGACTACGGACTCGCGATGGCGGTCATTACCGAGGACTATCGCAAGTGGCGGTACGTCCGGGATCACGCTGAATACGGACTGGGATACGTCAACCTACCGTCCATCGGCGCTGAGGTTCATCTGCCCTTTGGCGGCGTTAAGAACTCCGGAAACGGGCATCCCTCCGCTGAAGGATTGATGGACGCAGTCACGCACAGGGTGGCTTTCACCGTGAACCATGCCCGCGAGATCAAGATGGCTCAGGGCCTGAGCGTGAAGCTGTAACTGCTTACCCGCGGTTTAGGGGGCGGCCGTTACGCGAGCCGCCCACGCCTGCCAGCTTGGATGAAGTCCCGGAAGTTCGAGCAACTCGGAGGCACGGTGGAGTTCGGAGGTTCGAATGCGGAAGAGGTCGGATAGGGTTGGTCCCGCGCTCAGAGCTGGTTCGAGGGTGAGCTCGTCACCCACCCCGATCTCGCCCTCTTCGACGACCCGAAAATAAGCCCCGGGCCTTCCCGCGTCTCGGAATCGCTCGACGAACCCCTCGTCGCCCATAACCGCGCCTAACTTCCAGCATGGAATCCGAGGAACGGTCGCTGCGAGGATCGCCGTACCGATTCTCACGCGCTGCCCGACCCTCAGGCTGCGGAGGTCGAGTTGGCTGATCGTGAGGTTCTCTCCGAACAGCGGAGGCTCAACTTCGACGCCTTGAGATTCGTGCCACCAAACGTAGTCTTCGAGGGAATAGCCATACACCGCCTGAAACTCCCCGCCGTGGTGTCTCGGGTCCCCTTGTCGGTCGCCAGCCAGCCCTTCCGCCGTCACCGTGACCCGGCCCTCGACCCTGCGCTTGGCAATCGCCGAAGGCTCGCTGCGGCCCTTCCAGGAAAGCCACTTCGGCTGACCCACTTGAACGGAAACGACGGTCGCGGCCATGAGGTTCAAAAGAGTATCCCCGCAGGCTCGAAGCCCGCAGGGATACGCGCCGTCCTCGGCAGAGTTCGATCGGCTCTAGTCGTGCCCCTCGTCCTCTTTTTCGGGCGCTTCGGCGATCGCGGCCTCCGTCATCAGAAGGAGCCCAGCGATCGACGCCGCGTTCTGGAGCGCGAGTCTGACGACCTTGGTGGGGTCGACGACGCCCGCCTTGAGTAAGTCTTCGTACTCCAGCTTCGCGGCATTGAAGCCAAAGCCGGACTTTCCGGACTTCACCTTCTCCACGACCACCGACCCTTCGTATCCCGCGTTCTCGGCGATTGTCCGCGCGGGCGCTTCGAGGGCCTTCTGGATGATCCGAATCCCGATGGCCTCATCGCCCTCCAGCTTCAGCCCCTCCAAGGCGGAAGAGCACTGGATGAGCGCGGCCCCGCCTCCGGGCACGATCCCTTCATCGAGGGCGGCGCGGGTGGCGGCGATGGCGTCTTCGACGCGAGCTTTGCGCTCCTTGAGCGCAGTCTCCGTCGGAGCGCCGACCTTCACCACGGCGACCCCTCCACGCAGCTTGGCGAGGCGCTCTTGGAGCTTCTCTTTATCGTACTTGCTGTCGGTGTTTTCGATGGCCCGCTCGATCTGGCGAATCCGGCCGTCGATGGCCTCCTTCGCGCCCTTCCCGTCGATCAGCGTCGTGTTGTCCTTCGTGATGACGATCCGGGCAGCCGAGCCCAGCGACTCCATCGGCAGGTTTTCGAGCTTGATCCCAAGGTCTTCCGTAACGGCCTGTCCTCCGGTGAGGATGGCCATGTCTTCGAGCATCGCCTTGCGGCGGTCTCCGAAGCCCGGCGCCTTGACGGCAGCGACCGGCAGATTCGCCCGCAGACGGTTTAGTACCAACGTCGCTAGGCACTCGGCCTCGACGTCCTCGGCGATGATCACGAACGGGCGTTGCTGCCGCAGGACCTTCTCCAGGGTCGGGACGATGTCTTGGACGCTCGAGATCTTCTTCTCATAGAAGAGCAGGAGCGGGTTCTCGAAGACCGTCTCCATTCGATGCGCGTCCGTCACGAAGTACGGGGAAAGATAACCCTTGTCGAACTGCATCCCCTCGACGAGTTCGAAGCTCGTCTCAAGCCCCTTCGACTCCTCGACCGTAACCACACCGTCCTTACCGACTTTTTCGAGCACGTCGGCCACGAGAGCGCCGATCTCGGCGTCCTTGGCGCTGACCGTCGCGACCTGCAGGGAGGCTTCCCTGCCCTTGATCGGCTTGCTCATCTTCTCCAGCGCGGCGACGATGGCGTCGGTGGCTTGGTCCAGCCCCTTGCGAATCAAAGTCGCGTTGCTGCCGGCGGCGACGTTTCGAATCCCCTCTTTGAAGATGGCCTGGGCCAGAACGGTCGCGGTGGTCGTCCCATCGCCGGCCAAGTCGTTTGTCTTCGAGGCCACCTCACGGATGAGCTGGGCGCCCATATTCTCGAATCGGTCCTCGACCTCGATCTCCTTGGCGATGGTGACTCCGTCGTTGATCACGCTCGGACTTCCGAACTTCTTTTCGAGGACGACGTTTCGGCCGCGAGGGCCCAACGTCACCTTGACCGCATTGGCGAGCTTATCGACGCCGACCTCTAGGGCCCGACGTGCGTCGTCTGAATACTTTAGGTTCTTGCTTGCCATATCGCTTCCCTACTTCGCTCCGACCTTCTCTTTCTTCTCGGCCTTCGCTCCTTCGAGAACAGCGAGCACGTCGTCTTGGCGCAGAATGAAGTACTCCTCTCCGCCGACCGTCACTTCCGTCCCGCTGTACTTGCCGTAAAGCACCACGTCTCCGACCTTCACCTCCATCGAGACCAGCTTTCCTGAATCGAGCCTCTTACCGGGCCCGACGGCGAGCACGGTGCCTCGCGAGGGTCTCTCTTTGGCGGTATCGGGGAGCAGGATTCCTCCTGCGGTCTTCTCCTCTTCGGGAGCCGATTGAACGACGATTCTGTCATGCAACGGTGTCAGTTTCATCTCTTCTCCTACTTCTGTTTGAGTTTGAAATCCTCATTCCGAAGGCGTCCTTTGGGAAGCCCCGGATCGGTGTTAGCAGTATACCGCCGAGAGTGCCAACGATGTCCCAATTTTTGCGAGGGGGCGTTTCCCTTCGCTCGGCGGGCCACAATGAAACCGTGCGATGACGGATGAACAGCCAACTTGGGTCGGAACTGCGGACGCCGAGGATCGCTTGGACCGGTTTCTTGCGGCGGCGTTTCCCACGATGAGCCGCGCGAAGGTTCAGGAATGGATCGCCGTGGGCTGTCCGAGGGTCGACGGCAAGCTCGCCAAAGCGGGGCGCAAGCTTCGCCCTGGGGCCGTCGTCGAGATCTTTGGCCCTCCGCCTGCGCCGGAAGCGCCGAATATCGCCCCTGCAAAGATTCCGATCGAAGTCCTCTACGAAGACGAGCACCTGCTGGTTGTCGAAAAGCCACGAGGCCTTGCGACGCACCCGGCCCGTTCCCTCAAGGCTCCAAGCCTTGTGAACGCGCTCTTGGCACGGGGCCAACCGCTCAGCGAGGGCACCGGGTTCTACCGTCCGGGAATCGTCCACCGACTCGACAAGGACACCTCGGGTCTGATCGTCGTGGCAAAGGACGACCGCTCTCACAGTTCTCTTGCTCGACAATTTGAGAGGAAGACCGCCGAACGAAGGTACCTTGCGGTGCTTTCAGGGGACTTGAGTCGAGACCGGCTCCTTGTGGACGCCCCGATCGGCCGCGACCCCTCAGACCGGCGAAAGATGGCTGCGACCTCGCGGGGTAAACCCGCTCGCACCCACTTCAAGAGAATCCGGCTCACCGAGCGCGGGGTCTTGGTGGGGGCAAGGCTCGAAACCGGTCGAACTCACCAGATAAGGGTTCACGCCTTGCTGGCGGGCCACCCCGTGCTGGGAGATCCTGTCTATGGCGATCGGCGGGGATTTCCAGGCCCCCTCCAACTCCATGCTGCGTTCCTTTCGTTCGATCACCCAGAAACAGGCGAGCGCGCGACGTTTACGGCCCCGCCGCCGGCCGACATGGAGGCGGACGCGAAAGACATCGATGCCCTCGATCCCTTTTAGGGCGGTTTAGTTCAGACTGAATCGATCTCTCTGAGGTCGGACGGGAGTCAGCGCCCTCCGCTCGCGGACTCTGAGCTTCGGCGCTTTGGCCTCCGCCACAAGGCGCGCCCAAAAATCGACAGCCGAACAGAGGGAGACCAAGACCATCAGCCCCAGAGCCATGAGAATCGCAGCAAAGGTCGCCCCGTTTGACTCCATTCGTTTTCTCGCTTCGAATTGCTACGGCTTGTTTCGGCTAAGGACCGTCCTCCGAGCCAGCGGAATCCAAACTGCTCGGAGAGCTTGCGGCCACGTCCCTCGCCTTATTCTTCATAGCGTCCCCAACACCGCCTCCGGTTCCCGTTACCGTGTCCGAACCGGTTACGGGCGACATCGGGCCAGCTGCGGGAGACATCACTTGAACGCCCTCGTCCGAAGCGCTCCCGCTCGACTGCGCCGCTTCGCTTCCGGGCTTCGCGTCCTCCGTTTCGTACGACGCACCCGCGGAGCACCCCCACAACCCAAGGAGGACGCACGCGATCCACAGACCCCAAACTCCGCGCACCATGCATTCAGTATGCCCCAAGCGAGAAGGGCCGGAGAGAACTTTGGGGCAAGCCTCAGAGGCTTTACGAAGAATCGGGGAGGGGATCGAGTCGTTGACGGCGAAAGATACAACACCGTAGACGATCTTCGGCCGTTTGGGAGTAGAGTCCAATGATGCTTCGATTCACCCGTCACTTCGTTGCTGCAAGCCTCGCCGTTCTTGCCTCTGGGGTTTTCGCACCGGTTCTTGCGGCCCAGGCGATCGACATGGGGCAGTTCGAGGGCCTCAAGTGGAGGCTGATCGGGCCCTTCCGCGGAGGCCGGTCTACGGCGGTCTGCGGTGTCGTCGGGCGGCCCTCTGAGTTCTACATGGGCACCACGGGCGGGGGGCTCTGGAAAACGATCGACGCGGGAGTGAATTGGGAGTGCGTGTCGGATGGATACTTTCGCACGGGGTCGGTGGGCGCGGTCGCCGCTAGCCGCTCGAACCCCGATATCGTCTACGCCGGGATGGGGGAGGCCTGCATTAGGGGCAACATCTCCCACGGCGACGGCGTTTATCGGTCCGCAGACGGAGGCAAGACCTGGGGCCATGTCGGCCTCAAGGAAACCCAGACCATCGGACGGATCGTTGTCCACCCCACCAATCCCGACATCGTCTACGTGGCGGCCTTGGGCCATATTTACGGCGCCAACAAGGAGCGAGGGGTCTACAAGACCACCGACGGCGGCAAGACTTGGCGCCAAGTGCTCTACGTTTCTGAGCGGGCGGGCGCCGTCGATCTTTCCTTGGATGTCCACAACCCCGAAACGCTGTACGCCGCGACTTGGGAGGCCTGGAGAACGGCCTACTCCTTGAACAGCGGCGGCCCGGGATCGAAGCTGTTTAAGACGACGGATGGGGGCAGGAATTGGACCGACCTTTCGCAAGCTCGAGGGATGCCGGGCGGCCCCCTGGGGAGGATTGGCGTCAGCGTTTCTCCGGCGGACTCGAACGTCGTATATGCGATCGTCGAGGCGCTCGAGGGCGGGGTGTTTCGTTCCGACGATGCCGGGACCACATGGACTCTTACCAATTCCGACCGCAACTACCGTCAGAGGGCCTGGTACTACACTCACATCGCGGCCGACCCGAAGAACAAGGACACAGTGTACGTTCTGAACGTTGGGATGGGACGCAGCACCGATGGCGGCAAGACCTTCCGGGGAGTCGGCACGCCTCACAGCGACAACCACGACCTTTGGATCGACCCCGACGACCCGAACCGTTTGGCGAACGCCAACGATGGAGGGGCCAACGTTTCGCAGGACGGAGGCCGCACATGGACTCGGCAGGACTATGCGACGGCCCAGCTTTACCATGTCTCCGCGGACAACGCGTTTCCCTATCGAGTTCTCGCCGCCCAGCAGGACAACAGCACGGTCCGCATTCCCAGCCGAACCGCGGGCGCGGGCATCACGAGCAGCGACTGGACCTCGACCGCCGGAGGCGAGAGTGGATACGTCGTGGCCAAGCCCGACGACCCAGAAATCGTGTTCGGAGGCAGCTATGGAGGCTATCTACAGCGGCTCAACCACAGGCTCAATTCCAGCCGCAACATCAACTTCTGGCCCGACAACCCGATGGGACACGGCGCGGCTGACCTCGCGCACCGCATTCAGTGGACCTTCCCGATCGTGTTTTCGCCCCACGACCCGAACGTTCTTTATAGCTGCTCCCAGTTCGTCATGAAGTCGACGAACGAAGGCCAGACGTGGCAAAAGATCAGCCCCGACCTGACGAAGAACGACAAGTCGAAAATGGGTCCGAGCGGCGGGCCGATCACGAAGGACAATACGAGCGTCGAGTATTACGGCACGGTGTTCACCCTTGCCGAATCACCGAAGAAACCGGGGGTGCTGTGGGCCGGCTCAGACGATGGGTGGGTCAGCGTCACCCTCGACGGGGGCAAGGCGTGGCAGCGCGTCACGCCCGCAGGGATGCCGGAATGGGGCCTTTGCAGCATGATCGACGCCTCAGCCCACGCCGAAGGGACGGCGTATCTTGCCGTGGACAACCACGAAAACGACGACCTTGCCCCCTACATCTACCGCACGCACGACTTCGGCAAGTCCTGGACGAAGATCGTCAGCGGGTTGCCAGAGGATTCCTACGTCCGGGTCGTGCGCGAAGACCCCAAGATGCGAGGGCTGCTCTATGCGGGCACCGAGACCGGAGTGTGGGTGAGCTTCAACGACGGGGCTCTGTGGCAGCCCTTGCAGTTCAATTTGCCCGTCGTGCCCGTCCATGATCTGGTGATCAAAGACGACGACCTGATCGCCGCCACGCACGGAAGGTCGATTTGGATTCTTGACGACCTTTCGCTGCTGCGACAAGCGAACCCATCCGGCGGACTCGCCACTCGGCTTTTCAAGCCACGCGACAACTACCGCGTGTCCGGCGGAGGGGGTTTCGGCAGACGCCCTCAAGCTCGCGAGGAAGAGCCCGAGCCTACGGGTGAGAACCCGCCGATGGGATTTGTGGTCACCTACTCAATCCAAGAACCGGCTGAATCCGTACTGATCGAGGTCTCCGATGCGCGGGGCGTCGTCGTGGGCCGAAGAGAAGGCGCGCCGAGCGCGAAGGGCCTCCACAAGGTCCCGATCCGGCTCCAGTACTCCTCCTATCGCTCGGTTCCGGGGATGATCTTTTGGGCTGCGGGCTCGCGGCCGATCCCTGCCCCTCCCGGGACGTACACGATCCGCCTCGTTGTGGACGGCGCCGCTCAAACGGTGGATGGCAGGTTCGTTCTGCCTCCGAACAGCGAGGCGACTGAAGAAGACGCGGTGTTGCAGTGCGACCTCGCCCGACGAATCTCTGCCCGGGTCGATGACGCCAATCAAGCGGTATTGAAGGCGCGGGACGTTCGAAAGAAGGTGGCCGATGCCTCTGAGGCTGCGGGAAAGAGCGGAAAGGATCCGAAGGCGATATCGAGCGCTCAAGAAGGCGCATCACGCCTTGGGGCTCAACTCACGGAGATCGAAGAGGCAATCTATCAGGTGAAGAACCGAAGCGGGCAAGACCCTCTCAACTACCCGATTCGGCTGAACAACAAGATCGCGGCCCTGCTCGGTGTGGTGCTGTCTGGCGACTTCCGCCCGACCGATGCCGCTTATGAGGTGTTCAACGCTCTTTCGGGCGAGTTGCAGACTCACCTCGACCGCCTGGAATCGCTCCTCACCAAGGACCTAAATGCGCTCAACACGCAGTTCCAAGCACTCGGGATCGAACGCGTGGCGCCCGATACGAGCGGAGGAGGGGTAGCGCCCTAGCGCGGTGCTTCCGAACTTCTACTTCGATCCGGAGATTCTGAAGTACTCCTTCGGGCCGAGCCATCCTCTGCTGCCGGAGAGGCTCGAACGAACGCTGGCGCTTCTCGAAGCGCTCGGCCACGGGGGATATTTCCCTCCAGGGGAAATCACGCTCTCCGATCTCGAACGGGTCCACAGTCCTGACTACATCCAAGCCGTTCGCAAACTGAGCGAGCAGCCCGACCTCAATTCGGCGAGCGCCACTCGATATGGGTTGGGCCCCGGCGATAACCCTGCTTTCGAGGGGATGTTTCCCTCCGCTTGCGCCTATTGCGCTTGTTCTGCACAAGCGGCGAAGGATGTATGCGCCGGGGCGACCCTGGCCTTTTCGCTGGGCGGGGGGCTGCACCATGCCCAACGATCGTTCGCCAGCGGGTTTTGCGTGTTCAACGATCCCGCGATCGCCCTCTACATCCTTCGGGAGCGATTCGATCGAGTCGCCTATGTCGATATCGACGTTCACCACGGCGACGGCGTGCAGTTCCTCTTTTGGGACGACCCGTCCGTCTTAACGTGCAGCATCCACGAGGACGGGCGGTACCTCTACCCTGGCACCGGCGCAGTAGAGGAAACGGGTCCCGCGTACGCCGCCGTCAACGTGCCACTTCCCCCCGGCACGACTGGCGACACTTGGCTGTGGGCATTTGAACAGGGCATTCTTCCTGCTCTCGAAGCCTTCGTGCCCGAAGCCCTTGTGCTGCAAATGGGAACGGACGCCCACTTCCTCGACCCGCTCGCTCACCTCAATGTCGCAGCCCAGGATTGGCTCGAAGCGGTCCGGCTTGTCAAGGAGGCCGGGCTCCCGATCGTCGCCCTCGGTGGGGGAGGCTACAGCCTCGACACCGTTCCCCGCATGTGGGCTTCGGCCTGCCTGACTCTTGCAGGCGTCCCATTCCAAGACTCCCTTCCCGACTCTCTCGTCGAACGATGGCAGGCGCCTTCGTTCTTTGACCCTTCTCCGCCGGGGCCTTCGGGGAGCGGCCGCAGAGAAGCTGAGAAGGTGATCGAGGTCCTGCGCTCGAACGTCTTTCCCGGCTTGCCCCGGCCTCGGTAGCTTCGTGACGGGTACCCTTGACCACCAACGAGGAGCGGAGCATGAACGGAGACTACGAACCCAGAGAACGCCTTTTGCAACCGGGACGGGGCCGCCGGAGGAACTGGTTCCTGATCGTCGGAATCGGGCTCATTGCGCTCGTGTTCTTGATCTCTTCCTTCGCTAAGCCCTACACCGACTACCTTTGGTACGTCCATGATGCTGGGCACCCTGAGGTCTTCACCCTCGCCTACCAAACGCGGGGCGTGCTGTTTTCGCTCTCCTTCGTGTTTTGCGTCTTGCTGTTCGCCCTGAGCTTCGGCAGGGCCCTCAGCGTGGGCATGGTGTATCTTCGAATGCCCGCGAGTCTTTCCGAGAACGTCAGCGCCCAACTTCTCGGATGGATTCAGGCTCATGCGGCCGGGGCGACCAAGCTCGCTGCGGTCGTGCTCGCCTTCTTTTCCGCAATCGGGTTTTCGCGGGAATGGCCGACGTACCTCCTTTGGCGCAACGCCCAGACCTTCGGGATGGACGACCCGATGTTTGGCAAAGACATCGGTTTCTTCGTGTTCCAGCTTCCGTGGTGGCTGGCGGTCCTGAGCTTCCTCAGCAGCGTCCTGTTGCTATGCGCGCTTGCGACTTTAGGGATTTATGCTGGCATCGCGGGCATCGCTCGCCTTGCCAAGGTCGAACTCAGCAAGCCTGCCGTTCGGCTGCACATCGGTGCGCTGATTGGGCTCACGCTCATGGCCTTTGGCGCGTACAACTTGCTCTCGGTGTACGAGTACGGGCTGATCGACAGCCCCCAATTCACCGGCGCTGGGTACGCCGCGGCGTTCAAGATGAAGGTGCATTACGCCCTTGCCGCTCTCACCGTCCTTTTGGGAGCCGCAACGATCGTTTCGGCGAAGTTCGTCCGCCACTACCGCATTCCGGTGTACGGACTCGGGGGCATCGCGGCGGTGTACCTGCTGGGGCTGCAGATGACTCCCGCGATCCTCCAGCGGGTCTATGTCGAGCCCAACAAGCTCCAGGTGGAGAGCCCCTACGCAGAACGGGCCATCAAGATGACTCGCTGGGCCTACGGGCTCGACCGGATCGACGTACGCCAGACGGATGTGCGAGAGGAACCGACCCCCGATGAGCTCGTAGCATCGCAGGCCACGCTTCAGGGCATGAGGCTGTGGGACCCAGAGGTTCTGCGCCAGTGCATCGAAACCATCCAGACCTTGCGGCCCTACTACAAGTTTCACGATGTGGACGTCGACCGCTATATCATCGACGGTAAGCCGACTCTGGTCATGCTCTCGCCGCGCGACATCGACATCGACGGCCTCGCGACCTCCGCTCGGGCGTGGCTCAACACCACGCTCCAGTACACCCACGGATATGGGGTGACCGTCTCGCCCGTCAACACCTCGACTCCGAGCGGCGAGCCCACGTTCCTCGTGAAGGACATGCCTCCCAAGGCGCCGCCCGAACTCAAGCTCGACCGGCCTCAGCTTTACTTCAGCGACAAGCGGGACGCTTTTGGGGGCCTTCGCGACGATTACGCATTGGTCAATACCAAGGTCGAAGAGTTCGAATACCCCAGCGAAGAGGGGGACAAGTACACCCGCTCGACCTCGGGACGCGGGGTCCCCGTCAGCGGGATGCTCTCGCGTCTGGCCTTCAGCTTGGTGAACGCGGACGGGAACTTGCTCGTTTCTCCCAACATCACCCCCGAAACCAGGCTCCTTTACCGCAGAAACGTCATCCAGCGATGCCAACTCATCTACCCATTCCTCCAGTTCGACGACGATCCCTATATCGTCATCCACGAAGGGCGGATCGTTTGGATTCTCGACGCCTACATCACGACGGGGATGGTCCCCTACAGCGCGCGGATTCAGGGCAGCGGCGGTCCGATCAACTACATCCGAAACTCCGTGAAAGTAACGATCGACGCCTACACCGGAAACACCACCGCGTATGCCATGGAGCCGGATAACGCGATTCTGAAGGCGTACCGCATGATCTATCCCAAGCTCATCAGCGACGTGGACAAGATGCCCTCGGGCCTTTACAGCCACATTCGGTACGCGGAAGATATGTTCATGCTTCAGGCTTACCAGCTCACTCAATACCACGTCACTGACCCCGTCCAGTTCTTGAACAACTCGGACGCTTGGGAGATGCCGACTGAGATCGGACGATCGGGCGCGCGTGTGAACATGGAGGCGTACTATGTTCTCCTTCAGCAAAGCGATTCCGAGCGCTTGAAATTCGCCTTGATCCTTCCCTTCACACCACGGTTGAAGCAGAACATGAGCGGATGGCTCACCGCCCTTTGCGATCCCGATGACTACGGCAAGATGATCCTGTACAAGTATCCCAAGGGGAGCAATATGTACGGCCCCGCCCAGATGGAGGCGGACTTCAATCAAGATGCCGAAATCGCCAACATCAACAAGCTGCTGAATACCGAGCAAAGCGAGATCGTGCCCGGCAACCTCATCGTCATGCCGGTCGGTAAAAGCGTCCTCTACGTCAAACCGCTCTTCCTTCGCTCGAAATCCGCAGGGATTCAGCCGATTCCGCAGCTTCGGAAGGTGATCCTCGCGGTGAGGGGCCGGGTCGTCGTGGGCAACACTTACGAAGAAGCCTTCTCCAGGCTGTTCGGCGATACATCCGCTCTTGGAACGGCCGAGACGCAGCGCCCATCTGAGGAGCCCAAGGGACAACCGTCCAAGCCTGCCGAACCCCAGGTCGACACGACCGGCCTTTCCGAGATTCGAAACGTCCTGAAGCTCATGGACGAAGCCGAGGCCGCGCTGAGGGAGGGCGATCTGGCCACCTACGCCTCTAAGATGCGCGAAGCTCGAAGCAGGTTGGAAGAGTCGCTCAGGCCCCGGTAGCCCACTATGGACTTGTCACTTGGCCGTTCGGGTCCGATTCGAGGTGAGCTGCGCTGCCCCTCCGACAAGTCCTTGACTCACCGCGCCTTGCTGCTCGGGGGAATCGCAGAGGGCCCCTCGCGCATTCAGAAACCTTTGCTTTCGCTCGACTGCAAGAGCACCCTGGGTTGCCTCAGATGTCTTGGCGTTGGCTTTGAAACCGATGCGGGCGGCAGCTTGATCGTCCATCCGCCGACGGTTTGGTCGCAGCCCGAATCTCCTCTCGACTGCGGCAATAGCGGCACCACGATGAGGCTCCTAGCAGGTTTAGTGGCGAGCCGTCCCCTCGAAGCGGTGATGGTCGGCGATGAATCCCTCTCCAGGCGGCCGATGCGCAGAATCACCGACCCGCTTCGGGCGATGGGCGCCGGGGTCGAGGGAGACACCCCGCCCCTTCGAATCATGGGCAGCGCCGACCTGAAGGGCATCGACTTCCGGTCTCCGGTCGCCAGCGCGCAGGTGAAGTCGTGTGTGCTTTTGGCCGGGCTCCGGGCCTCAGACTCTACTTCGGTGGAAGAGCCTCTACCCACCCGCGACCACACCGAACGGATGCTGTCGGGGCTGGGGGTGCCGGTTCGGCGTGAGTCCGAGACGAAGGTGCGCGTGACGGGGGGCTCCCCAGTTCCCGGCTTCGAGTTCGTGGTTCCCGCCGACTTTTCGAGCGCGGCCTTTTTTGCCTGTGCTGCCGCCGTCCTTGAGGGTTCGGCAGTGCTGCTTCAGGGCGTCGGACTCAACCCGACACGGACCGGGCTTCTCGATGTTCTTGACCAGATCGGGGCTCTCTATGAGGTCCGCGACCTTCGCGACACTCTCGGCGAGCCTGTCGGCGACCTCTGGGTCGAAGGGAAAGAGTCCCTCAGCCCATATCGTCTGTCCGGCCACCTGGTCCCCCGACTCATTGACGAAATCCCCGTCCTCGCCGTCCTCGCCACCCAACTGAACGGCGTCAGTTCGATTCGCGACGCCGAGGAGTTGCGGGTCAAGGAGAGCGACCGGATTCGCAAGTCGGCCGAGGGGCTGCGGGCGATGGGCGCAAAGGTTGAGGAATACCCCGACGGCTTGGACATTGAAGGACCCGTAAGTCTCTCGGGCGCGGTCATCGACCCCGAAGGTGACCACCGAATCGCGATGGCCTTTGCGATCGCTGCCGGCTTCGCCGAGTCTGAAGTCGTCATCCGCAACGCCGAGACCATTGAGACGAGTTACCCCGGATTCTTCGACGACCTAAGGAAATTGCAGTCATGAGTTCCAAGTCGCCCTGCGACGTGATCGCCATCGACGGACCTGCCGGCGCAGGAAAGTCCACCGTCACCAAGATGCTCGCAAAGGAAATGGGCCTGCGATACCTGGACTCTGGCGCCATGTATCGCTGCGTGGCTCTCTTGGCGATTCGTAGGGGCCTAAGTTCCGAGAGCGCCGGGCCCCTCGAAGCTCTGGCTCAAGAATGCGAGATCGAGTTTGCGGACGGCGACCCGCAACGCGTGTTTTTGAACGGCGAAGAAGTGACGACGGCAATTCGGGAGCCTCAGGTGGGTGACATGGCGAGCGCGGTGAGCGTGCATCCCGGCGTGAGGGCGGTTCTGGTGAAGCTGCAACAACAAATCGTCGCCAAAGGAGGCTGCGTCCTTGAAGGCCGCGACGCGACGACCGTCATCGCTCCTCACGCTTGCCTCAAGGTGTTTCTTACCGCCACGGCCGAAGAGCGGGCGAGGAGGAGACACGCCGAGCTTCGCAATCGGGACCAGGTGGTTGCCTACGAAGAGGTGCTTCGAGCCATCGTCGAGCGCGACCAACGGGATTCCGAACGAGACGCCTCACCCCTCACCGTAGCTCCGGACGCCATCCTCATCGACTCAACCGACATGACTCCCGTCCAAGTCGTAGAAGAGATTAGGCGCCACGCGCTGGAGGCCGGTTCCCGTTCGACCACAGCGTGATCAGGTAGAAACGGGAAGAAGCAACGCATGGGAACGTTTGAATCATCGAGGGATTGGGGCCGCTTGCTTACGGCCCTCGTAACGCCGTTCGACGACGACGGCAAGGTCGATTACGCCGAGGCGCGCCGGATTGCAGCGTACGTGGTCGATGAGCAGAAGAACAGCGGCCTCGTCGTAAGCGGCACCACAGGCGAGTCGCCCACGCTTTCGACGGACGAGAAAAGGGGACTGCTCTCGGAGATACTCGAAGAGGTCGGCAGTCGCGCGGCTGTGCTGTTCGGCGCGGGAACCTACAACACAGAGGAGTCGATCCGTCTAGCGAGAATGGGCGAGGACCTGGGGGCGCACGGGCTGATGCTGGTCAATCCCTATTACAACAAGCCCGGACAGCGCGGTCTCGAAGCCCACTTCCGCGCCATCGCCGAATCGACTTCCCTGCCGATCCTTCTCTACAACATCCAGCCGCGATCCGCGATCAACTTGGAGACGGAGACGCTGCTCCGGCTCGCTGAGACGCCCAACATCGTCGCCGTCAAGGAAGCGAGCGGCAACCTCGGACAGATCAGTGAAGTGTGCGCGAGGGTCCCGTCGGGCTTTCGTGTGTACAGTGGCGACGATGGCCTCACGCTTCCAATCCTCAGCGTGGGCGGTTACGGCGTGGTAAGCGTCGCTGGCCACATCGTGGGAGACCGCATCGCTCGGATGATCGAGTCCTTTCTCCGGGGGCGCGTCGCCGAAAGCGCCCAGCTCCACCAGGAACTGCTTCCGCTCATCAATGCGCTCTTTGCCGCGCCCAATCCGACGCCCGTCAAACATGCTCTTGCGCTGCTGGGGTTCAGGACCCGGCGCGTACGCTTGCCACTGGTTCCCCTTTCCGAATCAGAAGCAGAAGGCGTCGAGCGCGCGTTTCAGGCCCTTCGGAGCGCAAGTCCCGTTTAGCCATTGCTCGCCCGTAAAACCACCGGTCCCTCCGGAGCGTCCAAACCAATGGAAATCCGCTAGGAGGGACAACCCATGTACATTTCACTGGCCGTCGGCTTGGCGCTCAGCCAAGGTTCGGCACAGCCTCAGATCACGATTTACAACCAGGGCTTCGCACTTGTGAAAGAAGTCCGTACGTTCCAGCTTCGGAATGGAAGACAATCGATTTCGGTCGAAGACGTGGCGCAGCAGATCGAAACCAACAGCGTCGGCATCCGCTCGCTTTCGGGCGGCATCGAGGTCCTCGAGCAGAACTACCAGTACGACTTGATCAACCCCACGGCAATCCTGAACAAGGCCGTAGGACAGCAGATCAAGTTCCATCGCGTGTTGCCGAACGGCGTCAAGGAGACCGTAACCGGAACGCTCGTTAGTTCCCCGACCGCGGTCGTCGGCAACCAGCAGGGCGGGGGCTCGATGACCTGGAACGGCATGGTCATCCAGACCACCGACGGGCGCATCCTCCTGAACCCAAGCGGTGAAATCGAAGTCAGTTCGATCCCTTCAGGGATGATCAGCAAGCCCACGTTGCTTTGGGACCTCATGGCCGAACGAGCTGGTGCTACGACCGTCGAACTCAGCTACCTCACGCGGGGCATGACTTGGAACGCCGACTACGTTCTCCTTCTGGAGGACGAGTCGCTCGCCGGGCTGAAGGGATGGGTGACGCTGACCAACAACTCGGGTGCGACCTTTGAAAACGCGACGCTCAAGTTGCTCGCAGGCGACGTCAACCGCCCTCGTCCCCCCGCGACCGCAGGCATGAGAGGAGGCGCTGCGGAGGCAAGACGCCAGGACCTGGGATTCCAAGAAGAGGCGCTGTTCGAGTATCACCTTTACACGCTTCAGCGCCCTGCGACCGTCCGCAACAACGAAATCAAGCAGCTTTCGTTGCTCGAAGCCAGCGGACTCAAATACACCAAGAAGCTGATCCTCGATTCGCTTCGGAACTACGGAATCTACTATCCGAACGAGGGCGAAATCGGGACGGGCGTGCTGAAGCCTCAGGTTCGAGTGGAGTTCGAAAACACGAAGGCCAACCAAATGGGAATGGCGCTCCCGGCCGGCAACGTCAAGGTGTATCAGCGCGACAAGTCCGGTTCGGTTCAGATGCTGGGTGAAGACCGCATCCAGCACACGCCACGGGATGAAAAGGTGTCGCTCGTGGTCGGGCAGTCGTTCGATGTCGTCGCCGAGCGCAAGCGGCTGAACTTCCGGCAACTGGGCACGCGAGCGTTCGAGCAGACGTTTCAGATCGAGCTTCGCAATCGCAAGGAGGTTCCTGAGACCGTCTTCGTCCTGGAACGGCACTATGGCGACTGGTCGGTGGGCCAGACCTCCCTGCCCTTCGAGAAGCTCGATGCGAACACGATGCAGTACGTCGTGAACCTGAAGGCCGGGGAGGTTATCAAGGTGACCTACACCGTGACCACCCGCTGGTAGGGTCTGGATTCGAGAAGCCACGTAGGTACACTCACCTGCGTGGCGAGCACTTTCGGGACGCTCTTCCGAGTGACGACGTTTGGCGAATCTCACGGAGTGGGAGTCGGCGTCGTCATCGATGGGTGCCCCGCCGGGCTTCCCCTTTCAGAGGCGGACATCCAAAGGGAGCTGGACCGGCGCAGGCCCGGCCAAAGCTCGCTCGTTTCTCAGCGGAAGGAGCCTGACGTCGCAGCCCTCCTGAGCGGCGTGGACTCAGGCGTTACGGTGGGCACTCCGATCACGATCGTCGTCCGAAACGAAGATGCCCGGCCCAGAGACTACGATGAGTTTCGCCAGAAGTACCGTCCGAGCCACGCCGACTACACCTATCACGAGAAGTACGGCGTGCCTCCGCTTTCGGGAGGCGGCCGAGCTTCCGCACGAGAAACACTCGGCCGGGTCGCGGCAGGCGCGGTGGCTGCCAAGCTGCTTTCCGCGCTCTTTGGCGTCGAAGTGATCGCGTGGGTATCCCAAGTCTACGGCATCGAGTCTGAGGTCGATCCCCTAACCCTGACGAGGGACAAAATCGAAGCCAATCCCGTTCGCTGCCCCGACCCCGACGCGGCCCTTCAGATGATCGAGGCTATCGAGCACGCTCGGAAGGAAGGCGACTCGCTGGGAGGAGTCGTGGGGTGCGTCGCCCAGCACGTCCCAGCAGGATGGGGAGAGCCGGTTTTCGATAAGCTGGAAGGCGACCTCGCCAAAGCGGCGCTTTCGATCCCCGCCTGCAAAGGTTTTGAGATCGGTTCGGGCTTCGCCGGTACGCACCTGCGCGGTTCCGAACACAACGATCCCTTCTATGCCGACGACGAGAGGCGGGTCTACACGTCGACCAATTTCAGCGGGGGAGTCCAAGGCGGGATCTCCAACGGGATGCCGATTCTCATGAGGCTCGCGTTCAAGCCGACCTCGACCATCTTAAAGGAACAGCACACCGTCACGATCCATAAGGAGAACACCACTCTCAAGGGCAAAGGGAGGCACGACCCTTGCGTATTGCCCAGGGCGGTTCCCGTGGTCGAAGCGATGGTCAACCTCGTGCTCGCCGACCACGCGTTGCGGCAGGCGTCCACCTTAACCTTTTCGCAACAATTGGGCCGAGTAAGCTCAGGAGGTTGATGGCACTGTCGATGATTGAAACGCCCCCCGTGACCGCCACAGAGGCTAAGATTTCGGCGCGTAGCGTCGACTTTTTCTATGGGTCGTTTCAGGCCCTCAAAGGGATCACCCTCGACATTCCGCCGAACCAAGTCACGGCGTTGATCGGCCCCTCGGGTTGCGGGAAGTCGACGTTTCTGAGATGCCTCAACCGGATGAACGACCTGATCGAGAACACCCGAATCGAGGGGCAGGTGCTGATCGACGGACACGACATTTACGCCCCCGACATCGATCCAGTGGAGCTCCGCAAGTCGGTCGGGATGGTGTTTCAGAAGCCCAACCCCTTCCCCACTTCGATCTTCGACAATATCGCTTACGGCCCGCGCATCCACGGCATCCGCAAGCGGGACGAGTTGGAGGGCGTCGTGGAAACGTGCCTCCGCAAGGCCGCCCTTTGGGACGAAGTCAAGGACAAGCAGTTCGACAACGCGCTCGCGCTCTCTGGTGGCCAGCAGCAGCGACTCTGCATCGCCCGAACGCTTTCGGTAGACCCGGAGATCATCCTGATGGACGAGCCGTGTTCGGCGCTCGACCCCATCGCCACCGCCCGCATCGAGGACCTCATTTTCGAGTTGAAGCAGCAGTACACCATCATCATCGTGACCCACAACATGCAGCAGGCGCAGCGCGCCAGCGACATTACGGGGTTCTTCATGATGGGCAAGCTCGTCGAGGTCAATTCGACGCAAGACCTCTTCCTCTTTCCGCAAAAGAAGGAAACCGAGGATTACATATCCGGTAGGTTTGGATAGGCCCGAGAAGGGGGACCAGAAAAGCAAGGATCGGCGACCCCTAGGTGAGGAGACGCCGATCCGGCGTGGCTGGGGAAATCAGGGGCCTAGTTGCCTCGGCCTCCGCCCCCCTGCTCCTGCTGCATCTGAGGATCGAAGGTCTCTGGGGCCGCTCCACGCTCGTTGGGCGCAACGCGAGTTTCCGCGTCCTTGCCACCCATTTCGATCGTGCCGACGACCTCGGTCTGACCGCCTGATGCCTTGAACACGTAGAACACGAGGAATACGACCGCGGCGACGATCACCACGACCAATCCCACGATCTTCAGAAGGTCCGATGAATCTGCCTTAGACATCTACTTCTTGAATTCCTCGTTCCAGTGCAGAAGGTTCCGCTCGCGGTTGGCGATGGCGGTCGCATCCCACGGTCGATGCATGATCTGCTCTCGCCTCATGGTTGCGACGTGCCCATCGTCGAAGCCCCAGTTGCTGTTGCTGTTGTGGCTACCGATCGACATTCTCGCCGCGCCCGGCTTGGCCGAACACCAAGTGAACGAAAGTTGCTGTGGGTGGAGCGGGATTCCGACCGCGATTCCCGTGTTATCCCAACGCCAGTAGGAATAACCCTCGCTGTACGAGGCCGTCGTCCAGAGGTCGTAAAGGATGATCGTCTGCGCGGGCTTGCCGATGGCCGCTTCGGGCCGAGAGTCCTGGGTGTTGTAAAAAGCGTGGACGCCGAACGTCGCGCTGTCCTCCCAGGTCCCCGACTGATAGTGCGTCCAGGAGTAGCTGATCGGGAATCCATAGGTCGCGTCGCAGTCGTCGCGCTCGATGGGGTCGCTCGGGTTCTTGAACAAACCGGAGTTCTTGATATACGGGACCAGCATGTCCTCGGCGCCGATCGCCCAGTTCGGGTCTCCGACTGGCGGAACATAGGTCTGATAACCGTTCCGGATCCGATGATGCTTGTCGTCAGCGTCGGTCATGTACATGATCGCCGCCAGCAGCAGTTGCTTCATGTTCGAGATCGACGTGGTCTTCTTGGCCTGCTCCTTCGCCTGCGCAAACACAGGGAACAGGATGGCCGCGAGAATGGCGATGATAGCGATGACTACCAGAAGTTCGATGAGCGTAAATGCTCGGGATTTTCGATGGTTCATGAATGGGTACCTCTCCAGAGAGCCTACTCTCCAATTCCAATATAGCACTGTTTTTCTCAAAATGAACAGGTTCTTTGCCCCCTCGACCCCGCTCCCGGCTTCGCTAAGGCGGGCCGTACTTTCGTCCACTCCAAGGCCGTTCCCTTCGGAAAGCTGCTTCGCGCAGGTCATCCCGGTACAATTGAAGCTGACATGCCGTTTCAAAAAAAGACCGTCCGGGACGTCGAGGTTACGGGCAAGAGGGTGTTTGTGCGCTGTGATTTCAACGTTCCCCTTGAGGACGGCGAAATCACGGACGACCGCCGAATCCGTTCCGCGCTCCCCACGATTCGATACCTGCTTGAGTCAGGAGCCTCGGTGATTGCGGCGAGCCACTTCGGTCGGCCTAAGGGCGCTCCGAACCCGAAGTACTCGCTCGGCCCTATCGCAAAAAGGCTCTCCGAACTGCTGGAGCGGCCCGTCGAACTGCTGCCGGACTGTGTGGGAAATCAGGTCGAAAGTGCGGCCTCCGCCCTCCGGCCTGGCGAGATCGTACTGCTCGAGAACCTTCGGTTTCACCCGGAAGAGGAGGCGAACGACCCCACATTCGCAAAGTCGCTGGCAGGACTGGCGGAGGTTTACGTGAACGATGCGTTCGGCACGGCTCACCGGGCGCACGCCTCGACCGAGGGGATCGCGCGCTACCTTCCCGCCGTCGCCGGCTTCCTCATGGAGAAAGAGATCGAGTTCTTGGGGGCCATGCTCGAAAGCCCCAGCAGGCCTTTTGTGGCGATTCTGGGGGGCGCGAAAGTGAGCGACAAAATCCTCGTCATCGAGTCGCTCCTCGGCAAGGTCGATCAACTCCTCCTCGGAGGTGGGATGGCTTTCACGTTTCTCAAGGCAAAGGGGTACGAGATCGGACGCTCGCTGCTCGACGAGGCGAATCTCGAGTTCGCAAAAGGGGTGATTCAGCGAGCCGGCGACCGTCTCGTCCTTCCAACGGACGTCGTTGTCGCCCCCGAAATCACAGCCGAGGCGCCCGCTACCGTCGTTTCCGCCGACTCGATTCCCCCGGACCAGTTCGGACTCGACCTCGGCCCTGAAAGCGCGCGGGCCTTCGCCGACCTGGCTTCCGATGCCGCAACGGTTCTGTGGAACGGCCCCATGGGGGTATTCGAACTCGAACCCTTTGCCGAAGGAACACGGTCGGTCGCCAAAGGCATGGCGTCTTGCAAAGGGGTAACGATCGTGGGCGGAGGCGACTCAGCGGCCGCCATCGAGGCATTTGGGTACGCCGACAAGGTCTCCCACGTCAGCACGGGTGGAGGAGCGAGCCTAGAGTTCCTTGAGGGCAAGGAGCTTCCGGGTGTGGCGGTGCTGCTCGACCGCTAATCAACCGCTCGCGAGTCCCATCACGATCTCCCACTCGGCATCGGTGACCGGCGTGATGCTGAGCATCTGGCCTTTCTTGGTGACGGCCATGTCTTCTAGCCCTGGCGTCGCCTTGAGTTGAGCCAAGGTAACGACTCCGCGGAAACGCTCCCGAAAGCGCATGTCCCGAGCGTACCAACGCGGGCTCTCAGGAGTGGCCTTCGGGTCGAAGTATTCACTTTTCGGGTCAAACTGGGTCGGGTCGGGGTAGGCCTCCGACGCGACTTCCATCCAACCCACGATCCCCGTAGGCGCAGCGTTCGAGTGATAGAAAAACGCCCGGTCGCCCACGGCCATCGAGTCCCTAAGGAAGTTGCGCACGGTGTAATTGCGGCAGCCCTCCCACATCCCGACTCCTTCGCGCTCCAAGTCGTCGATGCCGTAACAGTCCGGTTCGGACTTCATCAGCCAGCTCCGCATACGCGAGAGTATAGTCCAGAGGGCGTGGCCGAACCCGATGTCGCCTTTGCCCTCGCAGAGGGAGTCGCCGGGACTCATCTATGTTTTCGGCGGCTCGCAATCCCTTGGGGCAAGGCTACTTCCCACGGGTGCCACCCCAAACTCGCTTTGGTGTGCTCTGGGGCTGGGGTTGAAAACGATTGGCTGGGTTTACACGGGTGCCACCCCAAACTTGTTTTGGGGTGCTCCGGGTCGGACTGTTGAAAGCGATTGGGTGGCTTTGCACGGGTGACTCCCCAAACTCGTTGTTGGGGTGCTCTGGGGCAAGGGTTGAAGGCGCGAAGCAAGCTTCCCGCACTCAATAGAGGGAGGCATCGGGAGAGGTTTTGCTTTTTTGAAGCAGGAGAGCGAATCGGGGGCCTTTCCCGTAAGCGTCTCTCCTGCGATTCCGACGACGGGATTCGGAGTCTCGGCCCTACAGGTATAGGAAATCTGGCCGGATGGCACGGGTACCAGGTCTTCGGCCTTCGCTATAGGCTTGCGGCCTTTCAGGCCTACTGGATCAATAGGGTGGCGCGGGTACCAGGTCTTCGACCTTCGCTATAGGCTTGCGGCCTTTCAGGCCTCGGGAATCTGGCCGGGCCAAGTTGTCCGTTGCTCGGAGAGTTTCGGCCCTACAGGCCCAGGAAATCTGGCCGGGTGGCACGGGTTCCAGGCCCTCGGCCTTCGCTTTAGGCTTGCGGTCTTTCAGGCCTAGGGAACCGCACCGAACTCCTTCGTAAGGTGGACGTCGGTGGTTCGGCAGGCCCAACGGGCCGAGAGGTTCGAGCGAAGGGCAACGCCCTGGTGGAAACCGGCCCCCAAGATGAAAGCGGCCTGTAAGGTCGCGACTCTCAACTTCGAGAACCTGTGGCCGGGGCCGACCCCTAGAGCAGCCCCGAAACAAGCCCCGTTCCCACCGGCGGCCAGCACCCCAAAGCAAGTTTGGGGTGGCACCCAGATTGGGTCGCACGGAGCCCCGCTTCACTCGGCTTTAGACATCTTGGCCCGCTCTGCGAGTCAGACCGGGGCACCCGGCGATGGGACTCCCTAGCCTCCCGGATGCAGGGTCACGCGAGGATGCGGGCGAGCATCACCCCAAAGCAAGTTTGGGGTGGCACCCAGATTGGGTCGCACCGAGAACTCCACTCACCGTCCACCATTCGTCTTCGACGATAGGATTCCTGACTTTCCCGGACAAACGGCACGAACCACTCGCCCGTCCGGGTCACCCAGCCTCCCTGCCGAGCCAGATCGCCACCCCTCTGGGGACATTTTATAGCAGGCTCCTAGCTCGCCCCTACGAGTTCCTGCAAGTCCTCGGACGTGACCTCTTTCTTCTCGTCCGCTACCTTGAGGAACTCTTCGTAGATGTCCTCGAAGCGGCTCTCGCTGAAGCTGAACCCCATCTCCGCGAGCCGATGCTTGAGGCCGTGGCGACCCGACCGCGCCGTCAGGATGATCTCGCTCTTTTCCGCGCCGACGAGGTGGGGATCGATGATCTCGTAGGTGGTCCGCTCCTTTAGAACCCCGTCTTGGTGAATCCCGCTCGAGTGAGCGTAAGCGTTCGCGCCGACTACCGCCTTGTTGCGCTGAACCATCATCCCGGTCAGTCGGGAGACGAGCTTGGAGGTGTCGAGGAGCAGCCGTGAATCGATGCCGGTCTCGCAGTCGAAGTAGTCCTTGCGGATCACGAGCGCCATCACGACCTCTTCGAGCGAGGTGTTTCCAGCCCGCTCGCCGATGCCGTTGACCGTCACCTCGACCTGCCTCGCGCCGCCGAGAACGCCGCCGAGGGTGTTGGCGGTCGCCATTCCGAGGTCGTTGTGGCAATGGCACGAGAAGATCGCATTGTCGCTGTTGGGGACGTTTTCGATGATGCCCTGGATCAGTGAGCGGTACTCCTCGGGATAGGTGTAGCCGGTGGTGTCGGGAACATTGACGACCGTCGCTCCCGCTGCGATGACGTTTTCGACGACGCGATAGACATAGTCGCGATCGGCTCGGCCTGAATCCTCCATGAAGTACTCCACGTCGTCGGCGAATTGGCGCGCGAGCTTGACGGCCTGCACCCCGGCTTCAAGGGCCTCGTCTCGGCTCATCTTTAGCTTGAATTGAAGATGGTTGTCGGAGACTCCGAGCCCGGTATGGATGCGTGGCCTTTCCGCACCTTTCAGCGCTTCGCCCGCTACCTCGATGTCCCTGTCTCGCGCACGGGTCAGGCCGCAAATCGTTACCCCCTTGAGCTCACAGGCGAGGGTTTGGCACGCCTCGAAGTCGCCCGGGGAACTGATGGGGAACCCTGCTTCGATGACGTCGACTCCGAGTCGCACGAGTTGCCGGCCGATCTCCAGCTTTTCGACGGTGGAGAGTCGCACCCCGGGACTCTGCTCGCCATCCCGTAGGGTAGTGTCGAAAACGTAGACTCGCTGGCTCATGATGTCTCTCTCGCTTTGGGGAGTTCCAGATTCATTATACGTCCGGTCGGCGAAAGTTCGTAGCGAACGGGACGCCCTGGCGCTGCCCCGGTTCGGTACAATCCCGGCGGAAAGTCATGGTTGCCAAAGTCGATGTCACCCTCGTCGCCGCCAATTCGGCGGCACGCCAGCCCTGGATTTGGCGGCTGGCCCGAGATTTCAACGTTGTCGTCAATGTTAAGCGGGCCAGCATCGACGAGGACCGCGCTTGGGCGCTGGTCGAACTCGATGGGCCGATTGAAGAGATTCAACGGGCGATCGCTTGGCTAATGACCACTGGCCTGCACGTCGAATCACACGAGCGCGCACTCGGCGCATGAGGCTTTTCGAACCCTACGTTCCGGACGACTTCGAGGCGTTCTGGGACGAAGCGATCCAAGAAGCAGCGGCCGAGCCGTTGGACTTTCATCGCTCGTTCCAGTCGGACTTGCAGCACCCCACGCACCACGTCGAGCGGATCGCCTTTCGAGGGATGTTTGGCCAAAGCGTGTCGGGGTGGTTTGCGTTTCCCCCAGGAGTTCGCAGGTGCCCTTCCTTTTTGTGGCTCGCGCCGTACGGCCGGGAGTCGGTGCTGCCCAACGGATTCGGAACCCGGCAAGGAATGGCCAGCCTCAGCTTCAACTTCCACGGCCACGACGCCTTTCACCGGGAGGAGTACAAGGTGTCGCGGGGCTACTTCGCCGAAGGGGCCGAAGAGCCCAGAACCTGGGTTTTCAGGCGGATGATTCAGAACGCTTACCTCGCTGCCAAGGTGTTCCAGGCGCAGCCTGAAGTCGACGAAGACCGAATCGCTGCGGCGGGAATGAGCCAAGGTGGCGGGATGAGCATCTGGCTCGGGGCGCTGTGCCCGATCGTGAAGGTCGTCTGCGCCGATATGCCGTTCCTTTCGGCGATCCGTCATACACTCTCCAAGCCGGTCCATCGTTACCCACTGAAGGAGCTTCTCGACTTCGCCGAAGGGATTCCGCTCGGTAAGGAGCGAATCCTTCACACGCTTTCCTACTACGACACGGTGAATATGGCCACGTTTTGCCGCGTGCCGACGCAGGTGTCTATGGGCCTGAAGGACCCTTCCGTTCGTCCTGAGTGCGTGAGGGCCACCTTCGACGCCTTGCCTGGACCCAAGAACCTCATCCGATATGAGATTGGCCACGATTGGCATCCCGCAATGGTCCCCAACAACCGGGAATGGATGCTGCAGAACCTCAAGTAGGGGTTTTCGGACCGAGCGCCGCCTGGGGTTTTCGTTTTCGTACGGTATTGCTGCGACTTCGGTTTTGTAAACTGGTGCGCATGTTGGCCTACTTCTGCCTTGCGATCGGTTGGGTCACGCCGACCGCCTCGGTATTTGCGCCTGCGGTTCCGTGGGCGCTGAATTTCGCCGCCCCACCCAGGATTCCGCTCGTCGGAGACGTGAACGCCGACGGGCTTGCGGATCTCATCTGCGTCTATCCAGAGGGAGACTGCATCATCGACGTGTCTCTCAATGTGGAGGGCCAGAAGCCGAGCTTTGGGTTCCAAGCCAGGACCGGTTGGGGGAAGAACTGCCAAGCGGCGGTATCGGGGGACTTCGACGGCGACGGGAAGGCCGATGTGCTGGGGCTGTTCGACGGATCAGAACTCGTATTGGCAAGCGATTTTGGAGATCGGAAGTTCAGGAGCAGCGCACCTTGGGCTTCGCTGCCGAAGAACGTAAGCAGCCCTGACATGAGCTGGCTGCAGGCGGGCGAGGTCCTGTTGGTCCGTTCGCGCGGGGCGGAAGAAGGCTTCACCATCCGGCTCAAAGATCGAAAGGTCGATCGGGTTCGTCTTCCCCAGTGCCTCTGGATCGCGGGCCCCAGCGAAGCTCCACCAGGGGGCAATGGGGCGTTCCGGCCGGGCTGGTTGCTGGAGCTTGGCGGGACACTCCGGTACGAAGGTCGTGAGCTGGCGAAATTGAATCCGGTCCCGGCGACGGGAAGACCTACGGCGCAGGGCAAGCTCGCCGCGATCGGGGGAAGCGTCTTCGATTCGAGTAAGCCCGACGCCGGCCAGCCGATCCCCCTCGTTTCGAACCTGCCTTTGTCGCCTTCCCACTACTTTTTCGCCGACATGGATGCCGATGGCGACGACGACTTAGTGGAGTACCGCTACGGCGTTGAGCCGCACACGGCGTTTGCCGTCGTGGTGTACCGAAGGATATCCCCCGGCGAGAAGGACTCAGACTGCGACGGCATCCCTAACGAACGGGAGATGGCCCTCGGAACCGATCCCTTCGATCCCGACACGGATCGGGACGGGCTTCTCGATGGCTGGGAAATCCGATCGCATCGCGGGCTCGACTTCAAAGCGCTTGGTTGCGACCCGCTGCAAGTCGACATCGTTTGTATGCTCTCCCGCTTCGACAACCTCGACGAAGGGCTGGCCAAGAGCGAAATCCAGCGGGCGGTGGAGTACTTCGCGAGCCTACCTGCGACCAACAAGAACCAAAAGAAGGGCTGGAAGCTGCACCCCATTTGGATCAACGTTCTCGAAAAGGACGACCAGAAATTGCCGTGGCAATCGCTCCGAGACAAATACCTGCCGCCGAACTGGCGCGGAATGGCGCATTGGATGCAACTCAACCCCTATGGCGGAGGCCAAGCGGATCAGCTCGGCGATGGGGGCGGTTCCGGGGGCGGAAAGAACACCTTGTTCGCCACCTTCGTTCACGAGTTGGGCCACCAGATCGGACTCGATCACCAGGGGTTCTGGCGTCCCAGCCATTGCCCCATCTACCGAAGCCTTATGAACTACGCGTACTCGTATTCTCTGGAAGACGACCCCCTCAAGATCGGCTTCAGTTTTGGCGAGTTCAGAGGGCTCGAACTGCGCGAGGGCGATTTGGACGAGGAACTCCCGCTCCCCTATGAGAAGGTCAGGTTCCTCGAAAAGGGGCCATACCGATACCGACTCAAGGAGAACGGTTCGACGACGCTCATCGACTGGAACTGGAACGGGGCCTTCGGTGAAAAACACATTCAGGCCGACATCAACTACGCTTACTCGACCAGTGCCGGACTTCGGGACACCGTGGGCAAGACGATGGCCGCTCCTTGGTGGATCGTGGCCAAGGGAAGCGCCTACCTCCTCTCGGCTCGTCATGCTAAGAACGCCGATCCGCCCAAGTCGCCGGACATTTCTGAGGTGCGTCCCGGCGGCCTCTATTTGCGGCGTTTGGAGAGCCCGACGAAGTGGAGCCAAGAATGGACGATCGAGTCGGAGGATGTGATTGGCGATCCTGTCGGGGCCGAATGGGGCGAGGAACTGCTCTTCGTCTACCAGACGCCGCTCGGGGTCGCCCTGCGAACGGCCGCAATCAAGGACGGCACGCTCATCCTTCGGCACCGAAGAGTTCTGAACCTTGACAAGCGGCTCGTTCCGACGGTCGGCAGGTTTCGGGGAAGGCCCATCGTGTTTTTGTGGAGCCCGATCACCCAAGAGGTGCAATACATCGAGCTTCCCGATCGGCCGCTGCGGGGCGATTACGCATTACCGCCGACGAAATCGCTCGGCTTGAAGTCGACAATTGCGCCGGGACTCGTCGAGGACCCCCTACGAAACGAACTCGTCGTCGGCTTGGCGCAAGATCAGGACGCTGAGCGCAAGTCCAGGTGGCAGATTCGCCGATACGACCTCCGTCCCGAAGGTCTGGCCCAAGTCGGAGAGCTTGAATGGGTCGGAGGGGCAGAAGGACGCGCGGCCGGAAACGCCCGCTGCACACTGTTGTTCGACGCTTCTCCGAATGCGGGCGAGTCGGGGCGAGTGCTCTTCTTTTCGGTCGGCTTGCGGGGCGCGGACAGCCCTTGGGCCTGTGGCTATGTGGCGATGCAGGTCGCGGACAAGACGGCCTTCGGCGGCTGGCTCGTCAAGCGATACTACGACGAATGGACGCAGTCGAGGTCTTCGATTGCTGCAGCCTGGTGGGAAGGCGAGATTCTGTACGCCTATCGCTGGGTCGATGGGGGCCAAGGAGTGACGGACAACAACCTTCACGTGGGCTACCGTGGGTCGGGGATCGATCGCGAGCCGATGGGCGATCATGATGACCTCGCATTTCTGTCCGGATTCGGCATCCAGCACAGCATCAAATGGATGAACCCATGAGCGAGTAGGTCCGCGGTCCGATGGGGCGACAGACGTAAGCCCCACAAACGGGAACGGGGCCGAGAACGCTCCCGGCCCCGTTCGTCGAACCGACCGAGCCTAGCGGTTCTTTCGTCTGCGGGAAGCGAGCGCCGCAAACCCTAGGCCGAGGCCGATCATGGTCGCAGGCTCAGGGATCGCAGCGAACCCGGAAACTCGGATGATCCGGTCGCCGCCTCCAAAGGTCGAGAACAGAAAGTCGCCCGTGAGTTCATCAACGAACGCTCCTTCAGCCCCAGTTAGCCCGCTCATGAACGTCTTTCGGGTGGCTACGATCGGGTCGCCGTTGGCATCGACGTCGTACGAGGCGATATTGCCCGCGGAATACTCCGAAACGAGCATGGAGTCGCCGAACAGCGCCGAGCCATAGGGCACATACACGATGCCCTCCGGACCGCCCGTCAGCGTCGCCGTTTGCGTGACCGAGAGGATGTCTACCATTCCGAAAGCGTCGAACGTATAGGTGGCGTCGTAGAACTGGCCTCCTGACCAACTGCTGAGCTTGAGACGGTTCGTGTACGGTCTTGCGCCGGGCCCCCACACGAGCGCCGAGTGCGATTGGGCAACTCCGAGAGCCGCCAGATCGACGACTTTATCCGGTGTCGTGCTGCCGGGAAGATACATCCCGAGTTCGTTGACGGGCCAGCGCGAGGCATAGAGAACGCCGTTCGGACCGTAGGTAACCCCGCCGTCGTTGTAGGGAGCGTCGGCATAAGGCGTAGCCGGCCCCGAGAACCCAACGATGTGGCCATCGACGTCCCTTACGACATCGACCACGTACAACATGCCAGCGGCGTTATTCGCGTTACCGCCGAGCAGCAGCTTGTTGGGATTTCCGGCGAGAAGGGTGAGCCCCCCGTAATTCGACGGCACACCGGCAACCGAACCCAGATCAGTGAACGAGTAATCCCCCGAATAAAAGGGGTCGATGGATTGGGCGAGCGCAAACCCAGAAACAGCGCAGCCAATAGCAAGAGATAGCAGACGAAACCTCATGAAGAACCCTCCGCGCTTATTGTGAGGCATTCTAAGGCGGCGTACTCGGCCCCCATTGGAAAACTAGCAGGATTGCTAGGTGATGAGAGTCACGAACCGCGGAGTATGTCTGCGAGGCCCCCGAAAAGTCCTCACAAGGCTCTGACTGCACGGTCCACGGCCGCGATTTGTTCGAGCAAGGGTCGAATCTGGTCCAGCGGCCACTGAGTTGCCCTATCCGAAAGCGCCGTCGACGGATCGGGATGAACTTCGAGGAAGATCGCATCGATTCCCACGGCCACTGCGGCGCGAGCCATCGCCGGAATCGACTCCCGCACCCCGCCGGTCTCCTGGCCTGAGGCTCCGGGGCGCTGTGCGGAGTGGGTCGCATCGAAGCAAACCGGAACCCCCATCCCCCTCATTACTTCCAGGCCAGGCATGTCCACGACCAGCATGTTGTACCCAAACGACGTGCCGCGCTCGGTGAGAAGGACGCCTGACGCTCCGAAGTGGTCGAGCTTGTCCACGATGTTCTTGGCGTCCCAAGGGGCGAGGAACTGCCCCTTCTTGACGTTGACCGGCCGCCCGGTCTCGGCGGCGGCCTGAAGGAGGTCGGACTGCCTGCACAGAAACGCCGGAATCTGCAACAAGTCCACCCCTTCAGCGACCTCGCGCGCCTGTTCGGGCCAATGGATGTCGGTCGTGACCGGCACGCCGAACGCCTTCTTTACCTTCTCCAGACGCCTCAAACCCGCAGCAAGGCCATCTCCCCGACCCGTCGCGACCGACGAGCGGTTGGCTTTGTCGAACGAGGCCTTGAAGATGAAGGGAAAGCCTAGGTCGGCGCAATGGCGGACTATTTCCTCGGCGACCCGCAAACACAGGTCGTCCGATTCAGCAAGGCAGGGCCCCGCGATCACGCAAAGACTCTGGCCCCCGACTTCGAAGTCGTTGAGGCGAAAGGTCTTCACTCGCTGCCCTGCGCCTCCTTGATCGCATCGATGAGTTCCTTGGGAGTGGAAAGGTGGGTGAACACGCGGCTTTGCTGCCCGCCAGGCTTGTGAACGACCAAGTGCGGCAGTCCGACGATCCCGAACAGCTCTTTCGTTCTGCGCTGATACTCCGGATCGACGCCCGTGCTCCAATCGACTTTGATCGCCACCACGTCACGCATCGCCACGATCGTCTCCGGCTTGTCGAGCACGTTCTTCTCGATCACCTTACACTCCGCGCACCAATCGGCCGTGCCATCGACGACAATGACCTTGCCGGAGGCTTTCGCGTCTTCAAACGCCTGGTCCGAAAACGGGATCCATTGGATTCGCGTCGCCCCAGAATCACCGCCAAGGACTGCAAGCTCCTTCTCTTTGAGCGCGGTCTGCAACTGCTCGTAGTACATTCCCGCCATCCCCCCAAGAACGAGGATCGTCACGCCCTTGATGGCCAGAATCGCGCGAGTCGCGCCCGCGTTCTCGAAAAGGAACAGATACAGCGAACTGCCGATGAAGAACGCGATCCATATCCAGTATTCGGCGAACTCAGGCAGCGAGCGATTGACCGCCATTAGCAGGTAGTTGAGCCCGAACCCGATCACGAGAAGCCCCAGAACGGCCTTGGCGGTCTTCATCCATCCGCCTGCTTTGGGCAGTGCCTTCGCGCCAACCGAGAGCGAAGCAAGCACCAGGTAGGGGAGCCCAAGCCCGATCCCCACCGCGCCGAACATCGTCACCCCCAGAGGAATGCTCTTGAGTTTTGCCGCCTCCGCAAAAACCGCGAAAATGAGCGGACCGGCGCAAGGCGCGGCGGCAACTCCAATCAAGAGCCCCATGATCAGCGCGCCGACTGCGCCGCTTCTCGCTCCGAGCGCGTTCGAGATGAAGCCAGGCAGTCGAATCTGGTAGAGGTCGAACATCGAGAGCGCCAGCCCGATGAGCAGCAAGCCCAACGCGAAGTTGAACCAAGGCATTGTGAACAACTGCCCAAACGCCGCGCCCACCCCCGCAGCGATTCCCCCCGCCAGACCGTAGGTGAAGCCGATTCCCAGAACGTACATCACCCCCAGCCAGACCCGTCCGGACCGCCCTTCCGGCGCTTGGCTGGCAAAGAACGAGAGGGTCACCGGGATCATCGGATACACGCACGGCGTCAGGTTGATCGCAAGGCCGATCAGCAAGAGAACGAGCACGAGAACGACGTAGTTGCCACTTCGAATGCTCTGCCCGACCAGCGCGGCAAGGCCCGACTCGGCAGGTTGCGACGCGGGCTGGGAATCGGGCGGACTCGGTACGTCCGTCGTGGCAGTCGGGGCGCTCCCGCTCGGCGGTACGACGGTCGGCTCGGAACGCTCATCAACTCCCGTAGGGTCTGGGGGATCGGTAGTCCCTGTCGGGGCCGTTGCGTCGGGTACGGGGGGGTCGACTGGGGGTTTGCCGTTGTCGAGGGGCGGCTTGGAAGGCGCCTCCACCAGTACCAGGCCCCTTGCCGACACCACGTCCGGAGGAAAGCAGTTGTTCTCGTCGCACTGCTGATAGTGAAAATCGATCGCGATCTCGCGTTTGCCCGAGCCCGAAGGGAGCTTGAATTCGACCGGAATCTGGATCGCGCCATCGTAAACGAACGCGGGGGTGTCGATTCCCCCAATCACCTTGAGTTGCCCTCTGGGATAGCTGACCTTTGAAAGCTCGACTTTAGGCGTTGTGACGGCGACGCGGACAGGGATCATCCAGTCTTCGCTCGGGGGGTTTTGATAGCCGTGCATGTGCGGCGCGAAGGTCACGGCGACGACGCCGCGAACCACCTCGCCTTCCTTCGCCTTACCGGGCAAGTTGAGAACGACCTGAGGAGGCTCCTGCGCCCATGAAAGCGCCGCCAGCAGCCCCCCAAACAGTACGAGAAGCGGCTTCACAGCGAAGCAACGGGTCCGAATCGAGTCCATCACTATTGCCATAAGGAGTTTCTACGATCAGGGTTCCCGAATCGGGTCTCTACCCGTGCGGTCCGGACCTGAACCACTTCCCAAGCGAGTGGCGAGTCGCTTCCCGATTGAGATCGGCGATCGCGTGGGTCAAGGGCACCCCTTTGGGACAAACCTTGACGCAGTTCTGGGCGTTGCCGCAGTTCGTGATTCCAGCCTCACTCTCCATGAACTCGAGCCTCTCGGATTCCAGGGCCTTACCGACCGGGTGAAGGTTGAAGAGCAACGTCTGGCCGATCGCTGCCGGCCCGACGAACTTCGATCGCTCGCTCACCTGCGGACAGGCTTCCAAGCAGCACCCGCACGTCATGCACCGGCTGAGCGAATACCGAAGTTGCCGAATGTGGTCGTCTTGCGGCTGCGCCATGCCCAAGTCATACGACCCGTCGATCGGTACCCATCCCTTGATCTTCTTGAGGGATTCGAACATTGACGAGCGGTCAACGATGAGGTCGCGCACGAGGCGAAACTTCCGCATCGCCTCAAGCTCGACGACCATCTGCGAACCCTTCCTCTCACCGACATCGTCGATCAGCGCCGTACACGCTTGACGGACGCGCCCGTTGATGTTCATCGTACAAGAGCCGCAAACCTCTTCGAGGCAGGCAGCTTCCCATGCGGGCGGGCGCACGAACTTGCCTTGGGCGTTGACGGGACGCTTCCGGACCTCCATGAGCGTCGAGATCACGTTGAGTTGGGGCCGATAGGGAATCTCGAACTCTTCCCAATAGGACTCCGCGCCCTGGCGATCTTGGCGCAACACTCGGAGCAGAATCGTCGAGGGCGCATCGTTGGCGGTCGCAATCACTGGACCCATCATATCCGAAGTTAGGCTCGATTCGCCGCCGACGAGTCCACCAGAAACGGGAACGAGCGCAGACGGCGAACCGCTTGCGCTCGATCTTCGTTGGCCGCCCGTTTAGTTGCAGGCGTAGTCTTCGGAGTCGGTGATCGGAGTCCCCGGAACACCGTGGAAGTCATTGTAGGTGTTGGTGGGCGACGGGGTCAGCGCGTCCATTTCTTGCTCGGTCCTCACATAAGGCCCGGTCCATGAGTAGTAGGTGGGGCGCTGGGCGGTCGCGATGCCGGTGGTGCTGCCGCCGGTCGGGATCCCGTTGAAGCGATAGAAGTGCGAGTGGCCGTCGGCGAAGTTCACCACGACTCCCTCGGCGTGCCGCGCCATGCCCATGAAGTTGTAATACTCGAGCGGCGCGTTCTTCTTCATGTAGCCATCGAAGAAGAGGATGGTGCCGACGGGGTCGGGGAGACCGGATTGCGGAGTCGAAGGCGTGTACTTTCGCAGGGCGGCGATCGGCGCCGAGCAGAAGTTCTCCCCAAACACGCCCAAGTTCGGGACGAAGCCCGTGAACTGGAACGTGCCCGCTGTGGTCAGCGCGCCCGCGGCTGGGGGAGCGGTCTCCACTCGGTTCTTCCAGTCGATGCCTGGGGTCAGGGACGGGCACTGGAAGATTCCCGTGTTCTTGATGTACGGCTGCAAGGCGTCATACACCGAGAAGATCCGGTATCGAGGGTCCCCGCCATAGGGCGCGACGAAGTAGGCGCTGAGCGCGAAGTAGTCGTCGAAGTCGGACGAGTACATGATGCCGGCCAGGGCGATTTGCTTCTGGTTCGCCAAGCAGCTAGCTCTCTTCGCCGATTCCTTCGCTTGGGCGAAGACCGGGAAGAGGATGGCTGCGAGAATGGCGATGATGGCGATCACAACCAAGAGTTCGATGAGCGTAAATGCCTTTTTCATTCAATTCTCCAAGGTCGCCCCCTTGTGGGGAGCCGAAATGTGCTCTGTGAGTCTGGACCAACTAAGCAGGATCATAGGATAGCAAATCTACGGCCCGGAATCGTCCGAATATATGTTGAAATACTGGAAAAACCCGTATAGGGTTGAACCTGCGGAGGGCACTTTCGCTTCGGACGCAGGGGAACGGAACGCCAGCAGGTAGACTTGACAGCAAGCAACATCATGGCATCGGTAGCCACCGAGCAAGCGCAAGACCGAGTGGATATCCTGGGGATTCCGGTAGATCGGTTCACCTTCGACCAGACGCTGGAAGTCATCGATCGGTTCGTACGCGAGAAGACCCCTCGGAACGCCGTGACGGCCGACTCCAGCGCGATCATTGCCGCCCAGTCTGACCCGGAGTTCAGGGAGGTCTTGCTGAGGGCGGACCTGGTGACAGCAGACTCCGCCGGCATTCGGTGGGCCGCCCGAAGAAAAGGGATGCCGATCGTCGAGAGAGTGAGCGGGGTCGACTTGGTGGACGCTTTGTGCGCGCGAAGCGCCGACCACGGATACCGCATTTTCTTTTTGGGAGCTGCGGCCGGGGTCGCCGAGATGGCTGCTGAGGCCCTGAGACTAAAGCACCCCGGCTGCAACATCGTCGGCACACGCCACGGGTACTTCCCGGCGGAGAGCGACGAGGTCGTTGCCAGTGAGATCGCTCCCTACAAGCCCGACATCCTTTTCGTCGCAATGGGCATCCCGCGGCAGGAGAAGTTTATCGCCCGCACGCAGTCGATCATCCAGGCGCCCGTGTCGATGGGAGTCGGCGGATCGTTCGATGTCTTCAGCGGCAAGGTCAAACGGGCGCCTCGGCTGTTCCAGAGGTTCAACCTCGAATGGCTTTGGAGGCTAATGCTCAACCCAAAGAAGTTCAGTAAGGTCAAGGCGTTGCCCAAGTTCGTCCTTGCTGTATTGAGGGAGAAGAGTTGAGAATCTACACACGCACCGGGGATGGCGGCACCACCGGGCTTTCGGGAGGCGAACGAATCCCCAAGTCCGATCCGCTGATGGAGGCCGTGGGAACGGTCGACGAACTCAATGCGGCGGTCGGCGTGGCGCGGGCCCATCTGGGTCAGGGAGATTTGGCCGACCACCTCGCGAGCGTGCAAGGCTGGCTTTTTGAACTGGGAGCCGAGGTCGCCGCACCTCAAAAGAAGAGGCATTTTTTCGAAACTCTCGACGATTCGCACGTCCAACGTTTGGAACAGTGGATCGACGAGATGGCCGAGGGGCTGGAGGAGCTGCGTAACTTCATCCTTCCGGGCGGGTCCAAGGCCGCCTCGCACCTTCACCTGGCAAGGGCCGTTTGCCGGAGGTCAGAAAGGTCGATCGTAGAACTGAGCCAGATCGAGTCGCTGCGGCCCGTTGTGCTCCAGTTCTTGAATCGGCTGTCGGATTGGCTCTTTGTCGCCGCCCGCGAGGCAAACCGGCAAGAGGGAGTCGAAGACTCGAAGTGGAACACATTAGGAGCTTGAATTGATCGTACAGACACTTTTGACCGCAGTTCTCGTCTCGGCCAGCGGCCAACAGGCCTCGAGCCCGGCCCAGATCATCAGCAAGATGCTGGCTCGGTACGCCGAAGCGAAGACCCTAACGGGAACCGTGGTCTTGACCCAAGCGATGGGCCAACAATCTGGACAGCTTCGCACCGACCTCCAAATCGAGCGGCCTCACAAGCTCTTTGTCAGGCAGGTGAAGAGCACCAACCCCAAGGACGTCAGGATCATCACCGCGGACGGCAACTACATGTCCTACAACCCGCCCCAACTCCCTTGGGACGACCCCGGGAAGCGCTTGGTCGAATCGATGAAGCCGAACCGCTCGCAACTCACCCTCATGGACGCGTACTCAGCAGGCACGGGAGGGCTTTTGGACCGCAACGCCACCCTCGACATCGTGGTGGGCCGCAGGGCCGACCTCGAGTACCTGAGGGGAACTTGGGCGACGCTGGAATACGCGGGGACAACCGAAGCAGAGTCCGAAAAGGTGCACGTGATCGCGGGGTCCTGGCGAGAGTACGGCAACGCTGCGGTTACAGGCAGGTTCCTGATGTGGGTGACAGACAGCCACGACCTTCGTCGCTACGTGGTCGTCGAGAACCTCCTGGTCGGCGGGCAAATGCAGCGCGTGGAAAGCCGGTGGGACGTGGACATCCAAGTGAACGCAAAGGTTGATGACAAGCTTTTCAAGCTGGTCAGATGAAGAGATACCGTACGTTTGCGTATGGATTGAAGCAGAATCGGCCCCTTTTGGGGTAGCTTACGAATAATGCCCGCGACCCGAGTTTCCGGCTTGCTTCTTTCCGAAATGAAACCAGGACAAAGGGGCGTGATCGCCTCGGTTCAGGCCGACTGCCCACACCGGCGTCGCCTCGAACAAATGGGCCTCGTTCTGGGAACTGAGGTCGAACTCTTGCGAATCGCTCCGCTTGGGGACCCCATCGAAATCTCGTTACGCGGCTATCGACTCTGCTTGCGGCGAACGGAGGCCTCGGCGCTTCATGTTCGGCTCCTGGAGTCGTAAGTGTCGCTTCCGGAGGTCCAAAGGGATCCACAAGCCCAGGCCCTTCCGCTGGTCGCGATGGTGGGCAATCCCAATACGGGCAAGTCGAGCGTCTTCAACGCCCTGACCGGCTCCGCGCAACGCGTCGCGAACTACCCCGGAGTCACCGTCGAACGCGTTTCGGGCAAGCTCGCTGTCGAAGGCGCGAAGGTCGAATTGCTCGACGTACCGGGGCTCTACAGCCTCGAAGCGCTTTCGGAAGACGAGCGCGTCGCGGTGGACGTGATCCGAGGAGCCTCCCAAACCGAGCGCAGGCCCGATCTTCTGCTTTGCGTGATGGACGCGCCGGGTCTCGAGCGCAACTTGTACCTGTTTACGGAACTGGCAGACCTCGACGCTCCGCTGCTAGTTGCGGTCACGAAGACCGACCAACTCGAAGCAGAAGACAAGCGTCTCGACGTGGCCCGGCTTTCGAGCCTGCTCGACGTCGATGTCGTGCCGGTCGTGGGATTTCGCGGAAGAGGCATCGAAGAACTGAAGAGCGCGATCTCGCGCAACCTCGAACGCCCTCGGATTCCCGACCTAGAGATCGAGTTCTCGCCGTTGGTCGAATTCAAGGTGGCCTTGCTGAAAGAACGGCTCGCGCGCGCGGGATTCGACGTTCCCAAGGCGAACGTCCGGCGGGGGCTTCTGGGTGAGGATCCGGAATTCGCCCGGTCGGTCGAGGACTTCCCGGAGATCAAAGAAGCGTTCGATGAGGCTGTCGGCGAGATTCAGAAGTCGCAGGCCGCTCAACGCCAAGACGCCACTCCCGAGGAGCGCTACCAGTGGGCGGAGATGGTCACTCGGGCGGCGATCGAGCGGGACCGAGACGGCCGCCCAAAGTCCACAAGCGACAAGATCGACTCGTGGCTCACGCATCGGGTGTTCGGGCTGCTTTTCTTCGTCGCGCTCATGTATCTCGTGTTTCAGTCGATTTATACGCTGGCGCAGCCCTTGATGGCGGGGATCGAATGGGCGTTTGGCAAGCTGGGAGAATGGACGACCGCGCCGCTTTCCGGAGCGCCTTGGCTGCAGTCTCTGGTCTCGGATGGACTTCTAGGGGGCGTCGGCACGATGTTGATGTTCCTTCCCCAAATCTGCATCCTCTTCTTGTTCATCGGGATCCTCGAAGGCACGGGATACCTTGCGCGCGCTGCCTTTCTGATGGATCGGCTCCTGGGCTGGTGCGGGCTCAATGGCCGGGCGTTCATACCCTTGCTTTCGAGCTTCGCCTGCGCCGTGCCGGGGATCATGGCCGCCCGGGTGATGCCCGACCGCAAGAGTCGGCTCGCGACCATCCTTGTCGCTCCGCTCATGAGCTGTTCGGCCCGATTGCCGGTTTACGTGCTTCTGATCGGGACCTTCATCGAGCCTCAGTTCGGCGCTGGCTGGGCGGGATTCGCGCTGTTCGCGATGCACGTCTTGGGGCTGATCGTCGCCGTCCCCGTCGCTTGGGTGCTCAACCGGGGAGTGTTGCGCGGAAGCCGTCTGCCATTCTTGCTGGAGTTGCCGCCCTACGAGTGGCCGAAGGCCCGCGATGTTTGGCTGGGCGTGTACTTCCGGGGCAAGGTGTTTGTGAAGACGGCCGGGACGATCATCGTTGCGCTGTCGATCGTGATCTGGAGCCTCGCCTACTTCCCACGTTCCCCTGAATTGGAGGATCAACTGCGCGCGCAGATCTCGCAGGCCGATCCCAGCCTCGATGCAGCGGGCGTCGAAGTCAAACTCAGCGGAGAACTCCTCGCGCGCTCCTATCTTGGCCAGTTCGGTAAGGCCATCGAGCCCGCATTCCTTCCGGCTGGTTTCGATTGGCGGCTCTCGACAGCCATCATCAGCGCCTTCCCGGCCCGCGAAGTCATGGTTTCGACGCTGGGAATCATCTTCAACGTTTCGAGCGATGTCGACGAGACTTCGACCGACCTCAGGAGCGTGCTCCGATCCGCGAAGTGGCCCGACGGGCGGCCGCTTGCGAATCCGTGGACCGCGGTCGGACTCATGGTGTTCTTTGCGCTTTGCGCGCAGTGCATGTCGACCCTAGCGACCATTCGCCGCGAGACCAATTCGTGGGGTTGGCCGGTCTTCGTGTTCGTCTACATGAGCGGGCTGGCCTACCTGGGCGCGGTGGGTGTTCACCAGCTTTCCCTCGCTTTCGGATAGCGCGACTGTGTTTGAGTGAGGCCCTGATAGGCACGCTGCTGCAGGAGAATTTGCCCCCGTGTTGCCTTTAGGGGTCGAAACTTTCGTTCGTCCGCCGATTTTGGGCCTCGTCGCCCGTCCCAAAGGGAAAAGGGGGTTCGTGCGGCGGTCTCCGGACGCCCGCGAAACGTTATGGATAACGAAACTCAAGCAACTCAAGAACCGATGGACTCTGGGTCGGGAGTCTCGCAAGACGACCGAACTCACGCCATGCTTTGCTGGCTTCTCGGGATCATCATCGGGATCATCAGCCCGGTGATCTTCATGCTGGTGGACAAGGATAAGCCGTTCGTGTACAAGAACTCGATGCAGTGCCTGACGTTCCATATCGTGCTGCTTGCCCTTTGGGTGATTTGCGGCATTCTCGCCGTTGTCACATGCGGCGTCGGCATCGTTCTGTACTTGATCCCGTTCGTGTGGGGATTGATCGTGAGCATCCTAGGCGGTATCGCGGCGAATAACGGCAAGGTGTATGAGCCGGCGATCACCGCATCGTTCGCGAGGTCCTGGTTCAAGGTGTAGGAGGCTTCTGACGACCGTCCCATAGGGGGCGCGGACCGCCAGCCGGGCGCAGGGAGCGCTCGCGGGCCGAGTATCACGCCCCCCCCGGACAGAAATCGCCCGGACAGGCGGATGGTCGCGCCGTCTGTCCGGGAAAGTCAGGAATCCTATCTTCGAAGACGAATGGTGGACGGTGAGTGGAGTTCTCGGTGCGACCCAATCTGGGTGCCACCCCAAACTTGCTTTGGGGTGATGCTCGCCCGCATCCTCGCGTGACCCTGCATCCGGGAGGCTAGGGAGTCCCATCGCCGGGTGCCCCGGTCTGACTCGCAGAGCAGACCGGGAAGTCAAGAGCAGAGTGAAGCGGGGCTCCGTGCGACTCAATCTGGGTGCCACCCCAAACTTGCTTTGGGGTGTAGCTCGTTAGAGGGAACGGGGTCTGTTTCGTGGCTGCTCTAGGGGTCGGCCCCGGCCACAGGGTCGCGAAGTTGAGAGTTGAGAGAGAGTTGAGAGTTGAGAGTCGCGACCTTACAGGCCGCTTTCATCTTGGGGGCTGGATTCCACCAGGGCGTTGCCCTTCGCTCGAACCTCTCGGCCCGTTGGGCCTGCCGAACCACCGACGCCCACCTTACGAAGGAGCTCGGTCCGGTTCCCTAGGCCTGAAAGGCCGCAAGCCTAAAGCGAAGACCGAAGGCCTGGAACCCGTGCCATCCGACCGATCCAGTAGGCCTGTAGGGCCGAAACTCCGTTAGTGTCCCAGCTCGTGGTGTAGAAAGAGGCGCCATTCCGTCCGGTTGCTTTGTGAGAAGTCAACGGAGGACGAGAATGGCAAACAATAGCATAGCGCTCTTGGAGGGCGCGGAAGTTAGGGACATGCTTCGAGAGTTGGTCAAAGACGCACTTTCGGAGCTGATGGAACTCGAGGTGGAGGCTCAAAGGGAGGCTTCAGACCGGAAGACCTGGAGAAACGGGTACCGCGACCGCAGTTGGAAGACGCGCGTGGGAGACGTAGAACTCCGGATTCCCAAGCTCCGCACGGGCAGCTACTTCCCGAGCTTTCTTGAGCCTCGCCGGGGCGTGGAGAAGGCTCTCGTGAGCGTAATTCAGGAAGCGTACCTGCAAGGGGTTTCCACCCGGGCGGTGGACGATCTGGTGCAGGCTCTGGGAGGCTCCGGGATCTCCAAGAGCGAGGTCTCTCGCCTTTGCCTGGAGGTCGAGGGGCGGGTTCGGGAGTTCCTGGAGCGTCCGCTCGAGGGGAGCTTCCCTTACCTCTGGCTGGACGCTACCTACGTGAAGGTTCGCGACGGCTCTCGGATCGTGTCGAAGGCGGCGGTGGTGGCGATCGGACTGAACGAAGAGGGGCGCCGCGAGGTTTTGGGGATGCGCGTCGGGCACGCCGAGACGGAGGAGTTCTGGACGGAGTTCCTGCGCTCGGTCCTCGACCGGGGCCTTCGGGGGACGAGGCTGGTGGTCTCAGACTCCCACTCGGGGCTCAAGAAAGCGATCGAGCGCTGCATGGGCTGCCAGTGGCAGCGCTGCCGGGTGCACTTCATGCGCAATGTGCTGGCGCGGGTTCCCAAAGGGCGCAAGGAGATGGTGGCCTGCCTGATCCGCACGGCTCTGGCTCAGGCCGATATAGAGACCACCAAGGCCAAGTGGCTGGAGGTCGCCGCGCATCTGGAGGAGACCTTTCCGGAGGCGGTTCGGCTCATGCGGGAGGCGATGGAGGACGTGCTGGCCCACCGGGCGCATCCGCCGGGTTTGTGGCCGCAACTGGCCTCGACCAACGGGCTGGAGCGGCTCAAAACAAGCTTGGGGTGGCACCCGTGTAAACCCAGCCAAATCGTTTTGAACCCAGCCCCAGAGCACCCCAAAACAAGTTTGGGGTGGCACCCGTGTAAACCCAGCCAATCGTTTTCAACCCCAGCCCCAGAGCACCCCAAAACAAGTTTGGGGTGGCACCCGTCTAAAGCCAGCCATTCGCTTTCAACCCCAGCCCCAGAGCACCCCAAAACGAGTTTGGGGTGGCGCCCCGTGGGAGTTAGCCTAATCCCAGGGGACGGCGACCTGTTGCTCAACCTCGCCACCCCGTCGACGCCTTCACCTTACTTCTGCTCTGCCTCAGGCCACGAAACGAACGCCTGCACAACCCGATCGTTGATGCAGTAGAAAGTTTCGCGCACGTTCTTCCGCTCCCGCCAGACCCGCCACCAGACTTGGGCCGGAGACCCGCCGATCTGAACGAGCGAGTCCTCGAAGCTGTACTTCACCACCTTTCCCCACTTCTCGTCTCGCTGCTGCATGAACTCAACGACTGCAGGAGCCGAAGAGGCGGCTATGCCCTCAAAGTCTCGTTGGCCGGCCAATCTGAGGACCCGCTCGGAAGCGGCTATACCCTCTTGGCGACCTGGCTGCGTAAGTACGTTTTGCACGAGAACCCCCGCCAAGAACAGCGTCGTCGTGACAAGGCTATAGACCATCCAGCCGTTGACTCTTCGCCGCTCCAACGAATCAGATTTCACGATCCCGCCTCTTCCTTTCAGGACGCAACGGAAGCCCATTTCGCACGCAAGTCTCATTCCTTCGCACGAGTCTGGTAGCCTCCGCTTCAAGATGCTCTCGACGCTCGCGCTCGCCCTCTTGCTCCTTATCCCCGACTCGCCGCCGCCCGCGACATGGTGGAAGGGCAATCTCCACACTCACACTCTTTGGAGTGACGGGGACGACTACCCCGAAATGGTCGCCGACTGGTATAAGCGCAACGGCTACCACTTCCTCGCGCTGAGCGACCACAACGTATTGAGCGTCGGCGAAAAGTGGTTCGACCTGAGCGGAACCCGTGGGCGCGGCGCGGTGCTCGCCCGATACATCCAGAGGTTCGGCGAAGACTGGGTGCGGACTCGCGTTCGAAACGGCAAGGTGGAGGTCCGACTTCGTACGCTCAGCGAGATCAAGCGCCTTTTCGAAGAGCCGAGCCGGTTTCTAATGATCCAAAGCGAAGAGATTAGCGCGGGCCACGGCGGCAAGCCGATCCACGTCAACGCGACCAACATCCAAGAACTCATCCCGCCGCAATCGGGCACGTCGATTCTGGACACGATGCAGAAGAACGTCGACGCCGTCAACGAGCAGCGCCGGCGAACCGGCGTGCCGATGTTCCCGCACATCAACCACCCGAACTTCATGTGGGCGATCACCGCCGAGGAACTGATGCAACTCGAGGGCGAGAAGTTTTTCGAGGTCTACAACGGCCATCCGGCGGTCCACAACTACGGCGACGCCACCCACGCCGGCATGGAGCGCGTGTGGGACATCATCCTCACCAAGCGGCTGGCCGAACTCAAGAAGGGCGTCATGTATGGGGTGGCGGTGGACGACGCGCACAATTACCACGAATCGCACCTCACAAAGGCCAATCCGGGCCGAGGGTGGGTTATGGTCCATGCCCCTCGCCTGTCTGCGAAAGACATCGTCCGGGCGATGGAAGACGGCGACTTCTATGCTTCATCGGGGGTCGTCCTGAACCGAACGCGCTTCGACGGCCGCACGCTCTCGATCGACGTTCGGCCCGAAAAGGGTGTGACCTACACGACCTTCTTCATCGGAACCCGTCGCGGATATGACCCAACCGCAAAGCCCGTTCTAGGACCGAACGGCGAGCCGTTGGGGGTGACGATGCAATACAGCTCCGACATCGGGCGAGTGCTGGCGACGGTCGAGGGCCCCTCTCCGAGCTACCGATTCCGAGGGGACGAGATTTACGTCCGGGCGCGGGTGGTGTCTTCAAAGCCCAAATCCAACCCGTACTCCGAAGGCGAAACCGAGGTCGCCTGGGTCCAGCCTGTGGTGAGATGAGGTTGGGGCGAGGGCCTGGGGGACGCCCCGGTCATTCGAAAGAGCGGTTCCCTAAGACCTCATGAACTTGGGCGTAGTGTTGCAGCGATCCATCGGGCGAGCCGCACCATGCCATAGATCGGCAGGAAGATGACGAGGAGCGGGAGGCCGATCTCAGGTAGGCAACCAATCAGGAAGCAGCCGATATCCTCCGAGGTCGTGGTGTCGACCCTCGAATTCCACCAGGGGTCCTCTTTCACGAATCGCACATGGGCAATACGGCCGGCAACCGCGCCCAGATGCAGACGCACCTCTTGTCTGCCCTTCCCGAGCCTGCAATCAGAGCCAAACACACTTGGGGCGGATAGAGGGCGTCTTGGCGCCAGCGGGAGGGGCTCCCGCCGGAGCACCCCAAAAACAAGTTTGGGGTGGCACCCGTGGCAAGTAGACTTGTCCCATGGGATGGCCACACTCCGAGTCTGACCGGGGCACCCGGATCTTCACTTTTTTGGGGATGGCAAAGTTGTGCTCCCCGCCCTCTTCACCCGGTCTAAGCCTTTCCCGGTCTGCTCTGCGAGTCAGACCGAGGCACCCGGCCTCCGAATCGACTTCAGTACAGGTGGGACAAAGTGCGACCCAGTCTGGGCGGCAACCCCAACTCACGCAGGGTCGGAGGCGACGGTGGTCATTTCACCCACCTTTCCGACCTCGAGCGCATCTTTGCTGAGGTCTTGGGGGACGGGGATCGGGTATTCACCCGTGAAGCAGGCGGTACAGAGTTCGCTTTGTGTGGTCCCGACCGCGCGCGAGGCGCCCCCGACCGAGAGATAGCCGAGGCTCGAGGCGCCGATGTGTTGCCGAATCTCCTCGACGCTCATTTTCGCCGCGGCGAGCTCCTCGCGCCTTGCCATGTCGATCCCGTAGTAGCAGGGCCACTTGATCGGCGGGGCGGTGATCCTCACATGGACCTCCTTCGCGCCCGCCTCAAAGAGCAGCTTGACGATCTGTTTGGTGGTCGTCGCGCGAACAATCGAGTCGTCCACCAGCACAATGCGCTGCCCGCGAATGTGCTCGACGAGCGGCGTCAGTTTCATCCGCACCCCGAGGTCGCGGAGCCTCTGGTCGGGGGCGATGAACGTGCGGTGGATGTACCGGCTCTTCATCATGCCCTCACGGAACGGCAGCCCCGATGCCTCCGCAAAACCCAACGCGGCGGGAATCCCGCTGTCGGGCACGGGAACCACAATGTCTGCCTCGGCCGGGTGCTCCCGCGCAAGCTCGCGCCCCATGTTCTCTCTCACCCCGTAGAGGCTCTCCCCGTACATCACCGTGTCGGGCCTTGCGAAATAGATGAACTCGAACAAGCACATCGCTCTGCGGACGGTTGGGTAAGCCTGAACGAACCTCATCCCCTGCTCGTCGATGATGACCAATTCGCCCGGAGCGAGCTCGTGGTCCACCGTGCCTGCTACGGGCCCAAACGCACAGCTCTCGCTTGCGAGCATGAACCCCGAGCCGACCTTGCCGGCGACCATCGGCCGAATCCCGTGGGGGTCCCGAAATCCCAACACCTGAGTCGGAGTAAGCACGGCGACGCTGTAAGCGCCCTCGACCCTTCGCATGAGATTCGCTACTGCGGCCTCAGGCCCCTCGCCCATGTGCCGGACGAGGAGTCGGGCGAGAATCTCGCTGTCGCTCGTGGTTTCGAAGGTCTCGCCTTCGGCTTCGAGTTCGGCGCGAAGCTCGACGGTGTTGATCAGGTTGCCGTTGTGAGCAACCGCAATGTCGCCGTCCAAGCTCTGGCAATACACCGGCTGGGCGTTCCGCAAGACGCTCGAACCCGTGGTGCTGTACCGGGTGTGCCCAATTCCGAGGATTCCCTGAAGGTTAGCGAGCGCGCGTTCGTCAAAGACTTGGCTGACAAGCCCCATGTCCCGATGCATTCGGACCGTCTGCCCGTCGGACACAGCGATGCCTGCGGACTCTTGGCCCCGGTGTTGGAGAGCGAAGAGTGAAAAGAAGGTGACCCTCGCCGCTTGCTGCTCGGGCGTGTAGACCCCGACGACGCCGCACTCCTCCTTCGGCCGGTCCCCGCTTTGAACGTCCACTTGGAGAGTGTACTCCGATCTCTCTCCCAAGCCGTTATGGGGGCAAGAACGGGGCGCTCTCCTCCTGCCCCGTTCCCACACCCGGCCGATACAAGTTACTTCGGGCGTTGCGCGCGACCTAAGCGCTGCTCGTCCGTGTAGGCGCCCGCCCTCATGCCTTCCTCTTGTTGAGGCGTCATTGGGGGGTCATTGGGGCCCGCCTGACCCTTACAACCGACCAGCCCCTGAAGAAGAGTCAGTGCGAACGTCAGCGCACCTAGTTTCCTGACCAAGGTTGCCCCCAGAACTTCCAAAGGTTCTTTTGGTCCATCACCGTACAGAATTGCGTGTACGTCGTAGCCTCGCTCGCTGCAGGATTGTCGGCGTAATACGACACGAACTTCTCCTTGCCGAACTTCGCTGCATGGCCATCCGCGAAGGCTCCCACGAATCTGGGGCCCGGATACTCACGCCGACCGTCCCAGATGAGTTGGTACCAACTCCATCCGGTCGCGTATCGGTCCATGGTTGGCCATGCGGCGTCGATGCCGTAGAATCGAAGCCACGAGAACGGCAGATTCGCGTACCGCGTAGGAGCGATCGCCAATCTCTCCGACGGATATTCGATCGAGGTCATCGTCCGCTGCCGATAAGTCGACCAGTCGATGTTGTTGCAGTCCGTTCCGCCAAACGCCCTGGAATACCCGTCGACGTTCAGGCTAAGGTTCGTGATCCATTGCCACTTGTAGACGAAGCCCGGATAAAACGGGTCTTCGAAGTCGTCGCCTTGAGGCTCTGGAACGAGAGCATCGAAGAAGACGCCACGGTTCTTCACGTATGGGTACACGTCGCCGACCCACGTATCTGTGGACGTGTAGCTCGTGCCGTAATCGTGGACGATCGCGTCGTCGTAATCAGTTGAGTACATGTGCAGCGCTAATCCAAGCTGCTTGATGTTCGAAAGGCTCGTGTTCACCTTTGCGCTCGTCTTGGCCTGTGCGAACACAGGGAACAGGATCGCCGCGAGGATCGCGATGATTGCGATAACCACGAGAAGCTCAATAAGCGTAACCGCTCGTTTCATTGGAATTCACCTCCATCCAGAAGTGTCGCCGGGCAACGTTATCTGCAAGTTAGATGCAGGTTATCAGGAGGTGAAATCTGGCGCCCAACGATCTCTGAGGAGACTCGCCCCCCACCGAAGCCCGCCCGGTGCTAGTTTGTTTGCCAAGCTCAACTCGCGCTGTCAAGCGCTCTCCGCGAACGGCCAGGAGTTCATTTCTATCCCGCCGCCTCCATGAGGAGGAGAGTCTCGTCCCGGAGTACCGTACCATGAGCCTCCACCCCTGGCCCGCGGAGGGATGAAAGAGATTGCCGCCTGGCTACGATTCAGGCGTGGGCTCCGGCCCGCCTTCGGTAAGCCAACGGATCTGCGCTGCCGGTAGGACCGCGTCGAGCGCGGCGGCATTCTCTGCGAACTCCGGGACGCTTCGGCAACCCACAAGCGCGAAACAATCGAGGTCCTGGTGCATCAGCCAAGCAAGAGCGATCTGGGCGGGCGAACACCCCGACTTCCTCGCCAGTTCCTCGGCGCGTTCGAGGCGATTGAAGTTCTCCTCGTGGGCATAACACTCCCAGCAAAGCTTGTCAAAGTAGTCCTCGTAGTCGCCTGTATCCCCGCGCCGAAATCTCCCTGAAAACCAACCTCCCCCGAGACTCGACCACGCAAACGTAGCAATACCCATCTGCCGGTACGCCTCGAGCAAGGGCTCGTTTCTGGGCCCGCCCAGAGTGACGCAACCCTCCCAGACCGGTTTCTGAGGCCAGGCGAGTCCAAATTGAGGACTCGAAGCCGCAAACCCTCGGCGGCCTGCTTTTGCCGCGTACTCGGCCGCCTCGCGCAGTCGGCCAACCGTCCAGTTCGAGCCCCCATAAGCGCCGATCAGCCCTTCATTAGCTAGGTCCTCTAGGGTATCGACGATCTCGCTGACGGGTACGGCGGGGTCGTCCCGATGCAACAAGTATAGGTCGATGAACGATAGTCCTAGTCTTCCTAGGGATTCCATGCAGTCGGAGCGAATGTCGTGGGGCGTGACCCGGTTCCGGCCCTCGTAGGGGTGCGCGCCCTTGTCGAGAATCACGACTCGGTCTTCGATCCCCCGGCTGCGGACCCACTCCCCAAGAACGCGTTCGCAATCGCCGTTCCCGTAGACGTGCGCAGAGTCGAAACAGGTGCATCCGCGCTCGAACACGCCGTCGAGGAGTTCGAAGCCGGCCTCCCGACGAGCTGCCGTGAGCATGACCGTGCCTTGAACCAGGCGCGAAACGGGTTTGCCGACTCCGGCGACGGAGCCGTATTTCATTCGCTCGCCTCATCGCCCGGATACTTCAGACCCCAGGGCTCTCGAATCCGATCGAGCGTCCGGAGAACGGCCACAGACTCCTGATGGGGCATCATCGAACTCTCGACCGCTCCTGCTCGGATACGAGCCGCCGCCTCTTCAATCTGAAACTCGAACCCGTTGCCAGGTATCGCGAAGTCGTGCATCTCCACCTCGCCTCCGGAGTGAACTTCGACCGACGTCGACCGAAAGAACGGGGCCTTGAGGCGGAGCCAGCCCCGCTCGCACACGATCCGAGCCTCTTGGGGAGTCGCGACGATGATGCTGCTCGAAAGCAACGCCTGCGCGCCATTGGCATAAGCGAGCAGGTAGCTCGAAGATTCATCGACGCCCGACAGGCCAAGTTCGGCGGCCGACGAAACGCTCTCAGGCTCGCCCAAAAGCATCGTTGCGAAGGAAACCGGATAGACCCCTACGTCGAGCAGGGCACCACCACCCAATCGGAGGTCATACAGACGGCTCGCCGGATCGAAGCTGGATCGGAATCCAAAGTCCGCGTAAACGAATTTCACTTCGCCCCAGTCGCCGGCCCGGACCCGTTCCCCAACCCACTTAACGGCGGGCAAGAATCGCGTCCACATCGCTTCCATGAGAAACAGCCCTTCTTCGCGCGAGGCCCGCGCCATCGCCTCCGCTTGTCTTGCGTTCAGGGCGAGCGGCTTCTCACAAAGAACCGCCTTCCCCGCCCGAAGCGCAAGAATCGCGTGTTCGCAATGAAACGCGTGAGGCGTCGCAACGTACACCGCGTCGACGTCCGGGTCGTTCACCAATTCGAGATAGCTGCCGTGGGGACGCTCAACGTCATGCTTCGAGGCGAAGTCTGCAGCTCGTTCGAAGCTTCGCGATCCGACCGCTGAGAGCGAGCAACCAGGAACTCGCTTCACGGCTTCGGCAAACGTCCGCGCGATCGAACCCGGCCCCAGAATGCCCCAGCGGACCTCCTTCACTTCGTCTCCTCGCTGCGAGGATGAATGAGCCTCCAAGCCCGCAATATCTCTCCCACGCTCCATGCCTGAAACGGACACCCGTTCGGGCGATGGGGCGGGTCGCCGTCATAGAGTTCGGCGATGCCTCCGATTCCGTATTCGACCAACATCCCTTGCGAGCGCAACAGGACCCGCTCGGCTTGCTCGGTGTCCCCAGTCAGCTTCAGAAGGGCGGTCACGTAAGGACCCAAGAGCCAGGGCCAGACGGTTCCCTGGTGATACGCGGCGTCCATGTTGGTAAGCGGCCCGTCGAATCGGCCCCGGTAACCGGGCTCATTGGGACCGAGGGTGCGCAGCCCAACTGCCGTCAACAACTCAGCGGTGACGACATCGAGCGCGGCCTTCGCCCGATCTCCCTTGGCGGGTCCGAACGGAAGCGACATGGCGATCAGTTGATTTGGTCGCAAAGTGGCATCGTAAGGGTCGACGGTGTCGTAATAGTGGCCCCGGCCCGCAACCCAGAACTTCCGCTCGAACGCCTGTTCCGCTCTCTCCGCTGCCTCGGCATAGGAGCGGCCCCCGTGTCCCAGCCTCTCGGCGAGCCATTCGAGGATTCGCAAGGCGTTGACCCAGAGCCCATTGACCTCGACGGGCTTCCCATGCCGGGGCGTCACCACCCAGTCGCCGATCTTGACGTCCATCCAAGTCAACTGGTAACCAGCCTCACCCTGAGTCAGAAGGCCGTCCTCCGGGTCGGTCCGAATTCCAAACAGCGTGCCTCGCAGATGCCAATCCAGCGACTCTCTCAAAACGTCGAACATTCGCACGGCGAACTCGGCGTCCCACTCGGATCGCAGGGTCTCGTAGACTGCTTGAAAGAACCAAAGCGTCGCGTCAGCGGTGTTGAATTCGGGGCTGCCCTGTTCCATGAAGCGGTTGGGAATCAGGCCCTGATGCATCTCCGACGAGAAGCCTTCGAGAATCTCGCGCGCCTCCTGCACCCTGCCGCTGCAAAGGCAGATTCCCGGCACGCTAATCATTGCGTCTCTGCCCCAGTCCGTGAACCACGGATACCCCGCAACGATCGTCAGGCGCGACTCAGATTTCACCAAGAACGGCCCCGCCATCTCTTCCAAATGGTCACCGAATTCCAGGTTTTCGTCTTGATCGTTCCAGTCGGGAAACCACGGCGCGACCGGGTCTCCTTCCGCCGCAGAAATCGACGCGACCGCTCCCGACTCGAGGTCGAAACGCAGTTCGCAAGGGCAGTAGAGATCGTCGCGAGGCTCCAGTCCGCGCTCGATTTCGCGGGCGTGCTCGAAGCGGTAGTACCAGCCCTGTACGGGCACGCATTGAGCCCCTGGATGGGCCAGCGAAAGGACGGTGCCGCTGTGCTCGATGCGGGTCAGCCCTGGCGGGAACCCAACAGAATTGGGAAAGCGAGGGGTTTCGTTGAAGGTTCCGTGATACGATCTGAGCGCGATCAGCGGCCGAACGATCAATAGGACGGAGGATTCCCCCGCGTTCCGGTAGTTCGCGCAGATTGCGTTCTTGCCTTGCATCATCGAGAGGGACTTTTCGATGGCGACCGAACCGCTGAGATAGTGCCAACGAATCGACCTCCCTGCAGAGAACCACTCCAGATACCTGTACCCATCCGGGAATACCGCCCCTGGGTACTGGTTGGCCGAAAGCCACACTTGCGCGCCCCCGCTCGCCGCACTCGCTTCCAGATTCGCCAAAAGCAGGGTTCTCTCGGTCGGAGGCCTTGTGGCGGCGACGAGGTGGCCGTGGTACCGACGGGTGTTGATTCCGCTTACGGTCCCCATCGCGTAGCCTCCGATCCCGTTGGTGAGGAGCCACTCACGGCGCGACGAGTACTCGACGTTTTGGCAGCGATCGCGGTTGAAAACGTAGCGCATGGGGATTCCAGTATGCCTCGGCCCCGATGTCCGGCGGACGAGGCCCATCCTTGCGATCATTGTCGCACAACAAACCTGAGCGATGTACGGGCACGTTCCGAATTGAAATAGGGAAGGAACTCTAGGGGCGCGAAGTGTGAATCACAGAGTGAGGTGAGACCAGGATATGGGAATACATGAAGCAAAAAGGTTCCTCAATTCCAACGTTCGGCTGACGTGGACGAACCGCAAAGGCGACGAGATATCGGAGAGCTTGTTCGTGTATGAGGTCGGATTCGTGCCCCTTTATGGGCCCTGCTTGGTGACCTCGAAGGGTGAGATCCGCCTAGACCGCATCCAAGGGTGTGAGTTGATTGAAGCCAGCGCCGCTTAGGCAGGGCGCGGATTTCAATCCCGCTGTTTCGGGCGGTTGTTTCTGTCGCGAGACGCCAGCCTCTGTTCCAGTTGAGTCAGCACTTCCAGCGGCCTTAAGGTGACTCCTACCGTGAACTGCCGCGTCTGTTCGCGCCAGAGGACGAACGGCTCGAAGCAGCCCGCAACCTGCGCAAACCGCACCTCCGTCTTGTGCCACCGGTCCGCTCGCACGTCCCATTGACCCAGTACGCTCAGGGTACGCGGCCCCAGTCTCCAGTCGAGCCGGGTCAGAGCGAGTTCCGCCGGGCCAGGAGCATCGAACGGGAACGAAGGGTCGCCGCGAAACAGGGTATGCGCATAGCCAACCGCGACTCGGGGACCGCCCGGAGCTTGCCAGATAAGCCCACCGGTTGCCCTCACCCACGAGTAATCGTCGCCACCGCCGAACCACTGTCCGTCGAATCCCCAATACGGTGCGAAACCCGACGCGAGACTTGCCGTCCGGCCCCGGAAAGCGAGCCGGACGTTCGCCCGGTGCTCATATCTCTCACCGGCAATCCCTATTTGCTGGTACCGCGCGTCGAGCGAAAAGGCTCCGAGTTGGGTTGCCCCGGAGTGGGCGTAAGCGAGCTGCCAGGGCTCGCTTACCCTCATGCCCGGAAACCCTGGCACTTTCTGGTTCCACACCGAACTGACTGAAAGGAATCGCCGCCGCACCGACATCGAATCTTGCTCGTCCTGAGGGCTGGAAACGGCGACGTTGTCGAGAAAACTCCCCTGAAAGCGCTCGTTGAGATCGCTCTGGGGGGCGAGCCGGACGCCCGAACGAGCGGGATCAAGGTCGAGAGACAGCCCGTAGAGGCTGCTCGGTAGACGCTTGGGGTAGGAGGTCACATCGAACACGAACATGCTCGAAGGCGAAAGCCGAAGGTCGCTCGACCATCGTGTGCCCATGCCCGAATCCTTTTCATACGCAAGCGTCGGCCACCTAAATCCCGCCTGATCCGGGTCGAGTTGGGCTTCGTATCGGGGCAGCGTCAGCCACTTTCCGTTCATTACGATCAAGCTGGCGCCCCGCAGAATCGCCCTTCGCCCCACTTCCACCTCGGCTTTGCGAATCTGCGCGCCGAGCATCTTGCCTTGCTGCTCGCAAACCACAACCTTGGAATCAAAAAGCTCCCATCGCGAGCCAGAAACCGAGATGCGACCGGCCCACACCGCTAGACTGCCTAGTAGCAGTTGAACGTTTTGGGCCGCGCCCGTTCGCTGCTTCCAGTCAAACTCGAAAGAATCACTAGACATCCTAGCATCAGGGTCTTCGAGCCGAACGTTGCCGCTGGCGACCGCGTAGCTTTCGGACTCGGACGAGCGGATTTCGAGCCGGTCGCAATACACGGTGCTGACCCCGTAAACGGCTTTGACTTCCCCAGCAAAAATGACGGACTTTCGCTCGACGTCGATCGTCTTGGTGCGCCAGGTAACGGTCAGTTCTCCTTCAAACCGGTCCACGCCCTGTTGCGCGCCAAGGAGGGCCGCAAGACCGGTGGGGACCAGCATCAAAGGAACCGGCATAGGATCGCCAGTCTACCGTAGGTTCGAACCAATTGGAGTCTGCGATCCGTCTTGCCCGTATAGTGTGCTGTTCTCGGCGCAAAACCTGCTTGGAACTCAGGGAAATGAGTTTATAATGGGTAAGGTGTGAGATCATGCTTGAAGTCCGACTGACTGCAACCTCGAAGGCCGATGCCATTGCTGACGAATTGCAGTGGGTGTCCAGGTGCCGCGAGGGGGACGAGACCGCGTTGTCCCACCTTATCGCGCGGCATCGGAATCGACTGATTCGGACGGCGTCCAACCTCCTCCGAGATCGCCATGAGGCGGAGGACGTTTCGCAGGAGGCGTTCCTCAAGGCATTTCGGGAGATTCGGCGACTCCGCGACGACCGCGCGTTTTCGGGCTTTTTGTATAGAATTTGCGTTCGCCTTTGCATGGATCGCTTGCGCGTCAAGCGTCCCGAACCCGCTGAGTTTGATTCTGTGCAAGATCACGAGGGTGGAGCTGTAGAAAGCCGCGTCGTGATCGAGAAGATATTAGGCCAATTGCCGCCCGACCTCCGCGCCACGCTCGTTCTTCGAGAGATTGAGCAGTTCAGCTATGAAGAGGTCGCCGAAGTCATGGGCGTACCCATTGGAACGGTTCGATCGAGGTTGCACACCGCTCGCGAACGGTTTCGGAAACTCTGGATCGAGGCGATGGCCGAATGAAGCTCCGCTTTGCCTGTCGTAAGTTCTACCGGCTGATCTCGTCGCCGAATGATGGCGCCATTCGCTGGGACGATCAGGCGTTCATGGATCGGCATCGCGCCGAGTGCTCCGATTGCCGAAGGCACGAAGAACAGTTCTCGCTTGCCCTGAACATGTTGCGCGAAGCTTCGTTCGACGGCCAATCGGAATCCAACTTCGACTCTCGCGTCTTGCGCAGGTTTCACGTCGATCGAGTTCGGTCGAGCGTGGGATACTGGTCTCCGGCGATTTTGGGCGCGGGGATCGCGATGATCGTGATGCTCGCAGCCATCCAGTTGGTGTCTCGCAGCTCGGATTTGCCAGTCTTCAACGTCGGCGGCGCAGGCGTAAAACGCGCGGCGGATGCGCCGGCAATTCCGCTTTTCGAGAACCGCTCCCCGTCTACAAATAGATGACGCGCACTCGGAGGATGGCGGTTGGCGCCCTGATCGGGGCGCTCGTTATGTTGCTGATCCACCCCTCCACCCGTGACTACGTCTGGCTAAGCGCGCGTTTCGTTGGGCAGAGCGATACGCTCAAGTCTTCCCCGTTTGTCCACTACAGTTTCGACGTGTTGCCAGCCCCGAAGACGGCCGTCGAATCCAGCCTTTGGATGCAGATCGCGGGCGAGACCACGGCAAGCCTCCATACGCTGGACGCTCCGCAGGTTCAAGCCATGCTCGAGGTCGCTCAGAAGCAGGCATCGGTCGATCCTGAGAACGCATTCTGGCGTCAATGTGCTGCAGTTTTTCATGATCAACTTGGACATAAAGACGAGGCCAGCCGGCTTTGGGTATCAGCGGCGAGCTGCCTGCGCTGGAATGACTTTCAGGTCGCGCGAATCGAGATCGTTCGGGCCGACCTTCAGCGATCGACCGCCAGCCCAATGTCGTGGCAGGCGGCGCTGGGCTATTGGCTCGTGACCGACTCCACCACACAAATGATTGAGTCGTTTGGTAGAAGACTTGTCCAAAACGGCGCGTCGGACAAGCGGCAGGAATTGGACCGCAGATCGGCAACCCTGCTCAATGGAGTTCTCCTGCGCGATGGGGCAAGAAGGGTTTCCCAAGGCAGGGCTGGAGCAAATCTCATCGAATTCGCTAGCTATCCCCGCGTATACTTGGAGCAACCAAGCCCAAGAGTCCTGTTGCTTGCCCGCAACCAATTAGTGGATGAGCTTCGGGCGGAGGGTTGGACAGACCGGTCGTCTGCAGCGCGAAGGGCCTTTGCATCGAACGACGCCTGGATCGCCCTGGTCACTTCGGAAGACGCACAGGAAGCCGCGACCCAACTCAGCGTCCTCAGCGTTGTGGCCGCCACTGCGCCGAGCGCGCTGGTCGTGGTCTCGCTGGGGGCCTTTCTTGTAGGGGCGGCCGTCTCCAAATCCATTTCGCTAGGGCTCCTAGATGTCGTGCTCCGCGCGCCGTTTGCCCAACTCCTAGGGGTCGCGGCTTCGGTCGTGCTGTACTTGGCCACTTCCCTTCCACTAGTCGCTGTCGTCCCGGCCCTCGGCTCGCTCTTTTTGGGGGTCGATCCGTCCCATGCGCGCACTCAGCCCCCTAGCTACTTTGGGCCGTTCTTCCGGTTCACGGTGGGAGTCCTTGCTGTCGTTTTCGGCGGGCTTTGCGCCCTTTTCCTTGCGGGGCTCTCAACTCCCGCGATCGAGGTGCTTCCTTTGGTGGGTGTCCCGCCCGAGCTTTTTGGCGGCAACACGCTTCCGCTTGGGCTTGCTTTGCTGGCCGCTTGCCTACTGCTTCTCGTCGGCCCTTCGTGGGCGCTCGTCCTCCGCATTCCCACGCTTCATGTGACCAAAGTCGCCATCCGCGAGTTCTTTACGATCCTTTCCTGGGGGTGTTTCCTAGGCGGCCTAGTGACTGTCCTTCTTTGCGTGTTCGCCGACTCTTACCTTCTCGAAACCCTGTCGAATCTCTCCCTCAACGAGCCAAACTACTACTTACTCAAATGAAGACGCAACTGGAGGATCGGGTACGAAGCGTCGGCGATAGGCGAGCGTCGCTTCTCACTACGATCTTCGATGACCCAGCCGGACTGAGTTGGTGCAGGCGACACTCCGACCTGGCCGACGAGGTGGTTCGGAATGTCGTCGAATCCGTCCTGGAAGCGAACCCCAACCTACCCCCCCTCTCCATCGTCGCGGTCGGTGGATACGGCAGGCGAGAGCTTGCCCCATTTTCCGACGTCGATCTCACCCTCATCCCTGGCGACGACGCAAGTCCCGAACTCGACGCCGCGGTCAAGGAGCTTTATCGGCTCCTGCACACCGCCTTCGGGACGTGGGTCAAGCTGGACGTCTCCTATTCGTATCACCTGATCAACGACGCCCCCAGCCTCGACGGCAAGACCCTGACCTCCATGCTCGACGCTCGCTTGGTTGCGGGTTCCCCAACGCCCTTCAAGCTTTTCGACCAAGCGCTCAGGGCCGACTTTGCGGTCGGCGACTTCCTGATCGACAAGATCAGCGAGCGGCAACGGGCTTACCTGAAGTTTCACGACACCCCCTATTTCGTCCAGCCGAACCTGAAGGAAGGAGCGGGCGGGCTGCGATGCTTCCAGTGCGCGAATTGGATTCGCGAAGCGATCGGCGTGCAACCGCTGGCTCCGACGCCCGCCTATGAACAGGTCGCTCGCATGAGGAACCTGCTCCACGCCTCAGCGGGCAGGCCGGCCGACCGGCTCACCTACCCCCAGCAGGCCGCCATAGCAGATCGGCTGGGGATCGACCCCAAAGCGATGATGTCGGGACTCTTGGAGTCGATGGACGCCAACTATCACGCCCTTACCTTCGCTCTGCGAGACCTTCGGGAGGCTAGGTATCGGGTTTCGCGAGGGGTCATGGTGCTCCGAGGAGAGGCGAGAATCGACGGGAACGCCACTGCGAGCGACGCGGCGTATGGGATTGCTCTCGCCACGCAATTGGGTCTGACAGTGGAGGACGTCGAATCAGCGGGTTCGAGGGAGGTGGATGGGCCAACCGTCCTCAATGCGATCGCGACGGGCGAATCCACTTTGCGCAACATGGACCGGTGCGGATTGCTTGGAGAGTTGCTCCCGGAGCTAACCGCCTGCCGAACCCTCATGCCCGACGATCCCACGCACGAATTCACGGTGTACGAGCATTCGCTCCGCGTGGTGCGAAACTTGGACGCGTTGCAACCCGGACCTTTCCTAGGCGACCTAGTGACTTCGATCAGCCACAAAGGCGCGCTCTACCTCGCCGCTCTTTTGCACGACGCTGGCAAGCTGAGAAAGGGCAGGCCCCACAGCGAAACCGGGGAAGAAATCGTCCGCGAGGTCGCGGACCGGTGGCGACTGGCCTCGAATCAGACGGAACTGATCGCTTGGCTTGTACGGGAGCACTTGACCCTTGCGAGGTTCATCCGAATGCGCGATGTGATGCAGGCGTCGACAGCGATCGATTGCGCCAAGGTGGTCCGAGACAGGGAGCGGCTCGATTTGCTAGCCCTCCTAACTTTTGCCGACGTTTCCGCCGTTTCGTCGACGGCTTGGACACCCGCACAAGAGAGCTTTCTTCAGGCCCTTCACAGAGCGACGAGCGCCGTACTGGAGAGCGAGGAACCTCCTGCGACCGACACAACAACCCACCGAAGACGACTGAGGAAGGAGTTGAGGGCGACCGAATACGACGAATCCGAGATCGCCAGGTTCGTCGATAGCTTGCCAGCCGAATACGTCCTCTCCACACCTCCGGACCTTGTCAAGCTGCACCTGACCTATGCCAAAAAGGCTCTTCAAGGCAAACCCACGGTAGAGTTCGTCCATTCCCCGGCCCTCCACCTCACGGACATCACCGTTTGCGCGACCGACCGCGAAGGTCTTCTGAGTAGGCTTTTGGGAGTCCTCTACGCCTGGGATGTGACGGTGCACGGTCTGCGCATCGGCACGACTCGAGACGAGAAGCCCGTGATTCTCGACGTGTTTTCGGCGAGTTTCGGGAACCAGGCGCTTCCTCAAGCCACCTGCCAACAGCTCGATCGGGATTTGCGCGGCGCAATCAGCGGCGAGCTGGACGTCGATGAGCTTCTGCGAGCCAGAGGCCTCGACCCGACTCGAAAGCAGGAGAGGTTCACTTACACGTACATCGAAGGGCTTCCGGGAATCCTTGAGGTGCAGGCGCCGGGAGGTCGCGGCATGCCGTTTCGGATGGCCAACCTCATCTCGTCGATGGGGTGGAACATTCTCGCGGCTCGCTTCGCTCAATGGGCGGGACGAGGCGCGGCTGCGTTCTATTTGGCAGGCAAGTGCGATCGGCCGCTCGCATCGGAGGAGGTCGAAAGGGCTCTCGACAAAGGTATAGTCAGAGACGCTGTATGAGAGTCGTCATTTTCGGCTGCGGCCGTACGGGCGCTAGCCTTGCCCTCATGTTGACCGCACGGGGCCATTCCGTAACCATCATCGAGCAGAATCGGCGCGCGCTGCGCAGACTTGGAAAGGACCACAACTGCGAGATCGTCTTTGGAAGCGGCCTCGAGGACGACATCCTCGAAAAAGCCCAGGTCCGAGACGCAGAGTGCTTCTTCGCGCTGACCCGAGGCGACAACACCAACCTTATGTCCGCACAGATCGTCCGTCTGAAGTTCAACTGCCCCAAGGTCTGCATCAAGGTCGCTGATCCGCTCCGGGCGGAGGCGTATAGGAAGCTCGGGTTCTTTTGCATCACTCCCAGCGCCCTTACCTCCGGCATGATGCGCGACTGGCTGATATCCGAGCCTTACGGCACCATCGACAACTACAACCTTCTTCCCGAGGAGCTTCGCATCTAGCCATGTACATGATTCTTGTCGGCGGCGGAAACGTGGGATTCCATCTGGCGAAGAGGCTCCTCGCTGCAGGCCACGAGCTCCTGATGCTCGAGAAGAATCCCGAGCACGCGCAGCGCCTCGCGGGGCTGCTGGGCTCGGAAAACGTGATGGAAGGCGACGGCTGCGAGATGCTCACGCAAAGGGACGCCGGGTTCAACCGCGCGGACGTGGTCATTGCCGTGACGGGAGAAGACGAGGACAACATGGTCGTCTGCCAGATGGCCAAAGTAGTGTGGAGCGTCGATCGAGTTCTTGCGCGCGTGAACGACCCTGCCCACGTCGATGTGTTCAAGCGGGTTGGGATCGACGAGACGGTTTCGGCGACCGACATCATCTACAGCCTCTTGGAGCAGCAGATCATGCCGGATTTCGTGATGCCGGTGGGAGCTCTGGGCCGAGGCGATTTCGAAGTCGTCGAGGCGGAGCTAAGTTCTCGCTCGCCGGTGGTCGGCAAGGCGGTTCGGGAGTTGATCCTTCCCCCTCAAACCAACCTCGTGTGGATTCTTCGGGGCGAAGACGGGATCGGGGTCAGCGGCGACACCACGCTCATGGAGGGCGACATCGTCGTAGCTCTCGTGCCCAGATCCCACGAGGCCGACCTTAGAGACCTCTTCTCGACAGCTACAAGGGTCTAGCCTTCTCAGGCCATAACTCGTTCTGCGATCTGCACGGCGTTGAGGGCTGCGCCTTTCCGCAGTTGATCCCCGCATGCCAGTAAGCTGATCGCCGAGGGGTGCGAGACATCCGTGCGGATTCGCCCCACCAAGACATCGTCGCCGCCTTCGGCCTCCGAGGGCATGGGGAATCGGTTGTTCGCCCGGTCATCGACCACCCTCACTCCGGGAAACTCGCTCAGCGCACTACGAACTTGATCTTCCGAGGGAGCCCGGTCCTCAAACTCGATGGTGATGCTCTCAGTGTGGGCTCGGCGTACAGGAACTCGAACGCACGTGACGTTGATTGCAAGATCAGGGTTCCCGAGAATCTTCCTGCACTCCTGGACCACCTTGCGCTCTTCGCCGTTCCAGCCGTCCACGTCGACGGCGCTGTTGTGACTGAAGACGTTGAATGCGATCGGATGGGGGAAGACCTCAGGCGCGGGCGGACGCCCCTCGAGCAAGGCGCGAGTCTGATTCTCTAGTTCACGAACCGCGGCGATCCCCGCGCCGCTCGCGCTCTGGTAAGTGCTGACGACCAAACGCCTCACCTTCCCCAGTCGGGTCAGCGGGAAGACCGCCATCATGAGGATGATCGCGGTACAGTTGGGATTAGCGATGAGTTTGTCCTGCGGTCGAATGGAGTCGAAGTTGATCTCAGGCACGACAAGCGGAACTTCAGGGTCCATGCGAAAAGCGCTCGAATTGTCGACCACAACCGCCCCGGCCGAAACGGCAATGGGCCCCCAAACCTTGCTGGGTTCGCTTCCTGCCGAAAACAGAGCAATATCCACACCTTCAAATTGGGACTCGTCGACGGCCGAGACGACGACATCGCCGCCTCGGAACGTCATCCTTGCTCCTGCCGAACGGGGGCTGGAGCAGAGAATCAGGTTCCCCACGGGGAAACCTCGTTCCTCAAGAACATCCAGAAACTCCCTCCCGACGGCCCCGGTTGCGCCGAGGATCAACACGTTCTTCAAGCCCATTGCTTTGGGTGATACCCTTTACTTGAAGGTGCCTCTACAAAAAAATGCGTCGCATTCCGAGCGAATGCAATGTAGTCTATAGGGGAAGGTTTGCCAGGAACGGGGTAAGCGAGATCGCGAGCGGTGGAGAAGGATCGCATCAAAGTAACTCTCGATCATGAGAGCGGTAAGTCTCTTGAGCCTGTGTGCATGGAGGGCGTGGAGCCTCTGTGCGTCGGACTGCACGAATGCTCCCTGAACCATATTCAGACCGCAGAGGTCAAGATCGATTCCAACATCGTCGTCCTCGCAACGAACTACGAAGGCGCATTGCTCGCACGAGACGCGGTTCACGCTCGGTGGTCTGCAATCACACCTAACAGCCTCGCGGCAACGGTGGGTCCCCGCGACCTGATTCTACGGATCGCTCGTGGAAACCATCGGCTCAGACTCATCTGCTGGGACCTAACGCACACGCCGTTGCTTGCCAACTGGTTGCGTGCGACCCGATTCAACCCCGACCAACCAAGCAGCGATCCGATCGCAATTCAACTCGCCGTTCCTAACTTCGTTGCCGCTCTCGAACGGGTTGAAACCGCCCTCATCGGACCCAAGCAACGGCTGCCCCTTCTCATCATGTCAGGCGTCGTCGAGATTCTAAGCCATCTCTTCACCATGGAGAGCTCGCCCGGCTTGACCCCGATTCCCGGCGATGTCGCCGAGCCCATTGCGAGGCTCATCGAAGCCGTGAAACAAGAACGGGCAGCTTCATGGCCGCTCAAGGATGCGGCAGAAATCGCCGGATACTCGCCATTTCATTTTTCGAGAGTCTTCAAGGCGACGGTCGGGTTTGGCTTTCATGAGTTCGTCGACCGGTGCAGAACCGAGCTTGCCGTGGAGAAGCTCCTGACGACGGACGCTCCGATCGATTACATTGCCACCGCCTGTGGGTTTGGAACCACTCAGGGGCTCCGAGAATCCACCAAGGAGTATCTCGGACTCGTGCCTTCGGAGTTGCGAGCCGAGACGGAGTGTTAGCCTTTCAGAGGCTGAGCAGCTTGCGCGCCGATTCCATGTCCTTGTCGCCACGTCCGCTGAGGTTTACGATCACGAGGTCGCCGGGGCTGAAAAGTCCGGCCATTCTCAGCGCTGCAAAGGCATGAGCCGACTCGAACGCTGCGATCAACCCTTCTCGTTCTGCGAGCCACCGAAAGGCTTCAAGAGCTTCCTGATCCGTCGCGGCTCCGTATTCAGCGCGACCTGTCGACTTGAGGTAGCTGTGCTCCGGTCCGACCCCAGGGTAATCGAGCCCCGCGCTCACCGAATGGGTGTCCAAGACTTGCCCGTGCTCATCCTGCATCAGGTAGCTGTAAGACCCATGCAAGACCCCCGGCGACCCGCAGGTCAAGGGCGCCGCGTGCCTTCCGGAGGCCAATCCCTCGCCGGCTGCCTCGATCCCGACGAGGCGAACCGAAGGGTCCCCCACGAACCCCGAAAACAGGCCCATTGCGTTCGAGCCTCCGCCCACGCAAGCGACAACCGCGGAGGGCAATCGTCCGGTCAAGGCGAGGCACTGTTCCCGCGCCTCCGAGCCGATGACCGATTGAAACTCCCGAACCATCCAAGGGAACGGGTGGGGGCCGGCGACACTTCCGATGATGTAGTGCGTGGTCGCGACGCTGGCGACCCAATCGCGAAGGGCTTCATTCAAAGCGTCCTTGAGGGTGCGGGTTCCGCTCGATACGGGCCTCACCTTTGCGCCCAACAACTTCATCCGAAAGACGTTGAGCTCTTGGCGGTGGCAGTCCTCCTCACCCATATAGACCTCGCAGTCGAGTCCAAAGAGCGCGCATACCGTCGCCGTGGCGACTCCGTGCTGCCCCGCGCCGGTTTCGGCGATGATTCGGCGCTTGCCCATTCTGCGAGCCAGCAGCGCCTGGCCCAACGCGTTGTTGATCTTGTGGGCCCCCGTGTGGTTGAGGTCTTCCCTCTTGATCCAGACTTCAAGGCCGGTGTCTTGTGAGAGGCGCTCCGCCCGCTGGAGGGGCGTGGGCCTCCCCACGTAATCCTCGAGGAGCCAACGAAATTCCCCCTGAAACGCGGATTCGCTCCATGCTCTTCGGAACTCGGCCTCCAACTCATCGAGGGCAGGAACGAGAGTCTCAGGTACGTAACGTCCGCCAAACGGGCCAAACCGCCCCATCGCGTCGGGATTCGAGGTGCTCAAGATGCCTTATTATGGGCGAGCGAGGGAGGGCGCTCGCTCTGGACGGCCAAGAGCGTCCCGCCCGCCACGAAGACCGGGAAAAGCAGGACGTTGACCAGCGGGAACAGCGCCACGATCCCCGAAAGGAGCGCGAACCCGAACCACCCGTTCCACGAGTGCGCTTCGGAGAACTGCCGGGTGAACAGGATCCCTCGCCGCATGGAGGCCGGCGCGGTGTAGTTGTATAGGCCGACCCAACCCGTCAGAGCGATGCCCGCGATCCCCATCGTACACCAGCCGAGAATCACCGCCCCAATGCCGACCGCTAACGAGAAGAGTCCGCGCAGCAAGAAATCCCAAGCAAGCGCGCGGAATCCCAGCCGAGGATTGGGCGGATCGATCCCTACGGCCCTTTCCGTGTCTTGGCTGATGGCATCCCACACCAGCGAACTGAACGCGCCCGCAAGCGAAACGAAAAGTAATCCGGAAAGAAACCACCAGGCGATCACGAACGATGCCATGCCCAGCGTTTGCGAGGTCAGTTGCGGGACACCCCATCCCTCAGCCAGCGAAGCGAACAAAGGCGTAAAGTAAATCCACCCTGCGAGGAAGAGGACGACGTAGACCACCGAAGCGCTTACGACAGGAACCACCGACGCGCGCCGCAGCCTCTCGTTACGCAGGACGATCCGAGCCCCCTCGACCACGAAACCCATGCCGTCGATACGGCTGGAGGGGGCAGAAAGATGCTATCGGCGGCGCGAAAGTCCCGGCGGGGTCGGAGTCGACTGCACGACCCATGCCCGCAGGCCCATCACGCCCACAAGGCCCAAGACCCCAAATCCGAGCATCCAAATCCATTTGGAGGCGCCAGACGAGGAGTTCTTGGAGGCGGCCCGAAGTACATTCGCCGCCTCATCGCCTTCTTGATTCGAAGCGGCGCTCAACGCAGACCGCGCGTCTCCGTCGTAGCGAGAGTCAGGCGCGTAGGTATAGTCCGTGCGCGTGGGCGGAACCGCCGTTTCACCTTGCGTCATTTGGTAGGCGGCCTGTTCCTGGGCGACTTGTTCTTGGCTCCGTTCTTGAATCGGGCCCTTTTGGTTCCCTTTGTCGATATGCGGCGCGGGCGAGAGCGCGGCAAAGCTTAGGACGACGAGTAGAATCAGGGTCTTGATCTTCATGGCGGTTAGTTCCCGTAGAGTCCGGAGTAGTACTTGAACTGGAATCCCTGGTCTTGCCAGGTGCTTCGGAGCAGCGTGGGACTCCGAGGCAATTGGATGTCGATCAGCGGAGCTTTCGAAATCTTCCGCTCCCGGATTCGGTGGTCGTAGTTCATCCGCATCGGCAGACTGAAAACGACCATCGCTTCGTCTTTGGAGATGATCGTCCCGTTGAAGGCGATTCCTCCGCCTGCCGTACCGATGTTTCCTCCGCCCACGAAGTTCGTATACAGAATCGCGTCGAGTTGGTTGATCCCTTCCGCAATGCTGTTCATCGTGGAGTCGGAGATGGTGCTCTGGTACTTCTTTCGCCCCGTGTAGTCGGTCTGGGTGGCGTCATAAGGTGGAATCCAGTTCCCGTTTTCGTCCCAGCGACCCTTGGTGAAGGGGGGGCGCATGTAGTAAAGCGGGTACGAACTGGTGAACGTGGTGGTGTTCCCCATGATCACCGATCCCCTCGCGGCGAGCCCGAGCATATTCCGCACTTCGTTGGCGTTGTCGATCGCGTCGGGATCGCTGCCACGGAAGTCCGGGGTTCCGACCGTCTGGCCGGTCGCGTCCTTGTCCGAATACCGGACACTACCGACAATATGCACGTTTCGGCCGGTATAGATCGTGCCTTGCCCCGCAATGTAGCCCTTGATCACGCAGTCTTCCGTGAACGTGACCGGCCCGTGGATCCGAATCGGCTTCGATGAGGTCCCGATGAGCACGGCCGTTCCGTTGAGCACCCCGTCCGTCGTGATGCGTTGATACGAGTTCGTGCTGGCGTTCCAAACGTCCACATACGCGCCTTGGCCGTACAGCGGGTTGGGCGTTCCATTGCCAAATGTCGCCTTCGTGTCCACGTAGTTCTGGCTCAGATTGGAGTAGTAGCTCAGGTCGCTCAGGTCGGGCATGACGACTTCATGAGTAGGACTCGTGTCAAGCATCGTTGTGGTCGTCGCGCCGTTGGTCGAAGTCCGCGTCCAGCCCCTATGTCCGGTGACGTCTCCTATGACCGCTCCTGACGGCCGCCCGTCGACGATTTGAGCCTCCGAGTCGAAGATGTAATCGCGCCACCTATCGTACTCTTCCGAACCCCGCGCGCCGTGGATCGCAGCGTCGTAGGCCTGCCTCCAACGCTCTCGATACAGGGTCGCTGCGTTGTCATGGTTGGTCTTGTATGTCGAGTTGGTCCATTTGACGGGTGGAGTGTTGACCAGCCCTGCGGCGGCCGGAGAGAGTTTCTCGTTCAGCGAGGCGTAAACCGAGCCGTTGACGGTAGGCGAGCCGTTCAGGAAGTTGAAGTTGCCGTTGGCTCGCACGTCCCCATTGACGATGAGCCAGCTTTCCTGGAAGCCATCCATCCAGCCGTAGTTGTTGACGAAGTACGTGTAGTCGAAAACTTGACTTCGCGCCAATTGGAAGCTGCCTGTGACATCCACGGTCTTGCGCGGCTCGTTATCGTCCAACTGGTTGTTGCCATTGAGGTCCTGCCAGCCGACCGCCCGAACCGTGACAAGGCGGGTGTACGGATCGTTGTCAGGTTCCTCGTACCGAACGACCCCGGCAGAATACTCTCCCACTCCCTCGATCTCTCCGCTCAACGTGGCTTGGGGAGTGGCGGATGACGCGCCGTTGCAGACATCGGACATGCCCTCGAAGTTCTGGTCGATCTTGAAGGGCCGCCAGAGGCTCCGGAGCACTTCTTGTACGCCCGCTTCGCAAAGGTGCGTCGTTTGAACGTCGATCCTCTGGCGGTACGAAAGCCTGACCGTTTGCGTGGCGCTGTCGATGTAGGTGACACCGGCGATCGTCACGAGAGTGACCAGGCCAAACATCGTCAGGAGAGCATATCCGCGTCGACTCTTGGGGCGTTTTCTTGGATTCACGGCTTCACCTATCCTTTGGTCAGTTCCGGAACGTTCCGTAGAAAGATCGTTTCCCGACTCCGACTGGTCACGTATTCCTGTCGATAGCGGTTGCGTTGGGTAGCCACCGTAATATGAATCTGGCGTGTCACGGCTCCTGCGCCGGGTACGAAGATCTCGTACGGCTCGCCCTCTCCGGAAAGGGGGTCTTGGAGAATGACGTGGGTGCAGAGTACGCGCGGGGGGCCGTCATCCACGGTCATTTGCAGCGCGTCGCTGCTCAACTCGATCCGCCGCTCGATTCCATCCCACTCCGCGGGCACGACAAAATCGCCGTCGGCGTCCTTCTCGGGCAGCCGGTAAGTCAGGCCCAACCCGTCGCCGTCGATCGACACCGCCATCGCTTCGCGCAGTTCTTGCGCGATCACCCTGATCGCTCGCTGCGACTCCGTTTCGACCTCGATTCTCGCTTGGCCCTTGAGCCAACTTGACATCCCAAAGAGGAACGTCAGAATCCCGGTCACGATCACGATCGCGCTGATCGACGAGGCCGTCAAGACCTCGACCAATGTGGCTCCCCGCTGTGTTCGGTGGCGTTTCATTGGGTGCCTCCCTAAAGGTTTGCGACCGTGGTACCCACGGTCACCGTACGCTTTTCGCCGCGCCAATCCCACTCGACCTTGACGACGACCTTGCGGAGATCGAGGTCGAGTTGCTCGACAGAGACGTAGCCTTTGCCGCTCGGCAAGACCAGCGTTGGGCTATCGAGGCTGGCAAGGTCAGTGTTGGAGAAGGAGTAGGTGTCGTCTTCGATGGGCTCGGTGCTGTCGATCAGACCCAGCGCATAGAGTTGAGTGGCCGTGATGTTGCCGTATCCCGCGCCGCGAATCGCCTCCAATTGCTTTTGGGCAAGACCCGTGGCCTTGTTATAGAGGTCCGACTTGGCACGCGAGGCGGAAGCGACCGGCATGGTGGCTGCGACCACCACGGCGCCGACCGCGACAAGAAACACCGCGAACAGGACTTCGACCAGTGTCGTACCCCGACGTTTCTTGCAACCCATGATGACTCCTTCGTTTTGGTTCGTTGGGCTATGTGCCCAGAAAGTTGAAAAGGGCGAGGCGGTTGACCCGATCTGAGCCAACCCCCCGCCCCAAAAGAGATTCCTTCGAGCTCTTACAGTGCGTGGGGCGCACCAACAGAGCAGGTCGGTGACGTAGCAACGTCGTTGATCGTGTAGTTGCCGCCAGACGGGCACTCGGGCCACTTCTTGATGTAAGTGGGTTCGAGGTCGGCCTGGGCAGGCGTGTCGGCTGCGCCTTTCTTCTCTTCCATGGCCCATTGCTCCTTGGCAGCTTCGATCTGGCGCAGGTTTGCGACACAGGTCTTCGCGCGGCTGGATTCACGGGCCTTGATGAAGTTCGGCACTGCGATGGCAAGAAGGATTCCGATGATCAAAACCACAATCATGATTTCGACCAGCGTAAAACCCTTTCGACGGTTAATTCGGTTCATGCGAGCTATTTGGTCCTCCCATAGAGTTTCGGGCAGCGCCCCGGTACTGGTGTGGTTCCACGCGTCCGGTTACGTTTCCCAAGCGTTCTCACCAGGATTATCGGCAGGCCGTTCATCGCCCCTCAGGGTTTGTCTAGGGCGGCGATTCCGAGCTTCTACATGGGAGGGGATAGCCTAGCTGGACGTTGCGCTCCGAGGTCCGGGCGACCCAGAAATGCAAACAAATCCTCTGGGGACTCGTCAGAATTACCGTGGCAACGATGAACAGTCTTTTGGCGCTTTTCGCGCTTTCCACGATGAATCCCAGCGCGGACGACATCTTCCGGCCGAGCAAATCCGAACAGGTGACGCTGGGAAAACGAGTCGCCGTCGAGGTTCGGAAAGAAGAGAAAGTGCTCCCTGCGACCGACGAACGGGTTCGGACGTTGCGCCGGGTCGCTCAGAAGCTGCTTGAGGCCAACCCGGACCCTCCCAACACGCCTTGGGAATACAGCTTCGACGGGATCGACAGCAAGCAGGTGAATGCCTTTGCGCTTCCTGGAGGGCCCGTGTTCTTTTACTTGGGGCTGATCGACCTCATGCTCACAGAAGACCAGCTTGCAGCGGTGTTGGCGCACGAACTCACCCACGTCCGTAAGGAACATTGGGCCAAAGCCTACGCCGACAGCCAGAAGCGCTCGCTCGCTCTGACGCTGGTCCTGATCCTCACTCGAGCGAACCGAACGATCTCCGGCATCGCCGACATCGCGAATGACGTCGTGCTGACTCTCCCGTTCTCCCGAAAACACGAAACGGAAGCCGACGACATTGGCTACGAAATGATGGTAGCCGCTGGATACAACCCCCAAGGCATGGCCGATGTGTTCAAGATTCTGCGCGAGGCTTCCTCGGGAGGTAAGCCGCCGGAGTTCCTCAGCACGCACCCTGACGACAAGAATCGAATCAAGAGGGTCGAGGAACGGATCGCGAAAGATACCACGCAGTTCCCACCTCAACGACCGCTGCCGTTCGAGACTTCCGCCATGAAGAAACAGCAGCCGCCCGCCAAGAAGGCCGCTTAACCTTCGCCGCCACGCAATGGCTCTCGGCGTAAAATAGCCGCATGAAGATCGGCATCTTTACGGCGCTTTTCGGAGACAAGTCTCGCACCGAGGCGTTGGACATCGTTCAGGCAGAAGGCATCCAGGCGGTCGAGTTCGGCGGGGGGGCGTACCCTGGGGCGGCTCACCTTGAGATGGACTCATTGATCGAGTCCAAGGCGGCGCGCGACCAACTCATGAACGATGTCGAGTCGAGGGGCCTGTCCGTATCGGCGATATCCTGCCACGGCAACCCGCTTCATCCCGTCGCGTCGCTCGCACGCGAGCACCACGAAGCGTTCGTAAAAAGCGTCAAGCTTGCCTCGCTGCTTGGAGTCAAGAACGTGAACGGCTTCTCCGGTTGCCCAGGCGATGGCCCGCGAGCCAAGAACCCGAACTGGGTTACCTGCGCATGGCCCGACGATTTCCGCGACATTTTGGAGTGGCAATGGAAGAGGAAGGTGATCCCCTATTGGCGTGAGCAGGCGGCCTTTCTCAAGCAGCATGGAGTTCGGTTCTGCATTGAGATGCACCCGGGGTTCGTGTGCTATTCGAACGACACCCTGCTGAAGCTCCGCAACGGCATCGGCAAGAACGGGGACGCCATTGGGGCGAACTTCGACCCGTCTCACCTCTGGTGGCAAGGGATCGACCCCATCGCCGCCGTCCGAGAACTGGGCAAGGAAGGGGCGCTGTACCATGTCCACGCCAAGGACGTTCGGATCGACCCCTACAACTCCTCACTCAACGGGAACCTCGACGCCAAGAGCTACGGCGACATCGACCGCAGGTCGTGGGTGTTCCGGTCGGTGGGTTATGGCCACGGAGTCGAGTGGTGGAAGGACTTCGTCTCGAACCTCCGAATGGTGGGATACGACGACGTGCTTTCGATCGAGCACGAAGACGGGCTTATGTCTCCGCTCGAAGGGTTGCGGAAGGCGCTCGAAGTGCTCCGTCAAGCCGTGATCGCCGAGCCTGCCGGGACGATGTTTTGGGCGCGGGAGTGAGCGTCACTCCACGGGGAGGTTGAGCGATTCGCGGGAGTACTCGAAAACGATCTTCGTCAGGTCGTTCCAGAGGTGATATATCTCGACGAGTTCGGCCATCGTCACCAAACGCACAGCCCGCGACTCGCCTCCGGGCTGGATCGGTGTCATCGACTCAACCAAGCCTGAGAACGCATCGACCCATCGGGTCTCCTTACGGTCACGAACTTGGTAGCAGCCCATGTAGTTGAGTTCTGAGACCTGAAGGCCGGCTTCTTCGAAGGCTTCCCTGCGAGCCGCTTCGAGCGAAGTTTCGCCGAGTTCCACACGTCCGCTGGGGACGCTCCATCCTCGGCGTGAGATGTCGCAGACCACGACCTTATCGTCCTTCCAAGCGAAAACCAGCACCGCGAACGACCTCAAGGGGGCTCGGTACGGCGCAGGGAAAAAAGAAAGCTGCTGTCTGCCGTACTTTCCAACCGGAAAACGCTTCATTGCCTCACGACGACCTTTCCGATCACGTCGTTCAGGCTCACGGGTCCGAACTTGCGGCTGTCTTCTGAAACGTCGGCGTTGTCCCCGATCACGTAAATATGTCCCTCTGGGACGATGTACGGCCCGTCGAGCAGGCTCCAGTCCGAGGGGGCGTTGTGTGCGTCGATTTCGTCCCCCCCGACGCCGAGGACCCGTTTGATGAAGAATCCGTTGCCCTCCGCGTTTCGAAGAACGACGACGTCCTTCCTTTGAATCGACCCGACCAACCAATACGCTTTGCTCGCGAGTACCCGATCGTGGGGCTTGAACGTGGGTTCCATCGACTCGCCGGAGACGACGACCGTCTTGAAGTTCGCAAAAAAGAAAGCGGTGATCGCAAGTACGAACAGCAACGCCAAGCTGAAGCCCGTCTTGGCCGCGCTCTTCTTTTTCGCCACCGGAGGAACCTCCGACTCGCCCTGCAAGGAACTTTCCAATTGGCCGATCTCCGCTATACTTGAGCGACCGGCGCATGAGGTCGGTCGCTCAAACCGGACATGTCGAATCTACTACCCATCATATCCCAGTATATCGGCGAGATTCTGCTGGTCCTTTCGCTCGCGGTGCTGGTTCTTGGGGTGTTTGTCTTTCGACTTGCGAAATCCCATTCGCGTTCCCAGCGCATTTGGAATGAACTCGCCGAGGGCGCCAGTGGGCGGAATCTCGAATCTCTTCTCGACGAGCACCTTCGAGAGCGCCTGAAAATCGAGCAGCGAGTGGCCTCAGCCGAAAAGCGCTTGCAGAGCCTTGAGAAGAAGCTGGAGGCCTCCAAGAGACACCTCGGGCTCGTTCGGTACGATGCGTTCGACGACGTCGGAGGTTCGCAAAGCTTCGCCCTCGCCGTCTTCGACGACCGGGGCGACGGCGCTGTGATGACCTCGATGGTGGGCCGAACCGACTGCCGCGTCTATTGCAAGCAACTCAAGTCTGGGCGAGCCGACCGCGAACTTACGCCCGAGGAGCAGCGAGCCATCGAAGCGGCGGTGGCCGACAGGATGCGCGAGCCCCATAGCCCATGAGCCTGGACTCTCTGCCCGACAACACCCTTATCGAGCGAGCTCGAAACGGAGATCGCACGGCGTTCGACGCCTTGATTCGCAAACACGAACGCAGAGCCTATCAATATGCCTTCCGCCTGACGAACAACGCCGACGAAGCGGCCGACGTGGTCGCCGACGCTTTCGTTCGAGTGTACGTGGCCCTCACCAACTTCAAGTTCCAGAGCGCCTTCAGCACCTGGCTCTACCGCATCCTGACCAACTGCTTCTTGGACATCCGGAAGAAGGAAAAATCCCGCAGCGCCCTCAGCATCGACTCCGCGATGCAATCGGACGACGGAGGTCTGGAAATCCAGATCGAGGACAAGTCGCCAGGCGCGGATGAGAGGGTTGAAGCCGAGGAAAGGACGCAAGCTATCGAAGATGCGGTGGCCCAACTCCCCGAATACCAAAGAGCGATGATCGTGATGTACCACGGCGAGGATATGTCGTACGAAGAGATCGCTGAGGCGTTGGACCTACCCATCGGAACCGTTAAGAGCCGATTGAACCGGGCGCGCCTTTCGCTGCGGGACATCGTCGGGCGAAGCGAGGAACTTTTCAGGATATGACCCAGTCATAGACCCGATCGCAGAACATGAAACCAGACAAAGCGCGAGACCATTTTTCAGCTTATGCAGAAGGCACGCTCGACCGGGGCCTTCGGCAAGCTTTCGAGCGCCGACTCAGGTCGGATGAATCGCTCGCGCGGGAGTTCCACGAGTTCGAGGAAGTCCTGGGGAAGCTGGACGCCCTCAAAGCTCCAATCCCTGAACCTGATTTCGACCTTCACGACCGGATTAAAGCTCGACTCGATCGATATGACTGGGAACAGAAGCGTCGAGCGAAGTCGGGGGTCCTTTCCTCTTGGAAGAGCTTGCTCGCCGCGGGGCTCGCCGTGGGCGCGCTTGCTTTTGCGATTCTCAATAACTCCCCCGATGGTCGAGTGTCGTCGGCGTCGCTGGCCGGCTCTGGGTCCGCGGTCCTCGACAGGGTCCAACTCCAAATGACCGGAGATGCGCCCGTTCTCACCTATCAACCCTCAGGCACTCGAACGGTTGTCATCAAGGACGCAAAGGGCCAGGTCATGCTCTCCAGAACTCTGAAAGGCGACCTGCTCCGCAGCGAACTCTCGAATCGGGCCGACGCGGCTGAGTCCGTGACGATCGAAACCGACGGCGCCTCTTCGCCTGTGAGCGTGTTCGTACCCGGAAGGCGAATGCAAGCTCCTGAAAAGACGTCAGGAACTCTGCGTGAACTCGCGCTTTCCGCGGCTGATTACTTCCGCGTCGTGATCGCCATCGAGGCTCCCCAGGTCGACCTCAGCAAGCCGGCCAGTTGGGAGTTCAGCGGAACCGACCCGTTCCAGTCCCTGAGCAAGGCGCTTGCCGAGTCTCCCTGGAACGCCGAGATGAGATCGACTGGGATCGTCTGGATCACTCCACGGTAATCGGCCGTCCGAGGGCGTGGAGCGTGGCTTCGTACGCTTCGTAAAGGTTCCCCATCGCCGTACACGCGTATTGCGTTTCCGTCAAGTAACCTGGCGCGCCCATGCCCGCCATGAGCCTGGCCTGCAACGACCTTCCGATGGTCCTCAACCGCGACGGTGAGGCGGAATCGCCGGGTAGCTCCACAAGAACGCCCACTTCCTCGATGGGCACGCGATCGATTCCCTGCCTTCGGCTCTCGGTGTAGAACTGTCTGCGCGCGCGAGCGACCAGCGGCACGATCGACTGCTCGTCGGAGAGGGCTTTCTCCAGTTGATTGGCCATCCCTTCCCTCTCGACTTCGCTCAGCTTGGGCGCGAGGTCTTCGAGCTGCTTGAGCACGGCTCGCTGGCGCATGGCGATCGTGCCAGCGGAATAGAGGTCGCTGTATTTGGTAACGTTGGTGACCCGAAGCGCCTTGCCGAGCAACTCCGCTGCCAGCGCCGGAGTCTCCTCCTCTTCGGCTGCATGCGCTCGCCGGGTTAGCTCCGACATCAGCCGCTCAGAGGCCTGAAAGATCTCCAGTTTGGCCCCCTCTCGCATCGTATCCCCGGGCCGAATGCTCGGCAGCGGGCCAATCCTCCCTTGCTCGTGCCATTCGATCCAGCGATCGGCAACTTCGACAACTTCGCCCAGCGTGATCTCGTCGCGCCTGCGTTCGAGTTCGACGACCCACCTCACGGGCTGCCGGAACGCCGTCACCCTCGCTTGCAGATCGGCTGAGTACTGCGGGATCTCATAGGGATCGGTCGAAGTCCGTGCATGCACCGCGATCCCTGCGATGAGAACGAGCGGGCTGATCACCAGGAGCTTGTCGATCAACTGGCGGGAGGCAGACATAACGGTATTCTCGGAAAACCGAACTCGAAATCTCACGGGGCAATTTGCGAGACCTGCGAGGCACCGGCGTGGGATTCGGGCCGCGTCCCGCATCGCCACTAGGACCTGTGAGGGTCGATGTACCTATGCCGGTCCCGGTTTGATATCAGGTCGAGCGAAGCGGGTTTACAATGCCTTCAGGAGGCAGAAGGTGAACAACACAGCCGGTCGAATCTTGAGTTGGGAAGCACACCTCGTACAGAGGGCCAAGCTGGGGGAGGCGGTCGCATTCGAGCTCCTTGCCGACATCTACCGACCCACCCTCCACAGTCTGGCGATGAAGATGCTCCGAAACTCGGACGACGCCAACGACGCCGTGCAAGAGGCGCTCGTCAAGGCGTTCCGAGCGATTCGGGACTTCGACGTCGATCGGCCTATCAAACCGTGGCTGTGCCGCATCTGCGCCAACTGCTGCGTGGACGCTGTCCGGTCTCGTAAGCGAGACGGCGATCCGCTGGACCAGCACGAGTACATGCTCCACGGCTCCGAGGACATCGGCTTGCAGGCCGAAGATCGCGTCATCGAGCGCGCGGTCCTCGATGCGATCGGCAGGTTGCCCGAGAAGTACCGCAGGATCATCTTCATGCGCCACTTCCGGCACATGGAGGTCACCGAGATCGCGCAGGAGCTCAATCGTCCCGAAGGCACGATCAAGAGTTGGCTGTTCCGCGCGCGGGCTCTGCTGAAGAAGGACCTCGGCGTGGCCTGGAGCTAGGCCTCCTCCCGACTGCCGAAAGCGGGTTGCGCCGGGTACCCTGAACGGGTATGCCCATCTCGGAACCCGAAGTCCTCAAGGCGCTCGAATCCGTCATCGATCCGGACCTGAACCGCGACATCGTCTCATTGGGGTTTGTGAAAAAGGTCTCCCTCGATGGCTGCGCCGTGAGCGTGACGGTCGAACTGACGACCCCCGCTTGCCCGGTCAAAGACCTCTTGCGGGACCAGTGCGCCGACGCCATTCGCGCGCTCCCAGGAGTCGAGAGCGTCGAGGTACAGATGACCGCCGCCGTTCGGCCGCGCGAAATCCCGAAGGAGGACGCGCTCCCTCACGTGCGCCACTGCATTGCGATCGCTTCTGGCAAAGGCGGCGTCGGGAAAAGCACGGTCACAGTGAACCTCGCTGCGGCGCTCGCGCAATCCGGGGCGGCCGTTGGGGTGCTCGATGCCGACGTCTACGGCCCGTCGATCCCGATGATGCTCGGCTGCAGGCAGTACCCGTACACCCAAGACGGCAAGATCGTTCCGATCGAAACACACGGGCTCAAGGTCATGTCGTTGGGCCTCTTGTTAGAAGAAGGGCAAACCGTGATGTGGCGCGGCCCGATGGTGGCGACAACGGTTCGCCAATTGCTGCAAGACGTGGATTGGGGCGAGCTTGACTACCTGTTGATCGACCTCCCGCCTGGAACCGGTGACGCGCCGATGTCCGTAGCGCAACTCGCGCCGCTGACCGGGGTCGTGCTCGTCGCCACCCCACAGCACGTGGCGGCCAACATCGCCGCGAAGTCCATCGCCTTGTTCGAGAAGCTGGAAGCCCCGATTCTCGGCGTCGTAGAAAATATGGCCGAGTTCCTATGCCCTTCGTGCGGCACGGCCACGCGCATTTTTTCGGGCCTTGGGGGCGAAGAACTCGCGCGTAGGTTCAGCGTGCCGTTTCTGGGCTCCGTTCCCCTCGACCCCGCCATCAGCGAGTCTTCGGACGAAGGCGAGCCGTCATTCTTAGCTCATTCGGAGCGCCCTCAAGCCGATGCGTTCCGGGTGATCGCGGGAAATATGGCCGCCCAAATCAGCATTGCGACGCTCAGCAAGCAGCCAACTCCGACGGCTGGTTAGCGTTTACGGAAGCTGGAACGCCGCCACGCGCTCCTTTCGAGCGCTGAAGACTCTCACTTCGAGGGTCTTGGCCGCGCCAAACTCGAACGTAGCAGGGGCTTCGAGCCAATAGAGTGCGGAGAAGTTGTCGCCAATCGGCAATGTATAGCTGGGGCCGCGTGGGGCGCCTCCGAACTCAGGCTGCAACCACCTCCCGACTTCCACATGCAGGTACCAGTCGTCGAGGGAAACGTCCGCTCGGTCTCGCCCTTGCTTCGAAGTTGCGAGTCGCGCTAGCGGCTGCGCGTACTGGGGCACCGGCTCACCCGGCGGTGGCACAGGCAAGGAGGCAAGCCGAACGCTCACCGGAGCAGGATTGCGAACTTGATCTGGTAAGTACTTTCCGTCCGTCGTCAGCAGGAACCTCACCCTAAGGCATTCGTCCCTGGCGGCGCTCGAAGGCTCTGGGAGTCCGCCGAAAAGGTCCTGCTTCGGATAGGCGGCCAATCGAACGACGAACGCGTTCTTGCCTGATAGATGGCGTCGGAGGTTCTCCCACCGCGCTTGAATCTCCGTTGGGGGCCACTTCTCCCTGGCCTCGAGGTATCCGAGCCAGCGGGAGAGCATAGCTGGGGAGAGCCGAATCACGTCTTCGACACCTTTCTTCACTCGGCCGTCGAACCACCAACCGACGATCTGGCGATCCTCCATCAGCACGCGGTCGATCCCCTTTGCCTTCCGATAGACCTCGACGCCCCGAGCGACCTCGTGAGCCAATGGCTCTGCGGGAAAGCCTCCCGCACCCCACAGTCCCGCGCATACAGCTACCGTTGTCAGCATCTTCCATCGGAATTGTCGGAGCTTCAGCGGATAGAATGGACCCATGCCCCTCGATCTCAAGCTGACCGGCGGAGTTCTCGTGCGGCCAGAGGGCGCGTTTGCGGCAGACATCGGCATCGCGGACGGAAGAATCGCCGAAATCGGGGACTTATCGGGGCGCGAGTCCTCAGAAGAGATCGACGCTACGGGACTCCATGTGTTCCCAGGGGTCATCGACACGCAGGTTCACTTTCGCGAACCCGGAATGGAACACAAAGAGGACCTTCAGACGGGATCGAATGCGGCGATCGCGGGCGGGGCTTGCGCCGTGCTCGAAATGCCCAACACCTCTCCCCCGACAACGACCGCCGAAGCCCTCCGACTCAAGCTCGACCGGGCGGACGGGCGTATGTACTGCGATTACGGCTTTTTCATCGGGGCGAGCAGTGAAAACGTCGGCGAGCTTCGGGAACTCGAACAGCTACCTGGCGTCCCGGGAATCAAGATATTCATGGGGAGTTCGACAGGGAGCCTCCTGGTCCCGACGGATGAACTGCTCCAGAAGGTGCTTGGGAGCGGCGTCCGGCCCTGCCCGGTCCATGCGGAAGATCACCACCGGCTGGAAGAACTCAAGGCCCGCTCGACTTCGGAGAAGACCGTTTTCGATCATCCGACTCTGCGCGACTCCGAGTGCGCCCGATTGGCGACGGACAGGCTGATTCGAGCCGCGCGGAACGCCCAGAGACCCGTCCACATCCTGCACGTCTCCACCCGTGACGAGCTGCCCCTGATTCGCGGCGCCAAGGCCGAAGGGGTCCCCGTGACCGCCGAAGTCACGCCCCAACACCTGTGGTTTGCGGCTCCTGACTGCTATGCAACGCTGGGAACCCATGCTCAAATGAACCCGCCGATTCGCTCGCGCGAGCATCGCGACGCCCTGAGAGAGGCGCTCAAAGCGGGGCTTTTCGACGTATTGGGCAGCGACCACGCGCCGCACACCTTGGAGGAGAAAGCCCTTCCCTATCCGCAAAGTCCGAGCGGGATGCCGGGGGTGCAGACCTTACTTCCGGCCGTCCTGACGTTGGCCGTTCGGGAGAAGCTGCTCAGTTTGGAGGTAGCCTCGGCGATGCTCAGCGCCCGGCCAGCGAGTCTTTACGGGCTCAAAGACCGCGGTAGGATCGAAATCGGCTGGAAGGCCGACCTTGCGATCGTCAGCCTTCGGGAGGCCCAAGTCGCTTCGGCGGACCGAATGAAGTCCAAGTGTGGCTGGACGCCATTTGAGGGTGAAGAACTTGTCGGCTGGCCCCAATGGGTTGTGCTTTCGGGAAGGGTTCAGGCGCATCACGGCGAAGTGATTGGGGTTCCACGTGGCCGGCCGGTTTCGTTCGATTGGAAGTGAGGTATGGATTTGCGTTCGGCGATTTTGCAGGGGTTCGACTACGACCAGTGGGCCAACACGAAGTGGGTCGCGAACCTGGGCCAGTTCCGCGACATGCTCCGCGCACAGGAGATTCTGGAGCACATTCTGTTCGCGCATAAGACCTGGCTCAGCCGATGCGGAATCGACTGGAGCCAAGCTCAATTCGACGTTCCGCTCGCCGACCTCTTTGGAGCTTCGAACGACCTCTGGCGGGCGGTCATCACCGACCAACAGCTCTCCGCTCGCGTGACCTACGAGACTTCGAACGGCTCGGAACATCGGAACACCCTCGAAGAGATCGCTCGGCACGTTCTGTTGCACGGGGCCTATCACCGAGGCCAACTCCGAGGGCTGATCGAGCTTGAAGGAGGGAGGGCTTTCCCCGAGACCGACTTCATCTTCTTCCTTCGCGAGTTTGGCGACTGAGCCAACCGGTATCCTTACTCTCGATGCCGACACTCTGCCTCATCCGCCACGGCCAGTCGCTTTGGAACCTCGAGAATCGATTCACGGGCTGGGTCGATGTGCCCCTGACCGCTCAAGGCGAAGAGGAAGCTCGGCAAGCGGCGATCCGAATCGCCGATATCGGGTTTCAAGTTGCGTACACCAGCGCGTTGACTCGGGCTCAGCGGACGCTCGAAGTGATCTTGGAGGCTAACGGTTGGTCCTTGCCGGTGATTCGAGATCAAGCCTTGAACGAGCGCCATTATGGCGATCTGCAAGGGCTCAACAAGGACGACTTGCGAAGGCAGTACGGCCCCGAGCAGGTTCACATTTGGCGTCGAAGCTATGATGTCGCGCCGCCGAACGGGGAAGCCCTGAAGGGCACTGCGGCTCGTACCCTTCCCTTCTTTGAGCGGTGCATTCTCGGCGACATTCGGCAAGGCAAGAACGTGCTCGTGGTGGCCCACGGAAACTCAAACCGCTCGATCGTCATGAAGCTCGACTCGCTCTCGGGCGAGGAGGTCGTCAAGCTCGAACTGGCGACGGGGTTGCCCCTCGTTTACGAATTGGAAGCGGACGGCGGAGTCGTCTCCAAGCGGGTCCTCGAGTAACTCCCGTTAGCCAGTGGCCTCCGCCTGGGATTCATCGAGGCGCGCCTCCAGCTCTTCGATGTGCTGGGTCATTCGGTCCGCCAAGGCCTCTGGGTCGCCGTTGCAGCGGAGTTGGTGCAGCCGCTGAAAAGCCAGCGTACCGGCAACTCCCACGATAACCCCGAGCATAAACGTACTCGCCGAACGCATATTCCAGTTTTACCCTGAGAGCCCATGCGATGGCATCTGCTTCGGACCTAGGGCTGAGAAAGCAAGAGCGGCGCGCCCCCCCGTTGGGAAGCGCGCCGCCCTGCTTCTGGTGCTACCGTGTCGCCGTCAGGATGGTGAATACCGACGAGGAACCGTAGGTAGCGGTCACGAGCGTTCCCAGCGTCCTGCTCACGCGGAAGGTCACGACCGTGACGGTTCGTGAGGTCGCTCCCGCCGGCACGGTCACCGAGGCCGGAATCGCAGCCACGAACGGGTTGGAGCTTTGCAGGGTGACCACCGCTCCTCCGGGAGGCGCGGCCGCGTTCAGCGTGATCGTCATTTGCGTCGTCTGGCCTCCCCTCACCTTCGAAGGCACGAACACGATTCCGGTGAGGCGCGCGGCGATGATAGTCATCTGGGCATTGACGTTCGTTGCGCCAACGCTTGCCGTAATCGTCACCACCGTATCGACAGCAACGGCCGTCGTCGTGATGGTGAACGATCGGGACAGTTGGCCTGCCGTAACGGTCACCGTCGCCGGTGGAATTGCCGCGGGATTATTGCTGCTCAGGCTCACAACGACGCCGCCTGGTCCCGCAGGACCAGTAAGCGTCACGGTTCCGGTCGTGGAGTCTCCACCGTTGACGACGTTGGGATTGATCGTCAAGCTCGAAGGCACCGCCGGGTTGACGGTGAGCACCGCAGACTCAATGATCGAGGCCACCTCGGCGCTGATGGTCGCGAGCGTCGTTACAGCGACGGCCGTCGTCGTGACGCCGAAGTTGGCGCTTGTGTTGCCGCCGTCCACGGTCAACGTTGTCGGCACCGTAGCTGCGGGGTTGTTACTCGACAGGTTGAACGTGATGCCTCCTTGCGGAGCCGCCTCGTCGAGGGTCACCGTTCCCGTGGAGGACTGGCCGCCGAATACCGAGGTCGGGTTCAGCGTCACGTTGAAGCGGATCCTTCTGACTTCGAGGTTCGCGTTCAGGACGGTTGAGCCTCGGGTCGCCGTAATCGTCACGTTCGTGTCAACCGGCACAAACACCGTGGTGATCGGGAAGCTCTCGTTGGTGCTTCCGGCGGGAATCGTCACCGTTGCAGGGACGCTCGCCACGGCCGGGTTACTGGAGCTTAGCGCGACGGTCACGCCATCGGCAGCCGCAGGCACGTCGAGTTGCAGGAATCCGGTTGTCGGATTGCCTCCCAGGACACTAGCGGGAACGATCGCGAGCTGGATCAGGTCGGCGTAGAGCACGTCTACGACGGCCGACGCCTGGTCCACGCCGAGCGTCGCTGTGATGGTCGAAGAGGTGTTCGCCGGAACCACCGAAGTTGTGGCCAAGAACGACACCGAAGAGGTCTGCTCCACTACGAACACGGTCGCAGGTACCTGAACGGCTGGGTTGCTGGAAGTCAGCGACACCGTTCTTCCACCGGCTGGGGCAAAGCCATCAAGTTGAACCGTTCCGGTCGTGGGTGTTCCACCCGTCACACGCGTTGGGCTGAAGCTCAGCGCAATGAGTTTGGCAGGGATCACCTTGAGCGTCTTCGTGTTGGTCAGACCGTTGTACGAGGCGCTGATGTCCACGTTGACGTCCACCGACACGCCGCTGGTGAGCACGTCGAACACCGCCGTAACATCACCTTCCGGCACGACGAGGGTTGCCGGGACCTGCGCGACCGCAGGGATCGTGGAGTTCAGGTTTACCGTGATGCCTCCCGCAGGAGCCGCCTTGTTCAAGTTAACGCGGGCGCCGACGGGGTTTCCACCCACAACCGTCGCGTTCGAGAGCGTGAGCGACTGAAGCCACGGGGCGACCGTCAGCGTGGCGAACTTGGAGTCGCCTTCGACAGTTGCGGTGATCTTCACGACGTGCGTTGCCTGAACTTGCGAATCGGTATTGATCGTGAACGTCGCCGAGTTTGTTCCCGGCGTAATCACGATGGTTGACGGGTGCGAAACCACCGAGGCGTTGTCGTTCGAGATCGAAACCAGAACGTCCGATGTCGACGCCGGCCCGGAGATCGTCACGGTCGCCGTGGTGCTTTCGCCTCCGATCACCGAGTTCGGATCGATCACGATGCTCTGAATCGCATAGGGAATCCGAGTCTTGATCTTCGAAACGAAGGCGTCGGGACAAGGCGACGGCAAGCAGTCGAAGGGGAACGCTTCTTTGAACGCCCCAGGGGTCGTCGGGAACGGAATGTTCTGGTCGATCGTCGACTGCGTGAAACCTACGATGTAGGAGTTGCGGGCGCTGTCCACCGCGATAGCGGTACCGCTATCGTTGATCGACCCGCCCCAATAGCCGCAATACAGGAGTCCGGTCCCCGTTGGGTTCATGACGAGCAAGAAGGCGTCGCCGCCGTTTTGCGTCGGGCCGTTGTACGTACCGTCGTCGGCGTTTGCCGTCACGGGCAGCCACTGGTTACTGGTCGTGTTCTGCGCGACCTGCCCCGTCACATGAGCGAACCCAAGGTCGTCGACGGCGATCGCTTGGGGAAGCGTGCCCCCCAGGGTGCCAAGGAACGTGCTGTAGCTCAGACCTGTTCCCGGCCGGTTGATCTTGGTGATGAAGCAGTCGGTGCCGAGGTTGTAGGTGCTGTCGAAAACACCCGTCGTACGTGGGAAGTTGAACGACGTTGTCCCCCCCGTCACGTAGGCGTTGTTGGTGCTATCGACAGCGATACCGGTCGGTTGCTCGGTGTTGTTGCCACCGATCATGGTGCCGTAGACGAAGCCCGTACCGTCGGGCGTGAACTTATAGACGAAGGCATCCCAGCCGTTGACGACGGTGTCGAACGAGCCCGGTACCTTGATGATGTCGTTGTACGCAGTCTGGCCGAGGATGTAGGCAGAGCCGTCGCCATCTACGGCGACTCCGATCCCTTGATCATCGTCGAGATGCGTATTGGTGTTGTCATACGGATTCATTGGGTCGTCAGGCGGATCTCCGACGTTCGGATCATCGGGAATGATCGCGTCGGTCCCGCCCATGTACGTGCTGTAAACGAAAGTCGTGCCGTCTGGCGAAATCTTGGTAATGAACGCATCGCCATCGCCCATGATCGCCCCTTGAACGGCGTTCACGAGCGGGAACAAGTTCTCCGATTGCGCGTTGCCTACAACATGGACGTTGTTGGCGGGTCCCACCGCAATCGCGAAACCGACGTCGAATCGCTCGCCACCGATATAGGTGCCCCAGTCGATGCCAGTGCCGTCCGGAAGAACCTTCAGGACGAACGCGTCAGTGTGGTCATCAGCCGTAAAGCCGGCCAACTCGTCCGCCGGAGTTCGCGCAGGCTGGGCTGCCGTCGGTCCGATCCCCATATTGTCCGAGTCGGTCTGACCCGTGATGTAGGCGTTCAAGTTGAAGTCGAGGTCGATCGCAAAGCATGCGTCCGTGCCGTCGCCGCCGATGTAGGTGCTGTATTCGAGGTCGCTGCCGTCCGGAAGAACCTTCGACACGAACCCGTCGATGCCGATCATCTCTTCGTCATACGCGCCGATCGTCGTCGGGAAGGTGTCGGCTGTCGCGTAGCCACAAACGTACGCAGAGTTGAACCTGTCCACCTTGACTCCGGTCGCGAAGTCCGACGAGCCCGTTCCGCCAAGGAGCGTGCTGTAGACGACCGGGTCGATGATGAGGGGCTTCGTTCGGTCGTAATCGCCCACGCGGAAGCCGAAGGTGTTCCCGCCGCGAATCTCATACGAAACGCTCACGGGCACCTGATTGCCGTTGATCTCTTGATAGGCATAGAGCCCGTCGAAGTCCAAATCTCCGACCGACGTGCCGACGCTCAGGTTGGTCGGCGATTTCAGCCGAATCATGTCAGCCCCGGCGAGTCGAAGCGAAATCGCGTTCGGGTCCGCGCCCGGAAGGACCTGAAAATCGTATCGGGGGTCGAGATTGTCCCAATAGAGACGCATATCGACGCCTGGGAAAACGCCGCGGAGCCTCGATTCGGTAAAGACCTTGGCTACGAGGGCTTCGGTGCGGCCGCCGGTAAGCCAGTTAAGCTGGCCCAACTCCTCGCCCCAGCCTTGCACCATCGCGGGGGTTCCCCCGACGAACTCAAGCTTCAGGATGTGGCCGTGCCGGTAAATCTTCGGCAAAGCTCGCTTGCGATAAGCGGGCTGCATCCCGGCTGGGAACTCTGCGCGCTTGCGCATGAGGTCGTAGTACACGCCGGTTTCGGTGACCCAGAGATTCATCCCTCGAGCGCGAGCCATCATTTGGGCGCGCCCGTCCCACTGGCCCTTGTTCTCGATGAAGCGTCGCTGGTACGTGTACGACGTGTTCACGCCGGGGATTCCCGATCCGCCTTGATCGGGCCGACCCAAGCTCACCCCGCCTTGCTGGTTGCCTTGCGAGAGGCCCAACGCAGCGGTTGCGACTACGGCACACGAGCCGATGAATACGGCGGCGAGCCCCAGTCTACGACGAAAGCGCTTATTATTGCTAGCGATCACAGGTTCCTACACCTCAATGCTTTGACTTTCCCCTTCGCCATCCGAGCTTCCTCAGTCGGCGTCAGGTCCAGATCAGCCCTTACCCCAAGTGCGAGGTAGTCAAGCCAATTGTAACCGACGTTGCGGTAATACGACTATCTTAACCGAAGCAATCGCCTCAAAAACACCTTTCGGCCACTTTTGGCGTCAGATAACTTCAGGCACACCTCGGGCGCACTCAGGTAATCAGACGGGTCTCGCGCGGGGAACGGTTCAGCCCTCACTTCTCTCACGCGGAAATCGTCCTGTGACTGGCCGCCGTGTACAATCGCGACGACATGCCTCCAGGCTCTGCGTTGCCCATCAAGATCATCCCGATCACGTTCATCTTCTTTGTGGTGCTCCTGGGGTCCCTCGCAAGTTTCGCGACCCTGACGCCGAACCCAACGATGGACGGGCGGCCCCAGTCCGTACCGAGTTCGACATCTCAACCCGAAGCGAATCGTGCCCGGAGCGCCAACTTGGGGGTTGTTTCCTACGTGATTTTGGGGGTCGTAAGCTCGCTCGTGGGACTGGTGCTCGCGCGCACCTGGGTCGCGAAGGAGTATTTGGCCTCCAAGGGGAAGGTCAGCCGAAGATTCAACTCCGCGATGGTCCTGAGCCTCGCAGTCGGTGAGTTCGGAGTCATCCTTGCGATCGTCGCGGGCTTCGGAACGAAATCCCACCTCCACTGGATCGCCGTCGGCGCCTACGTTCTCTCGATCACGCTCGGGGTGCTGCCTCTTGCCTGGTCGCTCAAGGCCAGCGACGGTTGAAAACCTAGACGGCCACGTTCGTCGTCGCGTCGTCCGCGGCGTAGACGATTCGCGGCACGCCCTCCACCTCGCAAAGCAGTTCGCCCTGCGGGCCGATTCCGATGGCGATCCCCGACTCCCCCGAACTCAGCCGATACCGACGACCTTTCGTTTCATCGAACTGATTCCAAACCGGGGCGAGCGAGGGCCAGTCGTCAGGTTCCGGAAGGTCAGAAAGCGCGTCCACGATGCGCCGTGCGAGATCACCGGCCCTCTGAGCGACGCCGTACTCCATGAGCAAGCTCGTGGCGGTCGATGCAAGATCGGGGGGAAACTCCGTTTGCGTGAGGTTGATCCCCACTCCTACGACCGGAATGGCCCTCCCCTGAGCGTCGCGCATCATCTCGGTCAGGATTCCGCCGATCTTCCTGCCGTTGACGATCAGGTCGTTGGGCCATTTCAGGCGGCAATGAACCACCCTCGCGGCGGCAACCGCTACGGCCATCCCCAAGAGCCAAGGCCGAGGGGCGTCCGGGTACCCGCCGAACACCAGGCTCATCGAAAGCGAGCTTCCAGGTGGGCTCCACCACGCCCTGTCGAACCTCCCGCGTCCGGCGGTCTGTTCCCTCGCCAGCGCCACCCCAGGTACTGGCAGGCCCGACTCCCCGCGAAGGCACCGGGCGACGTAGTTCTGGGTCGAATCGACGCTTTCGAGTTCGACCCAAGGACCCTCAAGAAGCGGGGATTTCACGCAAGCTCCAGGTGCATGGGGAGCGCAGGTGCCGAGTGAGTCAGCATCCCTAGCGAGATCAGATCGACTCCCGTTTGGGCGACCCCTCGCACCGTGTCGTGGGAGATCCCGCCACTCGCTTCGAACACGACCCTGCCTTCGTACTTCTTGACGGCGTCCCGCATCATGAACGGGTCCATGTTATCGAGAAGGATCACGTCCGCGCCGGCTTCCACCGCCTCGTCGACCTGTTCGATCGAAGTGCATTCGACCTCGATCTTCACCAGATGGGGGGCGTAGTCGCGAACTCGAGCGATCGTCGAGCGAATGCCTCCTGTCGCGGCGATGTGGTTGTCCTTCAAGAGAACCCCATCGAACAGGCCCATGCGGTGGTTGTGTCCGCCCCCGCACCTGACCGCGTACTTCTGTAGGCTTCGGAGCGTGGGAATCGTCTTGCGGGTGTCGGTGATTTTGGCCTTCGTACCTTGGACCTTGTCGACGAAATGGCGGGTCAGAGTCGCCACGCCGCTGAGGTGCATCATGAAGTTGAGGAGGGTTCGCTCCGCCATGAGCACTCGGCGCGTCGGGAGGTTGCCCTCACAAACCCTCTGCCCGCGTTCGACGAGGTCGCCGTCCGTACTAAGGGTTGCGAGCCCGCAACCGTCCGGGTCGCTGGGATAGGGCGTGAGCAGGTATTCGGCGATACCGAGCCCGCAAAGCACCCCGTCGCCTTGCACTTCGATGTAAAAACGCGAGGTCTGCTCAGGGTCGATGCAACCTGAAGTGAGGTCTCCGCTACCCACGTCTTCTTCGATCGCATCGTCGACGACGTGCCACCAGTTGGTGGGTTCGGGTTGCAGCCAAGAGCTCACAGCGTTTCTATGTTTACCCCGCATCGCGCAGAGAGTTCATTCAATAGTGTTTCGTACGGAACTTCGATCTCGTTGCGCGTCCACCCGATCGGAACCTTGATCCGGCCGCTGACGACGTAGGCGTGGGGCCGGATGGAAATCGACCCGCTCCGGAGTTGCACCGAGAGTTTCTCGCTCTTGAGCTTCATCGTCACCACGTCGGAGTACCGCACGGTGCGCTTGGTCGAGGGGCGTATGACCTCGAATTTGTCGTCGTAAAGGGCGAACTCGCTGGCTTCGGCCTGTTTATGAAGGATATCGGCCCATGCGCTCTTTCCAAACCCAAACAACGCTCCCGCGGCGTCTTTCAGGTCCGTGGTGAAGTCCCGCCGCCCTGCCGAAGCCACCACCCTGCGACTTCGGGAGCGCGCCGATTTCCGAAGGTCCTCGGCCCCGACTTCCAACCACCGGATCGCTTCACCCGGTTTGTAACGAACAACGTCCATCGAACGCTTGATTATAAGACGCAATCGTTGGGCGGTTCGCCGTTGGTCCCGAAAAGGCGCCGCAAGCTACGCCCAGCCCAGCAACCGCGCGACCGACGCCGTCAGAAAGCAAACTGCAAACCCGATCGCAAGCGGCAGTAAAGCCGAAATTAGAGTCCACTTCTTGCTCCCGGTCTCCTTGAAAATCGTCAGGAGCGTGGTGCTGCAGGGGTTGTGGAGAAGACTGAACAGCATGAGGTTGATCCCTGTGAGCGCGGTCCATCCACCCAGCCCCGTCAGCACGCCCTTGATGTCGGACTCCTCAAGTTCGATCATAACCCCTTGGGACGCGAGCGAAGACTTGGCGAGGTTGAGCGTCAGCATGAGGATCGTCGGAATGATGATCTCGTTGGCGGGGATCGCGACGATGTACGCGACGAGAATCACTCCGTTGAGGCCGACCCACACGCCGAGCGGTTCGAGCCCCGAAACCATCCAGTGCGCGAGCGAGTTTCCGGCGACCGATACGTTGGAGATCAGCCAGATCACGGCGCCTGCGGGCGCGGCCATCACGACCGCTCGCCAAAGGACGAGCAGAGTCCGGTCGATCAGAGAAGTGTAGAGCGTCTGGAGAACCCTTGGCGGGCGGTAGGGGGGCAGTTCGAGGGTGAAGACCGACGATTCGCCCTTCAAGAGGGTCTTGCTAAGGAGTTTCGAGGTCAAGAGCGTGAAAACCACCCCCAGTGCGGCGATTCCGACCACCGTTGCGGCGGCCACCGCGCTCGCGAACGCGGGTGGCATGGTGGCCGCGACGAAGATCGTGGCCATAAGAATCAGCGTCGGCCAACGGCCGTTGCAGATCGAGAAGTTGTTCGTGAGGATGGCAATCAGGCGCTCTCTCGGGCTGTCGATGATTCGAGTGCTCACCACCCCGGCAGCGTTGCATCCGAACCCCATCATCATGCTGAGGGCCTGCTTTCCGTGCGCGCCCGCGCCCTTGAACGCCCGGTCCAAATTGAAGGCCACCCTCGGCAGGTACCCGAGGTCTTCGAGCAACGTGAACACCGGGAAGAAGATCGCCATCGGAGGAAGCATCACGCTAACCACCCACGCCATCGCCAGGTACACGCCGTCGATCAGGAATCCGGACAGCCATTCCGGCGCGTGGAGGGCGTTCGCTCCCTGGTGGAGCCAGCCGTAGACCGTGCCCATCAAGAGGTCGCCCAGCAACGACGAAGGGACGTTCGCGCCGGTGATCGTCACCCAAAAGACCGCGCCAAACAGCAGCGCCATCGCAGGAAAGCCCCAGATTCGGCTGGTCAGGACCTTATCGAGCCACTGGTCCCATCGCAGCTTGCGCTCCGCGCCTTCTTGCCAAACGGCCTGCGAGGCGATGCGCGAGGCTTCTTCATACAGCGCGCCCACGATCTCGTCGTGCATCCCTTCGCCGAATTCAGAGCGGTACCGCTGGGCGGTCGAAAGAATTGGGGAGGCCGCGCTCACAATGCGGCCTCCGCGCTGGCCTTTGGCCGCGTCGATTCCACGCTCAGGTCGTGCCCAATCTGCCCGAGGGTGCCGGCTTCGACCTCCCGCGTCACGCTGGGATCGCCTTCGATCAGCCGGAGTGCGATCCATCTTGCGTTGGGGAGGTTCGGGTACGCCTCGATGATCTGATGGCTGAGGTCTTCAATCGCCGACTCCAGTTTGGCCGGGAGTGGAGTCGAGGGCCTTGGCCGCGCGCCGTTGGGGTTAGCAGCGATCTCCCCGATCGCCGCCACAAGCTCGCGAACCCCACGGCCGCGCCGGGCAGCCATGGGAATCACGGGTACCCCCAGGTCCCGTGCCAGCGCCCGGGGATCGACCTTCAGGCCGTTCCTTTCCGCTTCATCCATTAGGTTCAAAGCCACCACTGCTCGGCTCGTGATCTCCAGCACCTGCAGCACCAGGTTGAGATTCCGTTCCAAGCAGGTTGCGTCTACAACGATCACCGTTACGTCAGGACTTCCAAACAGCAAGAAGTCGCGGGCGATCTCTTCGTCCGTACTTTGCGAGAGCAACGAGTACGTTCCCGGCAAGTCGACGATCTTATACTTCTTTCTCGCGTCCCCCTTGCCGACCGCCATCGCGCCTTCCGCTCTCTGGACGGTTTTCCCAGGCCAGTTCCCCACGTGCTGCCGAAGTCCGGTCAGGGCGTTGAATACGGTGCTCTTCCCCGTGTTCGGATTCCCTGCGAGCGCTACCACATAGTCGCAGTCCGAGAGGTTCATTCCGGCTGTGATTAGAGTCGGCCCGCAATTCGCGCAGCCCTCACAACCCTTGGCGCTTCCCTCGGCTACGCCGCGCATGGCTCCACCTCGATATCGCTTGCCTGTTCGGCTCTGAGCGCCAAAAGCGAACCCCGAACTCGATAGGCAACCGGATCACCCAGGGGACTCCGCTGGACCGCCTCCACTTGGGCGCCGACCGTAAAGCCAAGGTCGAGCAGCCTTCTGCGCTCCGCGCCCTTCAGATGAATCGCGCGTACGATCGCCCGTCTCCCTAAGGGAAGGGCGTCCAGCAGGATCCAAGATCGCGCAGTGACCTCATCTTTAGTCATGGCTACATATATTATCACACGATAACTTTCTCTGCGTAGGCCCATGGAGGGGTTTTTCTGGCGAAAGCGCACTCGACGCCCCAATTTCGGCCCTCCAAATCGCCGCCGAGGGACCGACAATTCTGCTGGGAACAGCCGAACGGAACGCGGAGAGCGTCCCCTGCCGCGGCGTTTCCGACCGATCAACTTTTGGTGACCGAATGCTTCGAGCCGTACTCTTCGATCTCGACGGAGTCCTCGTCAACGCGTGCGATTTGCACTTCGAGGCGCTCAACCGGGCGCTTGAGCCTTATGGCTGCCCTATCCCCTATGAGGAGCACCTCACCGGGTTCAACGGGCTGCCTACGGCGGTCAAGCTGAAGCGACTCAGCGAGGAAGGCAAACTGCCCTTGGACGCGCACGAGCCGGTCCACCAGGCCAAGCAGAAGTACACGATCGAGCTGATCGAAGATCGCATCGAGCCCGACTCCACGAAGGTCGAGCTTCTGGAGATTCTCCGGCTGTCGGGACTCAAGATCGGTGTCTGTTCCAACGCAATCACGGAGAGCGTAGGGCGGATGCTGAAAGCGGTCGGGGTCGAGCGGCTGCCCCACTTGGTGCTCGGCAATGAGGCCGTCTCCAACAACAAGCCCCATCCCGACATCTATTGGGCAGCCTGCCAGCGACTTGGCCTGCAGCCCTACGAATCGACGATCGTCGAAGACTCCCCCATCGGTTTGCAGGCAGCCGAAGCCGCGGGCCCTCGCTCGGTCATCGCCGTTTCTGGCCCCCAGGAGGTAAACGTCACATTGCTCAATCGTATTCTCGATGAACCCCAGGAGCTTAGGAGGGCCGCGTGAACGTTGTGATCCCCATGGCCGGCGCAGGCTCGCGTTTCGTCGCAGCGGGGTATTCGATCCCGAAGCCGTTCATCCCCATCAAAGGCCGGTCGATGATCGAGCACGTGCTGGACAACCTCGAAGTCCCCGGCGCGAAGTATTACCTCTTGTGCCGACTCGAACACCTCGCGCACCTGCAAAACACCAACCTGCCGTACCGTTCGGATGTGGCGTTTATCCCGGTGCAGCGGCCCACGGAAGGGGCGGCCTGCACCGTCCTGCACGCCGAGACGTTTATCGATTCCGACGAGCCGCTCCTCATCGCCAACAGCGACCAGTACGTTCGCTACGACAAGGAGGCCTGGTTGCGGTTCCTAAGCGAGTCGGAGGCCGGAATCATGACCTTCCCCTCCACCGAGTCGAAGTGGAGCTATGCCCGCGAAGAGAACGGCCGAGTCGTCGAGGTCGCGGAAAAGCGGCCGATCAGCAACTGGGCGACGGTCGGCGTGTACTCCTTCCGGCGCGGATCGGACTGGGTACGGGGAGCGAATCGAATGATCCAGGCCGATAAGCGAGTACGGGGCGAGTTCTACGTTTGCCCGGTGTTCAATGAACTCACAGAAGAGCTCTTTGTGCGAACGTTCCCTGTGACCGAGATGTTCGGAATCGGGACGCCCGAGGACCTCCAACGACATTACGATCAGGTGGCGGCATAAATGGGAGCCTACGAGCCCATTACCGACGGCACGTCCACGGTTTACGTCCATCGTGCCAACACCCCCGATCAGGTGGCGCGAGCCGCGGCGAATGGATGGGGGATCGAAGTCGATGCGCGCTCGCTCGACGGGACCTTGTTCGCCGCTCACGACGCCCACTTCGACCCTGAGAGATGTCCCAAACTCGAGTCGCTACTGGCGGGATTCAGCGGCCCCCTGATCCTCGACTTCAAAGAGAGCGGCATCGTCGATCATGCGGTCCGCAGTCTCGAATGCGCCCATGTGCCGCTCAGCCGAGTTCTCGCCGCCGACCTCATCGTGCCCGACATGCTGCGGGCGGAGAAGCTGGGGCTCCGAACCCTTGCCAGAACCAGTCGGTACGAACGAATCGAAGGGCCGTTCTATGGGGTGTGGCTCGACTACGTTCGAGACACCGACGACCTTCCGATCTCGGTGCGGCATGGCTACTTGGTCTCGCCCGAACTGCACGGATGGCAGCTCGAAGACCTGTTCATCGATTACACGCGGTACCTCGGCTTCGAGGGCGTCTGCACCGATTACCCGGAGAGGTGGGCACATGATCGTCGTCGCCACGAACAACGGACACAGGTTTCTGCCTGAGCTGATCCGGTCGATCGAGGAATGCGGGGATGGCGGCCATGAAGTCGTGATCGTCGATACGCAGTCGTCGGCTCCGGAAGCGCAGGAGTACCTTTCAACCCTCGCCGCCTACTCCGGCCCGCTTCGACTGTCCGTTGATCAGACCCCCTACAAGGGATATGACACGGGCGCGTATCTGCACGCCTTTCGGAAGCTCGCCGCGGACTCTTACATTTTCTTGCAGGACAGCGCGTGCCCAAAAGAACCCAGCTGGACGGAGGCGTTCACCTCGCGCCTGACCTACGGCGTCGGCTGCGTGCCTTGGCTCACCTTCCCTCTCCAATGGGATGAGGAGGGGCAGCTCGAGTTCATTCGTCAGCAGTACCGCACCGACCGGGTCCCGCCGCTCGGCGTATTCGGCCCGATGTTCGCCGCGAGCCGCGAGTCCTTGCTGAAGCTCGACCAGATGAAGCTACTCGATGCGATTCCTTCGACCAAGGTCGAGCAGCAGGCGATGGAAAGGGGTTGGCCGCTGGCCTTCTTTCTGGGTGGGTTTGGCATCCGTCCGATCCACACGATGTTCAGCGAGCGAAAGCTTCGGACTGGGGAATACGGCGTCTTGTCCAAGCGCCTTCCCAAGAGGAGTTGAAACGATGGGAATGAGAATCCGCGCTTTGGAGGTTGGAGAGGCTCTCGACCAGAGCCGTGCCGCAACCGGCCCAAAGGTGAGCCTCATCGTGGGCTTCGACTCCAAGCCCACGCAGGCGTTTCTCTCCGCAGCTGAGGCCGCTTGGCCGGGAGCTTGGGAATGCGTCGAGGCGGGCCGCAGCGATTCCGAGAACCTGGCGACGGCTCTCAATGCCGCGGCGCAGAGAGCCAAGGGCGAACTCCTGCTCTTCTTACCGTTCGGCGTTGGGGGGCCTGCGCCCGACTTCGCTTCCCTTGCCGGCAATTGGCAAGAGGACATCGCGATCGCAGGCGCAACCCCTTCGCTCCGCACGGTTCAGGGCGAAGCGCTCCCCAACGGGTTCGCGCTGATCGAAGATCGAATGACTCGCCAGCCCATTCTCAGAACTCCGGTTCCCGACGGCGGAAGCACTGACCTCTGCTCTGCTGTCCACATCGACTGCCTTCTGATTCGGAAGCCTTGTTTTTGGGGAGTGGGCGGGTGGGACCCCGAAGTCCCCGAGCCCCTGCTTGGCTTCGCGCTCTGCCTTGCGCTCCGATCTCAGAACTGGAGGCTTTGCGTACGGCGGGAATCTGAGTTCGCGGTCTCCCCAAACAGTCCTTCCTTGCGACGCGACGCCAGGGAAGTCTTGCCCCTGAGAACCTTGATCGCCAAGTGGCAGGGCCAGTTCATTCCCGACGGGCTTCGCGACGAGGCGGGCACCGTACGCCCGCATCCTTCGATGTACGGGTTCGGACATATCGCCGGCAACCCTTCGCACGCGGAGTCCGAACGAACGGAGCATCCCCGATCCGACTCGATCTCCGTGGTGATTCTCACCTACAACTCGATGCGGACGATCGGCCCCTGCGTCGAGAGCGCGCTGCGATACCTCGGCCTCAACGACGAGATCATCCTTGTCGACAATGCTTCGCGCGATGGGACGGCAGACGTTCTCCGAGGAATCGCCCAGGCCGACCCCCGCATCCGCGTCCTGTTGAACTCCGAGAACCTGGGGTTTTCGGGTGGGACCAATGTGGGTTTGAGAGCTTCGACCGGTGACTTTGTCGTTCTCCTCAACCCCGATACGGTCGTGACAGAAGGATGGCTCGCAAGGCTCAGGCAACACTTTGACCAGCCCGACGTAGGCGCGGTCGGCCCCCTTTCTGATTACGTCGTAGGCTTGCAGAAGCTGGAGTTGCACCTCCCGATGGGCTCCTCGGGGCAGCACTCCTACGACTCGGTCGCCGCGCATATTGCCCGCGCCAACGCTCGCCATGCGATCGAATCACGAATCCTCATCGGGTTCTGCATGATGCTACGCAGACCAGTTTTGCAGGCATTGGAGTGGCTCGATGAAGAGCTGTTCCTCGGAATGGACGACCTTGACCTCTCATGGCGGCTGAGGAAGGCGGGTTTCCGGCTACTCGTCGCCACCGACGTCTTCGTCCACCACGAGGGCCAAGTCAGCTTCAAGTCCGAGCCGTCTGAAAAGGTGCGCGCGCTGACTCAACGGAGCGTGGACGCGCTCGCCAGAAAGCTCGTCCGCCACTACGGGCCAGGGGGCGTCCCGACGCCGTTCGAACTCTGGGGGATCGACTGGTTCTCGCCGAGTTTCGACGCTTGGTCAGAAGAAGGCGCTCGCAACGCTCTGCGCGCCGCGTAGGCCGCTCGGCCCAATTGGGCAGGACTCCTACGCGAGGACGGCGAAACTGTCCTCATGCGGCTTCGAGCGATTTCTTTGACGTTCTGGGTCTCCGCATCGGCGGCAATCCTTGCGCAGTCAACCCCTTATCCGGTCTACGAGACCGACACTCTCCCTCCCGACGAATTTCGGGCTCGGCGTCAAGAAGTGAAGAAGGCGATGGGTCCTGGGAGCCTCGCGGTACTCTTCACCAATCCGACCCGGAACCGAAACAACGACGTCGACTTCGTGTTTCGTGGCGACTCCAACTTCCTCTATCTCACGGGATTCGAAGAACCCGACGCCGCCTTGATCCTCGCGCCCGACGGATTCGAGTTGGGTGGCCGGACTGTGACCGAGGTGCTCTTCGTCAACGAGGCCAACAGCTTCTCGTTGACATGGGAAGGCTATCGGATGGGTTCGGAGAACGCGCGCACGCTGCTGGGAGTCGAGGCTGCGGCCCCCAACTCTGAGTTTCAGAAGGTGCTCCAACTTGCCGCCGGAGCGGCCAGCCAACGCAAACTCAGCGTCTCGGTTCCCCCGCAAGCAACGGGGGGCGGATTGGGCAGGATGATCACGCAATTCGAGACCTGGCGCGGGGGCGCGGCTTTCGGGTCAGGCGTTAACCTCAGGCAGAAGCTGAGCGCCATGCGGGGGGTGAAGTCGCCCAAAGAAATCGAACTGATCCGCAAGGCGGCGGAAATCTCGGCGCTGGCCCACGTCGAGGCCATGCGGTCCATCGAGCCCGGCATGAGAGAGTGGCACATCAGCGCGCTTGTGCAATACGTCTTCGCAAGGGAGGGCTGCGAGTACCCCGGATATCCCCCCATCGTCGGCTCCGGGCCGAACAGCACCATCCTCCACTACCAGTCCAACCGCCGCAAGACGGAACTGGGCGACATGATCTGCATGGATACGGCAGGGGAGTATCACGGCTACAGCGCCGATGTCACGAGGAGCTTTCCGGTGGGTGGCAAGTTCAGCCCTGAACAACGCGCGATCTATGAAGTCGTGCTCGCGGCCCAAGAAGCCGGTATCGCCGCCTGCAAACCCGGGGGCAATCCGGGCAGCGTCGGCAACATCGTGTCACAGAAGCTGGCCGAGGGGCTCATCTCGCTCGGACTCATCGCAAGCGCCCGCGAGTTGAATCGATACTACATGCACGGGTTTGGACATGGGATCGGACTCGACGTCCACGACCCGCTTCCAGGGACGTTCGTGCCCGGCGTTTGCCTGACCGTCGAACCGGGCATCTACATCAAGGAAGGGAGTCCTTGCGACAAGAAGTGGTGGAACATCGGGATTCGCATCGAAGACGACATCCTCGTGAGTGAGAGCGGTCCGGTGAACCTTTCCAAAGACGCTCCCCGCACGATCGCCGACATCGAACGGCTGATGGCCGAAAAGGGGCTGGGGAACGTAGAATCGAAACCTTGGAAGCGACCTTGATCCCCTTGGCCGTTCTCGTCGTGGACTCCCCCCTGGGGCCGATTTCGATCGGCGCAAACGAGGACGCCGTTTGGTCGGTCGAATTCTCCGACGCCAACCGCTTCGAGTCGCACCTTTCCCGGCTGGATGCTGAGAGAGATCGCAGCCCCAATCCCGGATCCCTCACCCTGGCCTCCCGAATGGCCGGGGAGTTGGAGCGGTACTTCCATCGGGAACTCCAACGCTTCGAGACTCCGATCCGCCTTGCAGGAACCCCGTTTGAGCGGGCGGTGTGGGAGGAGCTTCTGCGGATCCCGTTTGGCGAGACCCTCAGCTACGCCGCCCTTGCCCACCGAGTGGGCGACCCCAAGGCCACGCGAGCCGTGGGCCGGGCGAACGGCGCGAATCCGCTCGCCATCGTCGTCCCTTGCCACAGGGTCGTCGAAACGGGGGGTGGTCTTGGAGGGTATGGCGGAGGGTTGGACCGCAAACGGTTTCTCTTGGACCTGGAATCTGGACAGGAAGCCTTGAACTATGACCTACAGAACCTCGAAAACGATTCTTCTGACAGGGGCGGCGAGCCTCGTCCTCAGTCCGGCTTGGGGCTTTGACCCGCAGGAGCGTCCGATGGTCTCGTTGATCGAACAGTTCCGCGCCGACATGGGAAGCCTATCGCGGTTCTACGTGGTCTCAGGTTCACCGACGCGAAAGGCGCGGTTCGAGGCCCTTTATGACGACTATCGAACCCAGTTGGCGGGCGTCGACTTCGCGGCTCTCGATCTCGAAGGCAAGGTCGATTACGCGCTGCTTTCGAACTATCTGACCTACCACAAGCGCGAGTTAGCCATCCGCCAAAAGGAGTTTGAGGAAGCGTTGGATCTCGTGCCCTTCGCCCGCCCCATTGGCGAACTCGAAGAAGCGCGCAAACGCCTCGAAGCCCCCGACCCCCAAAAGACCGCCGCCGCGCTCCACAAGCTCGCGCAAGACCTCAAAACCACCCGCGCATCCCTCGAAAAGGCCCCCGAGGCGGAACGACCTCCAAAGCACGTGGTCGACCGCGCGGTCGGCTTGACCCGGCAGTTCAAGGAGACGCTTGCCAGGTGGTACGGGTTCTATTCGGGCTACGACCCCGTGTTCTCGTGGTGGTGCTCCACACCAAACAAAGCACTCGACCAGGCCCTCGGCGAATACGCGACCTTCTTGCGCGAGAAGGTTCTGGGACTCCAGCCCAAAGACGAAGACGCGATCGTCGGCAGCCCGGTCGGCGAGGAGGCGCTGCTGGCGGAGCTTCAATACGCGAGGATTCCCTACCGGCCGTCCGAACTCATCGAAATCGGCGAACGCGAGTACGAATGGTGCCTCGTCGAGATGAAGAAAGCGGCCGCTGAACTCGGGTTTGGCGACGACTGGAAAGCGGCGATCGAGCACGTGAAGGGGCTCCATGTCGGTCCCGGCGAGCAGACAAGCCTCGTGAAGCAACTCGCTCACGAAGCCGTCGACTTCATCGAGAGCCGAGGCATTCTCACCATCCCTGAGCTTGCCAAAGAGACCTGGCGGATGGAGATGATGTCGCCCGAAAGGCAAAAGGTCGCGCCTTTCTTTTTGGGCGGCGAGCAGATCACCGTCTCCTATCCTACGGACACCATGGACCACGACTCGAAGATGATGGCCATGCGGGGCAACAACATTCACTTCGCCAGGGCGACGGTACATCACGAGTTGATCCCCGGACACCACCTGCAGCAGTTCATGACGGCCCGGCACCAAACCCATCGACAACTTTTTTCGACGCCGTTTTGGACAGAGGGTTGGGCCCTCTATTGGGAGATGGTGCTGTGGGATCTCGGCTTCCCGAAGACCCCAGAGAACCGGATCGGAATGCTCTTCTGGCGGATGCACCGCTGCGCCCGCATCGTGTTCTCGCTCAAGTTCCACTTAGGCGAGTGGACTCCGGAACGGTGCATCGACTATCTCGTAGAGAAAGTCGGACACGAAAGGGACAACGCCGAGGCCGAAGTCCGGCGCTCGTTTGCGGGCGATTACGGCCCGCTCTATCAGCTCGCCTACATGATGGGGGCGATTCAGTTGCGCGCTCTCAGAAAGGAACTCGTGGACTCCGGGCGAATGAGCGAACGCGACTTCCACGACGCGATTCTGAAGGGCGGCAACATGCCGATCGAATGGGTCCGCGCCCGCCTCACCGGGGTTCCGCCCAAGCGCGACGAGGGCCCGACGTGGCGCTTCGCGGGGTGAAGACCCTGCGCCTTAGTCGCGCTGGAACTTCCCTCGATACGGCTCGTTGGACTCGCCTGGGTACTTTTCGAGCAGGTCCTGCTTGGTGTAGATAAAATCCTCGCGCTTGTAATCGGCGAGTTCGAAATTCTTCCGCAACACGATCGCGCCGGTAGGACAAGCCTCCTGGCAGAAGCCGCAGAAGATGCAGCGGATCATGTTGATCTCGTAGCGCTTTGAGTACCGCTCCCCCGGAGAGTAGCGCTCCTCTTCGGTGTTCTCTGCGGCCTCGACGAAGATGCAGCGAGCCGGGCATGCGCCCGCGCAAAGCGAGCATCCGATGCACTTCTCCAGCCCGTTGTCATACTTCGTGAGGAAGTGCCGCCAGCGCGTCCGAGGGTACTGCTCCCGAAGTTCTTCGGGATACTGGACCGTCACCTTTTCGTGCGCGAGCCTCTTGAGGGTGATCATCATTCCCCCTACGACCGGCTTGACGACGTCCCGAAGTAGCTCGACCTTCACCCGGTCACCTCTTCGAGTTGGCGGGGATCGAACTCCCAGAGCTTGAGCGCTTTCAGCGTCCCTTCTTGCGCCTTGATCTTCTGCTGAAGTTTGATGATGCCGTACATCAGTGCGTCCGGCGAGGGAGGGCAGCCGGGAACGTACACGTCGACCGGTACGATCTGGTCTGCGCCCTGAATGATCGCGTAGTTGTTGTAGACGCCGCCGCTGCTGGCGCAAGCGCCCATGCTGATCACCCACTTGGGTTCGGGCATCTGGTCGTAAATCTGCCGGAGCACCGGCCCCATCTTCTTGCTGACGCGCCCGGCGATGATCATCACATCCGCTTGGCGCGGCGTCGCGCGGAAGGCCTCGGACCCGAATCGCGCCAGGTCGAATCGAGCCGCGACCGTGCTCATCATCTCAATCGCGCAACAGGCGAGGCCGAACGTAAGCGGCCATAAGGCGTTCGCGCGGGCCTGCTTGATCAGCATCGCTCCCTGCGCTAGGACCACGTTCCCGCCCCGCTCCATCCCTCCAAGGGTGGGGGTGGCGCTGTCATGAAGGACGATTTCTTCGACTCGTTTCGGCATCGAACTCCTCTGCGCCAAGTGTACTTGAACACGGGTCGCCTTGTGGGCGCGTGTTTCTATGAGCGCATTCGTATAGGAGCGTATGCGTTTTGGAGCACGCGTTTAGGAGCGCACGCGTCCGGGAACGCACGCGTCCCGCGTGGCCCTCGAAACTCCACCCGTGCACCTCCACGTTGCGCGGACACCAATGAGCCCACGCGTCCGGGAGCGCACGCATCCGGGAACGCACGCGTCCCGCGTGGCCTTCGAAACTCCACCCGTGCACCTCCACGTTGCGCGGACACCTACAAACGCACACTTCCGGGAACGCACGCGTCCGGGAGCGCACGCGTCCCGCGTGGCCTTCGCTACTCTACTCGTTCACTTCCCCAACGTGCGGACACCAATGAGCGCACACTTCCGGGAACGCACGCGTCCCGCGTGGCCTTCGCGACTCTCCACGTTCACTTCCCCCAGGGTGCGGACACCAACAAACGCACGCGTCCAGGAACGCACGCGTCCCGCGTGGCCCTCGAAACTCCACCCGTGCAACTCCACGTTATGCGGACACCAACAAACGCACACTTCCGGGAACGCACGCGTCCCGCGTGGCCTTCGCGACTCTACTCGCTCACTTCCCCAACGTGCAGACACCAATGAGCCCACACTTCCGGGAACGCACGCGTCCCGCGTGGCCTTCGCGACTCTACTCGCTCACTTCCCCATCGTGCGGACACCAATGAACGCACGCATCCGGGAACGCACGCGTCCCGCGTGGCCTTCGCTACTCTACTCGTTCACTTCCCCAACGTGCGGACACCAATGAGCGCACGCATCCGGGAGCGCACGCGTCCTGCGTGGCCCTCGCAACTCTTTCCGCTCACTTCCCCAACGTGCGGACACCAATGAGCGCACACATCCCAGCAAATCCCTATTCCGCGCCTCCATGCGCTATAAAGTCCCCATGGCTGACTTCAAGCCCCGAGGCTGGTATTCCCGAGGCTACCTTCCACACTTCGACGGCGGAGACATTTCGCAGGCAGTCACCTTTAGGCTCGCCGACTCCCTCCCCGCGGAGCGCATTTGGGCTTGGAGAGAAGAACTCAAGAGCCTTCCCAAGGACAAAGCCTCCGCGGAGGAGCGAAAGCGTATTGAGAGGTGGCTCGATGCTGGCCACGGTGCGGCGTACTTGCGCGACCCCCGAATCGCCGACTTGGTGCAATCGGCGCTGCTGAAGTTCGATGGAGAGCGCTATCTCTTGCACGCATGGGTTGTGATGCCCAACCATGTTCACGTCTTGATCACGCCCGAGGAGGGTCAAGCACTGAGCCGAATCCTTCATAGCTGGAAGTCCTTTACGGCACACGAGGCCCTAAGAATGTTGAAGGAAGACGCGTTCCTCGGTTGCTCCCAGCCCTCGAAGTTCTGGCAAAGAGAGAGCTTCGATCGGTTCATCCGCAATGAAGATCACTTTCGGAGATGCGTCGAGTACATCCACATGAACCCGGTCAAGGCGCGCCTTTGTGCTGCGCCGGAGGAGTGGCGGTGGAGTAGCGCGGGAGAGAGCGCGTAGGCCGCGCGGGACGCGTGCGCTCCCGGAGACGCGATTTTTTTTTTTTTTACCTAGAGGCGGGTCGAACGGTAAGAGCCACGAGGGGCGCGGGCGTTCCCGGAATCGCAAGCTCTTTTTCGTGTGAAAGCGAAGCAGAGCGAAGGCCACGCGGGACGCGTGCGCTCCCGGAGACGCGATTTCCCTTTCTTTCTAGTAAGGGGTGGATTGAGCGGTAGAAGCCACGCGGGGCGCGTGCGTTCCCGGAATCGCAAGCTCCTATTCGTGTGAAAGCGAAGCAGAGCGAAGGCCACGCGGGACGCGTGCGCTCCCGGAGACGCGATTTCCCTTTCTTTCTAGTAAGGGGTGGATTGAGCGGTAGAAGCCACGCGGGGCGCGTGCGCTCCCGGAATCGCAAGTTCCTCTGCCTGTGAAAGCGAAGGAGAGCGAAGGCCACGCGGGACGCGAGCGCTCCCGGAGACGCGATTTCCGTTCCTTCTAGTAAGGGGTGGGTCGAACGGTAAGTGCCACGCGGGGCGCGGGCGTTCCCATACGCGTGCGCACCGGAGGGACGATTACGCCGCGGGAGAGGCCCCAAGAGCCTTCGCAGCCTTGCCAAACGCGTCGATCGCGCGGCCCAAGCCGACATCGTCGACGTCAGAATGGAACACCAAGCGAATCCGACTGGGAGCGGGCGGAAGCGCAAGGACACCCTCCGACCGCAGGCAATCGAGCCACTGCTTTGCGGGGCGATCCGTTTCGACGAGGACCATGTTCGTCTGAACGCGATCCCAATCGACCCGTAAACCCGGAATCTCGGACAGCGCTTCCGCGCAGGCCTTCGCGCGGGCGTGGTCTTCGGCAAGGCGGCCGACTCGAGTTCTCAAACTGACCAAACCGCAGGCCGCGAGGATTCCCGCTTGCCGCATCCCTCCTCCGAGCCTCTTGCGCCAGATCCTCGCCTCGTCGATGAACGCGGCGCCTCCGCACAGCACCGACCCGATAGGAGAGCCGAGACCTTTGCTGAGGCAGAAGCTCACAGAGTCGACGGTTGCGGCGATCGTGCGGGCTTCAACCCCAAGCGCCACCGCGGCATTGAAGACCCTCGCGCCGTCGAGATGTACCTTGACGCCGTGGAGTTGAGCCACCTCCCGATACTCCTTCATTCGTGCGAGCGGAACCACAGTTCCGCCAGCCCGATTGTGGGTGTTCTCGATGCAGAGCAGCGTCGTCCCCGGCGTATGAAGGCTTCGTTGCGTCATTCGCCGCTCGATTTCCTTAGGGTCCATCAAGCCTTTGTCCGAAGGAATCGTGAACGTGACGGCCTGCGCCAGAACCCCCGGCGCGCCGCACTCATAGTAAAGGACGTGCGCCTCCTCTTCGACCAGAATCGCGTCTCCTCGGCGAACGTGGGTCGCGATGGCGATTTGATTGCCCATCGTTCCGCTGGGAACAAAGACGGCGGCTTCCTTGCCCATGGTTTGGGCGGAGATTTCTTCAAGCTCTGCGACCGTTGGATCGTCGCCCAGCACGTCGTCACCGAGGGGCGCGCGCTGCATCGCTTCGTACATTTCCGGCGTTGGGCGCGTAACCGTATCACTCCGAAGGTCGACGAGGCCTCGTTGGCTCTCAGGAACGTTATTGAGGTTCGACATAGGCTCCTTCGGGAATTGTAGCCCAGCCGACCCGTCTTCAGACCGAAGCCACAGGACCGGAGAAGAACTGCGCCGAAAAGGATACGCGGCCTGGGCAGAATCTGGTAGAAATGCGCCAAGGGCAAGCCCCCCAGAGGAATCACATGCGTACCCAACTTTTGCTCGGAGTAGCTTTTTCCGCTTCCCTAGTGTTCATTTCTGCCGGCTGCAACAAGGGGGGATCGTCCTCCTCTGGGAGCGCCGAGGTCGAGGTCGCAGTGTTCCAGGGCGGATACGGGATCGACTTCTTTGAGCAGGCCGCGCGGGACTACGAAGCCGCTCACCCTGGGGCAAAGGTGAAGGTCTGGGGCAACCCTCGCGTCTGGGAGCAGCTTCGCCCCCGCTTCGTCGCGGGTTCCCCACCCGACGTCACCTGGCCCGGTTGGGGGATGGACTATTGGGCCATGGTCTATGACGGGCAGCTTCTCGCTCTCGATGAGGCCCTGTCACAGCCCCCCGCTGAGGGCGAGGGCACCTGGCGCGACACCTTCGAGCCTGAACTCCTCAAGTTGGGCCAGTACGAAGGCAAGCAATACATGCTTCCCTACCACTACAACATGAACGGCTGGTGGTATGACCCGAACGTTTTTGAGAAGAACGGCTGGACGCCCCCCGCGACGTTCGAAGAGTTGCTGACGCTCGCCGAGAAAATCAAGGCGAAAGGAATCGCGCCTCTCACCTTTCAGGGCAAGTATCCGTACTACATGATTTCCGGGTTCCTTTTCCCTTGGGCCATCAGCGCGGGCGGGATCGAAGCCCTCGACGCCGCTCAGAGCCTCGAACCTGGCGCATGGAACTCACCCGCCTTTCTCAAGGCGGCCGAAATGATCGCGATGCTTCGAGACCGGGGGTTGTTTCAAAACGGAGCGATTGGGATGAGCCATACCGAATCGCAGACTGAGTTCCTTCAAGGCCGGGCTGCGATGATCCCTTGCGGAACTTGGCTTCACTCCGAAATGCGGGAGGTGATGCCGCCCAACGCGAAGATGCGGTTCATGCTTCCACCACCGCTAAAGGACGGCCACGACCCCACCAACATCAACATCGGAATCGAGCCGTGGGTGATCCCCATCAAGGGCAAGCACTCGAAGGATGGGATCGAGTTCTTTAGGTTCATGACCAGCCTAACCAACGCCAAGAAGTTCGTGGAGCAGAAGGGCACCCTGATGTCGATTCGAGGCAGCGATCAGGCGAACTTGCCGGAGCATCTTATCGAGCCGGCCAAGGCGTTCGCAAACAGCGAGGCGATTTGGAGCGTCGAATACCGACTTTGGTATCCGACCCTAGGCAAAGAGACGGAAAACGCCATGGCCTCCTTGCTCTCCGGCGAAATCACCCCTCAGCAGTTCGTCAACCGGTGCGAAGCGGAAGCCGAGCGGGTGCGGAACGACGCTACGGTCCCCAAACGCAAAATCAACCGATGAAGCGTCGGGGCCGGACGCTCTTCGTCGCCTCGTTCTTAGCCCCCGCGGTGGCCGTGTACGGGCTGTTCGTGTGCTGGCCCGTGCTCCAAGCGTTCCAGTTCTCGATGTTTCGCTGGAAGGGGATCTCTGAAAACAAGACCTTCGTCGGCTTGGAGAACTTTCAACGCCTGGTCGAAGATAAGTTCTTCTGGCAAGCGCTCGAACATAACCTCTGGATCGTCGGCGTGGGAGGCTCGATCACGATGGCTCTGGCACTGGCGATCTCGCACGCGCTGCAAGATCAATCCCGGTTCACCCGGTTCCTGCGCGGGACCTACCTGTTCCCCCACATTGTCTCCATGGTGGTCGTTGCGATCCTCTGGATGTTCGTCTACAACCCTTCGATTGGCCTACTCACGCAGTCGATCCAGAAGATGGGATTCTCCGATTTCAACGTGACCTGGTTGGCCGACCCCAAGACGGCGCTTCCGGCCGTGAGCGCGGCGTTCGTTTGGTACGCGATCGGGTTCTATGTGATGCTCTTTGCGGCGGGACTCAAAGCGATCTCCAAAGACGTAGAGGAAGCCGCGGAGCTGGACGGCGCAAGAGGGCTCCGCAAATTCTGGAGGGTCACCTGGCCCCTCCTGTGGTCGGTCAAAAGGGTGGCCGTGATTCACTTTATCATTTCGGCCCTCAACATCTTCGCGCTCGTGTTCTTGATGACCGACGGCGGACCCGATCGCAAGACCGAAGTGATGCTGACCTATCTTTATGAGCAGGCCTTCGAAAACAGCCAGTACGGATACTCGACGGCTCTGGCGGTCGCCAACTTCGCGATCGTCATGGCCCTGAGCGCGTTCGTCATGTTCGTCTTCCGCAAGGACCCGACGGGAGCGAGAGCATGAACGTACCGAAGGCACGGCGTCGGAAATCTCCTTCCGGCGTGGAAGCGGTGACCGCTCTCGTGGGCAGGGCATTTGTGGTTCTCTTCGCTCTTACGGTTCTGCTACCGTTTTTCTGGGTCATCTACACTTCGTTCAAGTCGGGACACGAGATCACCTCATCGCCCTGGGGGATCCCTGCGACTCTGCGGTGGGAGAACTTCTCGAACGCCTGGCAAAAGGCCAGTATCGGCCAGTACTTTCTCAACAGCTTCTTGGTGACGATCGCGACCCTTGCGATCCTGATCCCCATCGGCGCGATGGCGGCGTACGTGTTGGCCCGGTACCCCTTTCGAGGCTCGCAAGTTCTCTACGGGACCTTCCTGAGCGGCATGATGTTCCCGATCTTCCTCACCATCGTCCCGCTCTTCTTCTTGATGAACGACTTGGGCCTGATGGACACCCTGACGGGACTGGTAGCGGTTTACGTGGCGTTTTCGCTTCCCTTCACCGTGTTCGTGCTGACGGGATTCTTTCAGACCCTCCCGGACGATCTCGCCGAAGCCGCGATGATCGACGGTTGCGGCGATGCGAGGGTGTTTTGGAAGGTGATGCTGCCCTTGGCTCGGCCCGGGCTCGTGGTTGTCGGGATCTTCAACGCTATCGGGCTCTGGAACGAGTATTCGCTGGCGCTCGTGCTCATTCCCAGCGAAGAAAACCGAACGCTCCCGCTCGGAATCGCCAACCTCGTAATGGTCCAGCATTACCAAAGTGACTGGGGCGCGCTTTTTGCCGGACTCGTGATCGTGATGATTCCGGTGATGGTGCTCTATTGGCTCTTCCGCGATAAGATTCACGAAACGATGCTGGCGGGCGCGATCAAGGGCTGAATGGGCCTTCCTGGTAAGAATACGGGTTGCTAATCCAGATTCCCTGGATACACTGGGAGTACTGTTTGCCACTCTTGTGGTTGCTTTCTGGAGGAAATCAATGGGAATTCTTTGCTGAGGGACGCTTGTCCTCTCGTTATCTGTCGTAGTCAGTCTCGCGCTGGCGCAGGGCAGGCTCATCAGCATCGACTCGGCCAGGGCCGTCAGCGAGGTCAACATGCTCACGGGCGAGAAGACGCTCCTGGGAACGGTCGGATCGAACGCGGGCACGACGGGCGGATTAGCCTACGACCGAGCCAATGACGTGATCTATCTCACCTCGACCAGCTTGGATTCACTCTTTACGCTCGATCTCAACACCTTCACCGCAACGCTGCTCGGCCCGTATGGCGATAGCTCCGTGGTCATGCACGGCCTCGAATACGATTCGTCGACGGGGACGCTGTACGGCGCGTCGTCGCACAACAACGGTTTGTATCGTCTCGACAAGACCAACGGTGCCGCGACTCTGATCGGCACTTCGGGCCTCAGTTCCTTTACGAACCTTGGCTATGACAGCGCCAACGACATCATGTACGCGACCAACAGCGGGGCGGACAGCTTCTACACCATGGACCGCTCCAACGGAGCGACGACGTTGATCGGCCCACTGATCAACTCGACCAACCCGAACAGCCTCGCGTACAACTCCGACAACGGCAAGCTCTATATGGCCGACAACTCGACCGACAAGCTCTACACCATGAACGTCGCTACCGGTGAGGCCGTCGAGGTGGGTTCGATGGGGACCGGCAACGTGTTGGGTTTGATGTATTACAACCCGGTGCCTGAGCCTGCGACGCTTGCGATTCTGGGAACGGGACTGGCGTTCCTTGCGCGACGACGCAAGTAATCCGCGCTTCTGATTGAGCTTGGCCACCCGCCGGATTCGGTGGGTGGCTTTGTGTTGGGTTGGTCCTCCGCCCTCGCAAATCACCCTAAAGCCCCGGCGCGTTTGAGCCGATAACACTGATGGGCCCAGGTAGGCCTGGAACCCAGAAGGGCTTAAGGATCGAGCCCACAAAGGCGAACGGATGCGCGGACGGAGACCAACGGCCGTGCTTGAAAAACTATTCGGAACGCACTCGCTGAACCTGCAAAGGGCGATGAGCAAGGCGACGCAAAGGCAGTCGCTTCTGAGCCAGAACCTGGCCAATGGGAACACGCCCGGTTATCAGCGAAAGGACATCGACTTCGACATTCGGCTCGAAGCTGAAGAGCAAAAGGGCCTCAGGCGTTCGCCCCTGCTCTCCGGCCGGTCTCAATCGGGCGGGCCCCCAAGGTCGAACGGCAACTCGGTCGACTTAGAAAAGGAAGTCGTGGCGATCGCCGAGACCGAACTCCGCTTTCAGACCCTCGCCGAACTCACGTCGCGGCATTTCAGCGGACTCAAGAACGTGATCCGGGGTGGCAGGTAATGAGCACCCTTTCGAGCGCCCTCAAGACGACCGCGTCCGGCCTCGCCGCCGAGCGGTTTCGAATGGACGTGATTTCGAGCAACATCGCCAACGCCAACACGATGCGCGTCAACGGAAAGGACCCGTTTCGCAGGTTGGAGGTCGTTCTCGCTCCCGACCGCGACGGGGTCAAAGTGGTCCGAACCGTCGAGGACCAAGCTCCGTTTCGTGTCGTGCATGAGCCTGGGAACCCGTTTGCCGACGCGGAGGGCAACGTGATTTACAGCAATGTCGAGCCCATTTACGAGATGGTCAACATGATCTCAGCATCACGGTCGTACGAAGCGAACATCGCTGCGTTCAACTCCGCCAGGACGATGATCCGCAGCGCGCTGTCGATAGGAAAGGTGTAAGACGATGTACTCCTCACCTTCCAATTGGCATCGAAATTGGCGGCCGGCCGTGCTCCAGCGGTTGCGCAACCTGGCCGAATGCGTCGAAGGCGAATACGCCGACCTCACGAGGGCTCAGACCGCCCCGGAGGAGTCCCAGGCGCAAAAGCCACCGCGGCGAGTTTACGGCACGAAGTCGGTGAGTGAACGCTAACTCAGATTCCTCCCACGAAAGGTACAGACATGAGAATCCACGACATCGCCACATCTAAGCCGCTCGGACTTCCCCAGTTCGAGAAGCCCGTGGGCGATTCCCAAGGCGGTGACTTCGCCAGCAAGCTGATGGACGTCCTGAGGGAGGTCAATGCGGCCCAGAACGAATCTCGGGTGCAGCAGGAAGCCCTCATGACGGGTCAGCCGGTGGACATTCATGACGTAATGATCGCCATGGAGCGCGCAAGCGTCGCCATGGAGCTCACGCTTCAGGTTCGCAACAAGCTGCTCGAAGCGTACCAAGAGATCAGCCGAACGCAGGTATAGGCGAGTCGCACTCGCACTTGCCGCCAAGGCGCGCGTTAGGAATGTCCCCGCAACAACGGGACAAACATGGGTGGATTGCTCTTAAGACTTCGTACCTGGTGGGAGACCGCCGACCGCACGCAAAAGGTCGTCACCCTCTTCGGGAGCGCGTTTCTCGTCATGCTGCTCGCGGGCAGTTTCTACTTCGCTACGCGGCCGAAGATGGCGATGGCGTATGGGGGTCTCACAGCCGCCGACCAAGGCAAGGTCGTCGCAGAGATTCAGCGGATGGGTATCCCCGTCGAATTCGACCTGCAAGGCAACGTCAAGGTGCCTTCCGATAAGGTCGCGCAGGTTCAAGCGTCGTTGGCGGCGTCGGGGATGGCTCCGAGTTCTGGGCACTTGGGCAACAATGACCTTGCGAACATCAACATGATGAGCCCGAAAGCGGTCGAAGAGGCCCGACTGACGGCGATTCGTGAGGGTGAGATCGCCAAGACGATCGAAGTGATCGGCGGCGTCGAATCGGCGCGAGTTCTGCTCAACATGGGCTCGAAGGGCGCTTTCGCCGCCGAAGACGATCCGCCGTCGGCCAGCGTGACCCTCATCGAGAGGGCGGGAGCGAGCGTCGGCGCCGACCAAGCCAAGGCGATCGCCTCGCTCGTGGCCAAGGCCGTTCCTGGCCTCGACCCGAAGAACGTAACAGTCGTCAACCAAAGCGGCGCGACCCTCTACGACGGGTCGGAAATCTCCAGCTATTCGGGGCTTGTCGCCACCAAGATCGAGGGGCAGATCGCCGAGGCCCGGAGAATCAAGCGGGAGCTGCAGCCGATCCTCGACCGGGCGTACGGCCCCGGCAACTCTCTGCTCACGGTCCGGGTCGAGATGAACTACGACCAAGCCAAAGAGCGCGCCGAGAAGATGACCGCGCACGCGGATCCGATCTCGGCCACTACGATTCAGGAGACGATGACGGGCGACGCTGCCGGCGCAGGCGGTGTCGCAGGTCTCGGCGGTGGAGCCGGGACAACGGCCGCTGGCAACGGGACGGGATACAAGGGCAGCCACAACGAAGTTCAATACCCGTACGATCGAACCTACACGGAAACCGAGAAGGCCCCTGGATCGATCACGAGCCTTTCGCTTAGCGTTCTGGTCAACAGCAAGACCGTGACCGACACCAAACCCGTGGAGGATGTCCTGCGCGGGTTCCTCGGTCCCAAGGCGAACGACCCGAACTACTCGGTCGCCGTCACGCAAGCCGAATTCGACGACAAGGCCGCCAAAGAACTCCAGACGCTCGCAGCCTCAAATTCCTCGAAGGAGATGATGCAGCAGGTGTTCTCGTTGCTGCCGGTCGTCGCGCTCGTGCTGGTGTCGTTCATCGTGCTGAAGTCGCTCGGCAAGACCGCGAAGAGCCAGAACGTCCTCGTCCAAGCTCTTCCCGACGGCACGCTCGCGTATTCGGGAGGCGGTGAGGGAGCCCCGATGATCGCAGGTTCGGGCGCGACTGCCAGCCAGCGGAGCTTAGAACGGGCAGTCAGCGCGGCAGGCCATGTGCAAGCGGCTCATCAGGAGCCGGTCGACATCGGAGACATTCAGGAAAAACTCAACGTTCCCCTCGAACAGATCAAGAAGATGGCGTCGGAAAAGCCCGCCATCGTCGCCATGCTTCTCAAGACGTGGCTTTTGGAGGATAGGTGATGCGTCGGCGTGAAGAGCTTACGAGCAAACAGAAAGCAGCGATTATGTTAATGGTGTTCGGCCCCGAAGCTGCCGGACAGGTGATCCGGCACTTCAAGGAAGATCAGATCGAGCAGCTTTCGCTCGAGGTCGCCCGGCTCGACCGGGTGACGCCCGATCAGCGCGAAGACATCATCAACGAGTTCTATGAGATGGCGATCGCCCAAGACTTCATCGCGGAGGGCGGTATCGAGCAGGCCAAGAAGGTGCTCGAGCACGCTTTTGGCGCGGAACAGGCCACGAACACGATGCAGCGGATCATCGACGCCATGCAAGTCGTGCCGTTCGAGTTCCTCAAAAAAGCCGACCCCTCGCAGGTCTTGAGCTTCATTCAAGATGAGCACCCTCAAACCATCGCGCTGGTGCTTTCGTTCATGCCCACCGGCGCGGCGGCGCAGATTTTGACCAAGCTCCCGCCGGACCTACGGGCCGAAGTCGCGGGCAGGATCGCGAGCATGGAGCAGACCCCGCCCGAAGTCATTCAAAGGGTCGAGCAGGTTCTTGAGAAGAAGGTTTCGAGCGTGCTGTCTTCGGACCTTCGCAAGGCAGGCGGCCCGAAGGCCCTCGTCGACCTCCTCAACCGCGTGGACCGATCCACCGAGCGGCTAATCATGGAGATGCTCTCAGAAACGAATCCCGACCTTGCCGACAGGATCAAGAACATGATGTTCGTGTTCGAAGACATCGTCCAACTCGACGACAGGGCCGTGCAGCAGATCCTCAAAGAAGTCGACATGAAGGAGCTCGCGACCGCTCTGAAGGGCGTGGGGCCTGAAGTCGAGGAGAAGGTGTTCAAGAACATGTCCGAACGGGCCGTGGCGATGCTGAAAGAGGACATGGAGTTCATGGGTCCCGTTCGGGTGCGGGTGGTCGAAGAGGCTCAGCAGAAGATCGTGGGAGCGATCCGTCGGCTCGAAGAGGCGGGCGAAATCACGATCGGCCGGAGCGGCGAGGAGGAGATGGTTGTCTGAGCGCGCTCAGGTGAAGTCGTTCGCTCAAGCCCTCTTGCCCGTCGCCGACGCCTTAGCGATCCAAGCCCAATTCGGATCGGGTCGTCCGGGCAGGTCCGCACGAGCGCTTGCGCAAGCGAAGGAGAGCGCACGGCAGGAGGGCTACGACGAGGGGTTTCGGCAAGGGGTGGCCGCAGGCCGCGAAGAGGGGATTCGCCAGGTACGAGACGAGTTCGACGAACAGATCCGCGGATTCGGCGCGTCGCTCGGAGAAGCACTGACCGCCATCGACCGATCGTGGGACGAGTATTTGCAGAATTGCGAGTTGCCCTTGGCTCAACTGGCCGTTTCGATTGCGACCAAAGTGCTCGCGGCCGAGATCGAGTCCAACCCGGAATCAGTTCTGCCCCTCGTCCGCCGAGCCTTATCGGAAGTTCGACACGCCAAGGTCGCCCGCATTCGGGTCAATCCGTTCGACTCCGAGGTCGTCCGCGAGCGCTCACAAGAACTCCTGGCCTGCGCGCCCTCCCTCGACAGGGTCGATGTGGTCGAGGATGCGAGCATCCAAGGTGGATGCCGAATCGAGTCGGACGGAGGCATCATCGACTCCACGATCGACAATCAGATCCGCTTGATCCTCAGCGCCCTCCGAGAAGACAAGGAGGCCGCATGACCTCTCCAAGTTTCGAAATCGCCCTCGAGCGAATCCATCAGGCTCCGAACCTCTCCGTTTCCGGGCGAGTCACGCAAGTCGTCGGCCTGGTGATCGAAAGCAACGGGCCGAACGCTCGGATCGGTGACTCCTGCTGGATCGAGACGGGTTCCGAAGTCGTCCAAGCGGAGGTTGTTGGGTTCCGGGGCGACCGCGTACTGATGATGCCTTTGGGAGACCTTGCGGGCGCACGCGCAGGCTCGATCGCGCACGCCACGGGCCATTGCGTGTCCGTCCCCGTCGGGCCCTCGTTGATGGGCAGGGTCTTGGACGGCCTGGGGCAACCCGCTGACGGCGGTCCCGCACTGGAAACTAACAGGCGCATTCCCGTCCATAACTCGGCCCCGAATCCGATGTCGCGCGCGATGATCCAGCGGCCCGTCGCTACCGGGGTCCGCGCAATCGACGCGATGCTTACGATTGGCGAAGGCCAGCGTGTGGGCATTTTCGCCGGATCGGGGGTCGGAAAAAGCACGCTCTTGGGGATGATCGCGCGAGGCACATCGGCGGATGTGAACGTCATCGCTCTGATTGGCGAACGGGGCCGAGAACTGCGCGAGTTCATCGAAAACGACTTGGGACCTGAGGGTCTCGCACGGAGCGTCTTGGTCTGCGCCACTTCGGACGAATGCGCGATGGTGCGGGTGAAGGCTGCCTACACCGCCACCGCGATCGCCGAGTACTTCCGAGATCAGGGCCTCTCCGTCATGCTGATGATGGACTCGGTGACCCGATTTGCGATGGCTCAACGAGAGATCGGGCTGGCCATCGGCGAGCCGCCCAGCACGAAGGGCTACACACCGAGCGTTTTTGCCGCTCTGCCGAAGCTGATGGAACGGGCGGGCACTAACTCCAAGGGCGCGATCACGGGACTGTACACCGTCCTTGTCGAGGGCGACGACGCCTCCGAGCCCATTTCCGACGCCGCGAGGTCGATTCTCGATGGACACATCATGCTCAGCCGCAGTCTTGCCGCCAAGGGCCACTACCCCCCCATCGACCTCCCGCATAGCCTCAGTCGGGTCATGCCGATGGTCGCAGGCGACGATCATGTCGAAACCGCCCGCAAGCTGCGAGAACTCATCGCGGCCTACGGTGAGGTGGAGGACCTCGTGGCGATCGGCGCCTATAAGGAAGGCGCCAAGCCTCTGGCCGACCGGGCGCTCAAGCGTTGGGATAAGATCAACGGCTTCTTGCGGCAAAATCGCAACGAAATGACCCCGCTGGACGCGGCGATCGAAGGACTCAAGGGGGTCGTCCATGAAGAAGTTTAGGTTCCGCCTGGCCGCGGTGCTCCGGGTCCGGGCCCACGCCGAGACTGAGGCCAAGAACGAATTCGCGGCCGCCGCCAGGGCCAGGCTCGTAGGCGAAAGGGCCGTCGAAAGAATCCAAACGCGCCGGAGAGAGGCCCTCTCCCAAGCGAAGCAGAGCCTTTCGGACCTCCGCGCTCTCGACCAGTTGCTCCATGCTTTGGACCTTCAAGAAGTTGAGGCCAAGAGCGCGCTCTCGATTCTCCTGCAAGAAGAAGAAGCTGCTCACCAGAGATGGCTCCATGCAAGAAAGGAACTGCAATCGCTCGAACGACTCCGTGAAAGGGACCTCGAAGCCTACAGACTGGAGTACGACCGCCGAGCCCAACGCGAACTCGACGAGTGGGCGGTGTTGAGGTGTTCCGCATGAGAATCGGTTTGCGAGGACCCGAGGGCGTACAGAACCGAATCGCCGAATTGCAGAGTCGAATTGCCGACAAGCTCGGCACGGCCGGCGGCCCCGACGCAACCTCGGATCCGCCCGCGGGCCAGGTTCGCTCGCGCGGCCTGTCGGGGGGACTTCGGCCGTTCGATCCGTTCGGGTTCGGCGCAAGTCCGAGGGCGATCTCCTCGCCGACTCACCTCAAGTCTCTGATCGAATCTGCGGCCCTGCGGGAGGGGCTCGATCCGGACCTGCTCGATTCGCTCGTCGCTGCCGAGAGCGGCTACGATCCGGCGGCGCGTTCACGGGCGGGCGCGCTCGGACTCACCCAGCTCATGCCCTCGACGGCGACCGCCCTCGGAGTCGCCCAGCCTTTCGATCCCGAACAAAACCTCTCAGGCGGCGCGAAGTACCTGTCTCAGATGCTCCAGAAATTCGGCTCTCTCGAAAAGGCTCTTGCGGCGTACAACGCGGGTCCAGGCGCGGTCGAGCGCCACGGCGGCATCCCTCCCTACGCGGAGACGCAGGCCTACGTTCGCCGAGTGATGAGCCTCTATAACGCCAAGAAGGAACGACCATGAAATACGCGATCTATGCGCTTCCCATTCTGCTCGCGACCCTCTTCGGGTTGATCTTCACCGGGGTGATCCACATTCCCGGAGTGTCGCCCGAGAAAAAGAAAGCCGCCGCGAGCGGAGCCTATGCGGACGCGACGGACGAGAAGCCCGAATCGGAAACCGAATCGGACGCCGCCCAGAAGGCCGAGCCGCCCGAAGGCAAGCCCGAAGAAGCCAAGTCGCAGACAGACTCGCAGAAACCGCCTCCTGAGGATTCCGCCGTGCCGCCTCCTGCCGCAACCGCTGCTTCATCGGCAACTCCAGCAGCCGCTTCTCCACAGTCGGCAACGCCCGACGAGGCCCCGCCCGACCCGCTCTCAGGGCAAAAGGCGCTGGCAAAGCTCTGGAACACCATGGAGGCCTCGGCGCTCGTCGCGATCGTGGCGGATTGGTCGGACGACGACCTCGCCCTTCAATTGTCTGTGATGAAGGCCGATAAGGTGGCCGACCTACTCGCCGCGCTCAAGCCTGAGCGAGCGTCCAAGATCTCCAAGCTTCTCCAAAAGGCGGCGACGAAAGCTCAGTAGGCGTAATTGCCCGTGTGGCAGTCTTCGATGTACCGGGCCAAGAGCTCCACGGAGGCATCGACGTCGGCCTCGTGGACCGTCTCATTCACCGTGTGGACGTAGCGCGTGGGAATGGAGAGCGTAAAGGCCGGGATGCCTCCATGCAGCCGCTGGACGCCTCCCGCATCGGTCCCACCCATAGGCAGCACTTCGATCTGGTAGGCGATCCCGTTCCGATCGGCCAGCCCGCGGAAGTGATCAACCACTTTCGGATGGCAAATCAGCGAACTGTCCATCAGCTTGAGGGCGGTTCCCTTTCCCAATTTCGTCACGTGGTCCTCTTCCAGGATGCCGGGAATGTCGTTAGCGAGCGTGATGTCGAGGGCGACGACCACGTCGGGATGGATGCTCCAGCCGCTCGCCGCCGCGCCCCGCAAGCCGATCTCCTCTTGGACCGTCGCGACCGCGTACAGGTCCACCTCGTGCTCGACGGCCTTCCGTATGGCTTGGATCATCACGTACACGGCGACGCGATCGTCCATCGCTTTGCAGGTCGCCAGCTTCCCCATCCGCTGGTACGCGCGGTTCATCGTGACCATGTCCCCAATTCTCACTTGCGCCTTCGCTTCGTCACCCCCAAGCCCCACGTCGACGAAGTGGTTTTGAACCTGCAAGGCCTTGTTCATCTCTTCGGGGGTCAGCATGTGCTTGGGCTTTTGGCTGGCCATGAGGGTCCCAGGTAGCGGACCGTCTTTGGTGTGTACGAAAACCCGCTGGCTCGCCATCTGGCGAGGGTCCCAGCCGCCCAGCGTCTGAAGCCGAACGAACCCCTTGTCGTCAATGTGCTTGACGATGAAGCCGATCTCGTCCATGTGCGCGGCGAGCATCAGCTTCTTGCCTGCGGAACTCTTGCCCTTACGAAAGGCGATCACATTCCCCATGCTGTCGCATCGAATCTCGCATTCCCCGGCGAGTTCCTCGATAACGATCTGGCGAACCTGGTCCTCTTGGCCGGGAACGCCGTGGGCTTCGGTGAGTCGAGCGAGCAAGATATCATCCATGGAGATGTTTTACCTGGCATTACCTCTTGCGAGGATGCTTTGTGCCGCGCCCGTCGTTCGTGCATACTGAGATTTTGTTAAGGTAGGAACCCCCGATCGAGACCGCTGAGACCTCGCTCCATACGATGGGAGCCGCGTTTAGCTCCCCACCGACTCCGCTGTCGGAATGGTCCGAGTTAGCAGCCAACGAGTCAGGGGGCCTCAGGGTGGCGGTAGCGGGCGAGGACCCGATCGCCAACGTTGTTTGCGCCCTGACGCGGATCGCTCTGGAGGCCTTAGGCGAACCCACCGAGGTCGTTCGAGTCAACTCGCCGATCGGCAAGTTCGAATCGTGCGTCAACGGCCTTGTCGAACGAGGCTTCAAGGGCGTTCACGTTGTAAACCCTCTGAAGGTCGCCGCAGCCCGCCTCGGCGAGCGCTTCTATATGAGCGAGCATTCGATGGGGGTGGCGAACACGCTCCTGCTTCAAGGCGAGCGCGTCTACGCCAAGAACACCGAGTCCATCGCTTATGCCAAGAGGCTGGAGTCGCTCGAACCGGGTGTGGCGCTGGTCTTGGGGGCGGGCCAAGGGGCAAGGTCGGTGTCGGTGAGTCTACTCACGGCGGGATGGAAGGTCCGCGTGTGGAACCAGGGCCGGATGAAATCGAGCGTGCTCGTTCCGCTCCTGAGCAGGTATGGCGATATCGAGTTGATTCCGCACCCGAACCCGTCGGGTTGTTCGCTGATCATCAACGCGACGCCCTTGGGTGCGAAAGCTGGCGAAATGCCGCCGCTGGACTGGGTGAACATTCGCCGCGGGACGCTGGTATTCGACCGAATGTTTCGGAACGTGGCCACGGACTTCGTTCGGGAAGCGAGGAACCGGGGGTTGCGAGCCATCGACGGACGAGAGTTGTTCGCCGAACAAATGGCGCTGGCGTTAGAGTGGTGGCTCGATAAACCTGTCCCTCCGGCACCTGTCCGGCTCGCTTTGGGCATGAGGAACTGAGAGAAGTGTGGTCGGGGACCTTCGGGCTGAGACGTCTGCGGCGCTGCTGGTAACGCCTCCGAGCTTGCCTTCTCGACCGATCGGCGCTTTCGCCGGGGTCGCAGGGTCTGCTCTACGAGTCAGACGCGGGGCACCCAAGACTCGTCCTTCCGTCCCATGCCCGAAGGATGGCAAGCTGAAAGGTCGAACCAGCCTACCTACCCCAGATCCGCTTCAAGGAAGCTCCTGAGGTCGGATTCGCTCACACCAGGTTCGCCAGGTGAGACGTTGTCCACTCGACCCTCCAGCACCCACTTCTCCAACTCGTCCACCAAGCTGAACAGATGATCGAACGAGTCGACGTGGAACAGCAAGGGCTGGTAGTGGTCGATCTCGAAGTACTGGTTCACGACCCACTCCATTTGGAAGGGGTAGCGCTGCACCTCGGGGCTCTCGATGCAATGCTCGATCTCACCGAACGAAGACAGCAGGCCGCTCCCGTACACCTTCAGCCCTCCCGCACGCTCCTTCATCAGCCCAAACTCGATGCTGAACCAGAAGAACCGCGCCATCGCCTTGACGATGCTGGTGAGGCGGTGGACCCTGCGCTCGGGGTCTGTGTCCTCTCGGATGCGAATCGCGGCCGTTCTCGCCACCTCGCCGAACTTCACGAGCGTGTCGGCGAACGCCTTGTCCGTGTGCATCGGAACGTGCCCGGCGATGTCGTGAAAGATGTCGGGTTCGGGCAGATAGTCGAGCCGATCGGACCGGCGGATGGTGATGGTCGTGGGAAACTCCCGCTGCCGAATGCTGTCGAAGAACAGCCAAGCCGGAACGTATCCGCTCACGGCTCTAGCCGAAAACCCGGTTAGAGGGCACAAGAACCGGTTCACATCGTCGAGGCGGGGCACCTGTTGAGGGTCGAGACACAGGTTGGAAATGCCTTGCAAGAAGTGCTCGTTGGCGTACTTTTCCCACCTCGGCAGCATCCGGGCGTAGAGCTTGCGCCAGGCCTCATGGTTTTCCTCTGAATAGAGGTCGTAGGGCTGCTCAATGTAGAGTTCGCCCCGACTCTGCGCCGTTTCGATGAACGGTGCGAACGTCGTGGTCAGGCCCTCTCGAAACCTCGAAAGGTCCTCCTCGTGCCGAACTTCTGCTTGCGCCATTGCAATACCTCGCGAGCGCGTGCGTCATCGCGCCCCGCTCATTATGTACGTACGAAGAAAGAATAGCCGACCGATTCCAGAGAAGGTCGATCTTCGTTTACAGTTTTATCCAGTCTGGTTCTGGGACTCTCGTTGGAAAGTGATCTTCGTCGTGGTATAGACCTTGACCCGTGTTCCCGGATAAGCCCGGATCGTCCTTCCCTTGAGCGAACGGGAAAGGCGGCTTCCCACCGAGCCCGCAAAGTCGGCCAGCTCGGAGATCGCGGCCACGGCGAGAGCCACTTCCCCGCCCGACAGGCTCGTGACGTTGCCTCGCTGCAAAGACCTCAGCGTCTCCGAAAGCAGGCTGACTGACCCTCGGGGTCCCTCGACATAGGCTTTCGTTTCCGTAAGCCCGTACCGGCTTGCGATGTCCTTGAGGAGTTGGTCCTTGTCCACCTCGGTCATCGCCTCGGTCAATTCCTCGCCGTTGAACGCCCGCTCGAGCGCTTCGGCGAGCAGCTTGGCCTCCGCGTCCGTATCGATCCGATCTTCCGAGTTCAGCTTCTTCGGCGTCGTGTTTTCGCGAGTGAACTCGATGATCGTGTCGCTCTCGTCGTCGCTTCGGCTCGCAAGCCCCGCGCTGAGCCCGTTCTCCAGAGCCAGCGGCCGAATCGCTACAGAGAGCCTCGCGGGCCGGTTGAGCATGGAAGAAAGGGTCCCTTCGCTCCGTGACCCTTCGACAATGCCTCTCACGACGGCGCCCCGTTCGATCGCCACGTTGCCCGCAGCGTCGAGCACGTCTGTTGCGACGAGGAACGGAACTTCGTCACCCTTCTTGGCTTGCCCGGCTTCCAACTTCGTGAGAAGGAGGAGTTCGACCTCGGCGCCAGCAGGGAGGTCGATGGAAACCACCTTGGATTCGGGTTGCGGGGCGTCGGACCCCGTGCTCCCGCACCCCCAAAGGCCGGACACCGCGACGAGCACAGCGACTGCGAAGCGTCTCACTGTTGTTAGTACGGCCCGAAGCGCGTGGCGTTTCGGACGTCAGCGCCCGCGATGAAAGACGTAGGTCTCAAGACGCGTTTCATCATCGGGCCCGCCGCGCAAATGGCAATCCACGCGATCCTCGTTCAGGCGAGTGTAGGTGATCGTCTTTGGAAAGTCGTTATCGGCCATTTCAAACGTCGCGGAGTCCGGGCTCGTCTCGACAAGTCTGAACGGTTTGGGCTTCTTTTCTCCCCGCGAAGGCGCGCCCAACACCATCCACAGGGTTAAGCCACCTTCGTCATTCGGCTCGATGGACATGAACTCCATAAAGACCGTGGTTTCACCTCGGATTAATCTCCCCATACCCACAATCGTTCCGGCTTGGACGGAACTCCAGGTCTCTTCGAAGACGCCCTCTGCCGATTCGCTCAGCCATCGCCCTTCGAGCCAGGCTAGGTCGGCTGCGTTCGCCTCCGTTTCTCGCTTCTCGCCCCCTCCCATTTCTCCCTACCGTCCGGGGTCCGTGGCTTGCGCCACCGCCCTCACCCTCGCGTCGGGGTCCTGGCGAAGCCTGAGGATCGCCGGACGAAATTCGGGCGGGCACCTGCCTTCGAGGGCGAGCAACGCTTCGACCTTCACGCCAGTCCGCGGATCGTCCAGCGCACGAGCGATCACAAGCAGCGCCTCGGCATCGCCGACCTTCGCAAGGAGGCGGATCCCCGCCCTAGCTCGAAGCGCATCTCCACTTGCGATCATCGCTGGCGCCGAACGGCGAATATGGTCGGGGAACTGAGAGAGCAACTCCCAAGCGGACTGCCGAAGCGGAAGATTGGAGCTTGCCAAAAGCGCGTCGGCAGTTCCGATCGCCGAAGACTCCCCCATCCGCGCCAAGGCTTCCATCGCCCGAAAAGCAACCGCTGGGTCGGGGTCCGCGCAAAGGAGGTTCAGTCTGGGCGCAGCTTTGGCGTCATTGAGTCGCCCAGCGGCTTCGAGGGCGAGCAACCGAAGGCTCGGCCGGTCGAAAGCCGCGGTAAGGTGAGGGGCCGCTTCCTCGAAGCCACCCTCCGAACACGCCCAAAGCGCCGCCCGCGCGACCTCCTCACTGGGGTTCCCCACCCAAGAGGCGAGGAGTTCGCGGGCAGGCACACCGACGCCGTCCACCACCGCAACGAACCCCGACATCTCCGCGCGAGTGAGCCTCGTGAGGCGGTTTTCCCCGATCCATCGAACGGCAGGAACGCCCATCGACACCAGACTCCTGATGGCTTCGACGCGTGAGGCGGGGAACGAGGGATCGGGTGGCGTTCCTATCGCCGCGACGAGATCGGACAGTTCGCTCGCGCTCGTCAATTGCCGTGAACCGGGTACCGGGCCCGCCGCGGCCTCCGAAGTCGAAAACGGAGCGGCAAGGCTCGCTTGAACGTCGTAGCTCACGCTTTGGCCGGGCCTCACCTGAATGCCGGAGAGCGCCGGGGGGGCCCCGATCTGGTCGGTCCCTGCGAGGTCGAGAAACACCGCGACCGCCCCTTCGGCGCTGAGTTCGGGAACCACACCCGCAGAACCTGAGACGATGTCCTCACCCAGCGCATCGAGGAGAATCGCCAGCCCGCCGCGCGATGCGAAGGCAGGAGAGTTCCATCGCCCCATATAGGAGTCGTTCCCCTCGCGGTCGAGCAGCAAAGCGAACGATCGCCCTACAGCACAAGATTGGGAGGATCCGAATTCAGAGAAATACAGGTCGCTCCCTCCGAGATCGAAGAACATCCCTACCGAGCCCTCGTCCGCTGAAGCCTGAGCCTGTCGGGCCGCCCGATAACTGTCGTCGCCCTTCGCGTCATAAAGCGAGGCGATGCCGTGCCACATCGCGGCCCCTTGCGCCAGCGCCTCCGCCCGGTAAGAATCGTTCCCCGCAAGGTCCGAAAGCAGGCCGATCCCACCGGCGAACCCTCCGGAAACGCTCTCAAAACCCAAGCTCGCCCCTTGCGAGCAGGAGAGACTAGGCACCATCGGATGAACGCTCAGGCGGCGATCTCCCGAGGAAACGTACTGGTCGTCGCCTTCGACGTCGATCAGCCAGCCGAATCCGAGGGTCCGCGCCGCCCCTTGCGAAAGCGCTGCCGAGCGATAGGAATCAGCCCCTCGGGAATCCTTGCAGATGCCGACCCCGAACATCCCGAACCCCTGAGTCATCGAGCCCGCCTGATACGCGTCGTCGCCAGATTCGTCGACGAACAACCCGACGCCCGCAAGCCCTGCGCCCAAGCAAAGCGACTTCCCTCGATAATTGTCATCACCCGCAAGATCATAAGCGAAGCCGATCCCCAAGAGTCCCGCTCCCAGACTCAAATCGGGGACATGGTAGGTGTCGTTGCCCGAAACGTCGATCAAAACTGACGCATACCCGGGACCGGCTCCATGCCGCCCCGAATAGGAGTCGTCGCCCCCAAGGTCGATGAGCAGGACTGCCGACCGATCCGTGTAGGTATTCGGCCCCTTGCCGCCGACGATCACGGGCATTCCCCCTGCAAGAAAGCGAACCTCTCCCACCCAATCGGTCACTCCCGCGGCCCTTCTGAGGTCGGGCAGGCGGCGTTCGACGCCAAGAGCGAGGATATGGGCCGCGAAGAGGATGCGGTCGAGATCGACACGGCCCAGAAGCTCCCAAGCGCGCTCCAGCGAGGGAGGCTTCTGCCTTGCAAACTCGAACGACTCCCCGGGTGACGCGATCTGCGGAAGGCCCTCGATCAGTTCCCTTTGCTCGTGGGGCAAAAGGCGCGAGAGAGCGATTCGAACGTGGGCATTCGCTACAGCGACCGCCACCGCCAGATCGCGCACGATTGGCTGCAACGACTCAGGGATCTCGTTGGGGACCACGGGGCGGTCTACGGGGCTCTCCAGCCCGTAGCGCTTCGGTTCGCCGAAGGTCCGCAAAATGGCGGTTTCGAGGAGCGAACTCGGCGCGCGCATGGCGATTTCATGCATCCCTTGGACGTTCGCAACCGCTTCGAGCGGGTTCGCGAGCGCCTGGTCGAGCAGCGCCAATCGATGCTTTGTTTGCGGCTGCGACGGATACACACGGAGGTCCTCGATTCTCAATCCGGCCAAGAACAAGGCATCCACCAACCCATCCTTCTCTGAAGCCGTGAGTTGGGCATGACAGGCCGCCGCCCCCGTTAGGAGGGATGCGAAAACAAGGTTGCGGAAATGGGCGTGCATGACAAGGACCGTTCGATAGACTCGGCGAGCGACTGGATGGGCAAGCGATCTTCGCTCATGCCCTCCTCACTAAAGGGTACGACGTTCCTACTGCTCCAATGGGATTCGTAGACCAGACCCAATCCGCCGAACTCGCCGCTCCCTAGGGTGATCGGACAGAGCAATGTCAGGCGGAATGGGTCGTCCTCCCGCATCTTCAATAGAGGCTCAAGGAACGCTTCATCGAATTCGCGAATGATCCAACGGGATTCCTCTATCCGCCCCGCCTTTCTGCAACTCGAAATCGAGTCGTCGACGATCAAGGTGTTCGGATGCGAATCGTGAGCTTTCAGCCATTCGCCAAACGGTGGGGAGAGCCCCGCGTTCGTTCCAGAGGTTGGGCCGTGCGTATACCCGCACATTTTGCTGAGCCCCCGGAGACCGAGGGCGGGGCTCAAGACATGGCAAGGGGTTCCCCTCTGAAGGGCGAGATTGGGGATCACTGGGGGAAAGCCCTGCCCCCACAGCCAGATCAGGTTCACTGGCGCAAGCCCCTCGTCGAGCCGGCGCAGGTTGAACTCCTGCTCGCCCAACAGGTTGATGGAGTCGTCGATGAACCTGCGTAGCATCGGTTCTCCGTCCCCCTCCGGAAGCGAAGGTCGCAGGCCCCGCTCGATTGCCTCGTCCGGCGTCCTTAGAGATAGGTCGAGGCTCCCCTCCAGCCACAGCGCGGCGTGATGCGCGCGTTCGCCTTCGATCAGGCGCAGCTTCGGAGTTTGGAGTCGTTCCGCAAGCTCAATTACCTTCGACCCGAGTTCCGGGGTCACGTGGGGCGGCGTGGTAATCCCGCCGTCCTCGAGCGAAAGTAGGTCGAGGCAAAGAGGAACCGACTTGGGCGGAGTGTGCGCTTCGAACGCGGCGACTCGAAGCGGCCCTTCCGCAAGTCGATGAGTGAATCCGGCGAGGCCCAAGAGCGGTGGCCGCAGGTCGCACTCCGGCCGAAGGGGAGCCAGCCGAAAGGCCGCGCTCCGGCTGGCCACCACTTCTAGAGTCGGCGGCATCGGATCGAGGATCGAACCTTCGCCCGGCTCGCCCAACCAGTCCAGGCCGACGAGCGTAATGCACTTCATAAGCGGTGGAGCGTCAGACCGCGCTCGGCGTCGTCGCAAGGTCGACGATGTGCGAAGCGAACTCATCGGTCGAAGCGCTTCCGCCGAGATCGCGCGTAAGGCATCCTCCCTGCCTGCACGCCTCCAGAATCGCATCGCGCATCGTGTCGGCTTGGTCGGCGCAGCCAAGGTGCCGAAGCATCATCGCCGCGCTGAGCATGAGCGCGATGGGGTTGGCGATGCCTTGCCCGGCGATGTCAGGCGCGCTGCCGTGAACCGCTTCGAACACCGCGCAGGTCGCGCCGATGTTCGCACCCGGCGCGAGGCCCAAACCCCCGACCAGCCCAGCAGCCAAGTCGCTCACGATATCGCCGTAGAGGTTTTCGGTGACCAACACGTCGAACTTCTCAGGCCGAGTCACAAGCTGCATGCAGCAGTTGTCTACGATCACATCGTCCACTTGAAACTCCGACCAGTTCGCAGCCTCTTTGTAGAACTCCTCGAGCATCATCCCGTCCGTCAGTTTCATGATGTTCGCCTTGTGAACGAGGGTGACTCGCTTTCGACCCTGCCGGCGCGCCATGTCGAAGGTGTACTGAAACAAGCGCTTGCAGTTCGGCCGCGTGATGACCTTGATCGCCTGCGCGACGTCGGGGTGAGGCTGATACTCGAACCCGGAATACAGCCCTTCCGTGTTTTCCCGAACGATAATGAGGTCGATTTCCTTGTTCGAATAGGGACCCGCGACTCCTGGGATCGTCTTGGCCGGGCGCACGTTGGCAAAGAGGTCCAGCGCCTTTCGAAGTGCGACGTTGGCGCTGACGTGTCCGGTCCCGCTGGGAGTCGTTGTGGGGCCCTTGAGCGCGACTCCGATCTCCCTGACTCCTTCGATCGTCTCTTTCGGCATGGGCGGGAGCCCCTTTTCGAGGGCGGCCAGTCCAGCGTCGAAGTACACCCAGTCGCCCTGAAAACCGACGGCTTCGACGACCCGCAGAGTGGCCGCCATGATTTCAGGCCCAATTCCGTCGCCGGGGAGGATCGCGATTCGCTTGTTGCTCATAGACACTCTCCATGTTGGCAAATTCGGGACTCTTCCTGTAGGGGATGCTGGGACCCCCTTACCTCGCGGTAACTCTGGGCGGGAAAGCGCGTCGAATGGTTGTACACTGTAAGAAGCGCAACGCCAACTGGCGAGGCGCGCAGGGGCAAGATGATGTGGATTCGTAGATTAGGCACGATTTCCCTTGCTGGGATTCTTGGACTTTCGCTCGCGATCGCGGACGACCCGCCGAGTCGGAAACCACCGACCCGAGAGGCGCCCCCTCAACGGTCGTCGCCTCCGGGCAAGCAAGAACCGCCTCCTTCGCGGCAGGCGCCTCCACCTGCGCGAGAAACCCCTCCGCCGAGTAAACAGACCCCACCACCGGCAAGGCAAACCCCGCCGCCAGGGAAGCAAGAGCCGCCCCCTGCTCGGCAGACTCCACCGCCCGCTCGGGAGACGCCTCCCCCCTCAAGGCAAACGCCTCCTCCGAGCCGACAGACCCCGCCGCCCGCAAGGCAAACCCCGCCGCCAGGGAAGCAAGAGCCGCCCCCTGCTCGGCAGACTCCACCGCCCGCTCGGGAGACGCCTCCCCCCTCAAGGCAAACGCCTCCTCCGAGCAGACAAACCCCGCCTCCCAGTCGACAGGACCCGCCGACCCGCACCGCGCCGCCCCCTTCGAGAAATGACGGCAAGACCGGCAACCAGAACGAGCGGCCGCCAGTTCGAAACGACGCTGATCGAGCCAATACGGGCAACCAGACCGTGAACCCTCCGGGACGAATCCGCAACGACGGACGCAACTACGGCTCGAACAACAACCTGATCACTCAGGCCTCGCGCCCCGATGCCAACGTCTTGAACCGCGCGCCGATCGACGTGTTCTCAGGCTCGCTCGCCAATCAGGTGCTTCGGGAAGAGAAGGTCCGGGCAGTGCGAAACTCTCCCATAAGGGTAGGGTACTATCACTATGATCGGGGTTGGTGCGACGACTACTTCTGGTTCCCGCACTATGTGTTCAATCCCTATCAGACAGTTTGCCACATCTCACCTTGGTACTACTATCCTTACCTTCCGGGATATGTGAACCGCCAATACGTGACGATTCTGACGATTAACCTAGGGCCGTTCCAAGGTTCGTATTACACTTGGAGGCCTATCAGGAGCTATTCGTCTTACTACTCTTACAACGATCTCGATTACGCCATTCAGGACCTTGTGGACGCGTTCGAGCGGCAGGACCGTAGGGCGATCAGCCGACTCGTTCCGTTGCGCAGCCGAGTGGACATCTTGATCGACGGCCGGTACGCCTATTCTATGGATTCCGACGCCTTCTACGAGCTCATGCTCGACAACATCTACCAGTCCGATACGCGCCAATACAACATCGCCAGCGTTCGGAGGAACCGAGGTGAGGTCGAAATAGTCGCAAGGCACGATTTCGTGGACCCTTGGGGGCGATCCGATTCGGTGTATCACGAATACCGCCTGCGCGAGTCAGGTCGAGGCTACGAGATCACGGCGTTTGGCAGTAGCTACTACCGCTACTGAGGTGATACGATAGTGGGGCTGCGGGAAACGAAAGTTTCCCGCAGCCCCGTCTTCGTTTCCGAAGTTGATGGATTTACCACGGCCTGAGAGAGTACGGAATGGTAGGCCAGCGCCCTATTCCTTTGCGGCCAAGGCCAACAGGGCTTTCTTCAGTTCCTCATCGGGTCGACCGAACGACCGGAGCTTGCCTTCGCCCACCGAGAGTAGATTGGCCTTGGGGTAGTAAAGCGCGTTGAGGATCAGGCGGGCGCGCTGGAGCAGGACCGGCACCCCCGGTTCGTTAGGAGATCCCTGCTGCACCTTTAGCACGTCCGCGCTGGAAAGTTCATAAGTCTTGCCTCCCAAGGTGATGGTCAGCGGACCCGGCCCCAGGTCCCAGCCGAAGGGAACGGGCTTCTTCCTCGAAGCCCCAATTGATCTGCCAGGCGGAGCTACCGCCAGTAACTTTCCCGTGATAGCGTCTACAATTACCCTCCAACTGGGCTTTCTGCCTGAGAAGAAATAAGGCGGCTGGCTCTCCTCCTCAAGTGCAACATCGTAAGCGAGGATCGTGCGCCATTCCCTTTCGTACGCTCGTCGATCGAAGGGGAAATCCTCGTAGAGATAGTCCGTATCGAAAGGAAGCACAGCCCTTAGCCTTAGTGGCCTCCACTCAGACTCGGAGAGTATTAGGTGAGTCGCATAACGGGCAACTGCCCCCATCACGATTCTCCGAGCGTCCTGGAGGGAGATTCGCGGAGTCAGGACAGGCGGAAGAATCGGATCGGGCATCACGCGCATTTCGAGAACTTGGCCCGAGGTCGCGTGGTACCCGAACATCACGTCGAGCGAAGCGTCGATTTCGACGTCACCCGCCATCCGCACAAAGCGAGCCTCGATGCCGTAAAATCCGAACTCAGGCTGAAGGTCGATGCGTTGATCCAAGACCAGCGTCTCAGAGAAGCCTGCCCGCCGATACACTGCCTGGGCAATCGAAAGGCACAGCGCGTCGTCGATCAAGAACCGTGGATTGCTGACGGGGGCCCACTGGATATGCGGTGGAGCCGATGCCTCATAGAACTGAACCCTGCCATTCGACTGATTGACTGAGACGTGGTACTTGTCGCCAGATATGCCCCATGTACCTCCAGCTCGTCTTGTAAACTCCACGCGTCCCACGAAGTCTTCTACAATCGAAGCTCCATACTGATCGCTATTCACGAATTGGGCAAACGAGAGCGCGATTTGACGGGCCTGCGCTTCCGAAATCTCCTGCGCTACGTTTCCGTGGACAGAAAGCGCCGCTACTAAAGCTAGGACGTTATGAGATACCATGTCGCTGTTTCTTCTCCTGAGAGGTCATATTCCTTCCATTATGTGCTCAGATTGCCGAACCTCATGGGCAGGAATGGGTTGTGGAAAGTTCGTAAGGACCTCATGATTTTCTGCGCTTCAGAAAAGTCTCGAGTTCGGAACTTGGCCTCCCAAACGACCGGAGCTTGCCTTCGCCCACCGAGAGCAGGTTGGCTTTGGGGTAGTAGAGCGCGTTGAGGATCAGGCGGGCGCGCTGGAGCAGGACCGGCACCCCCGGTTCGTTAGGGGATCCCTGCTGCACCTTTAGCACGTCCGCGCTGGAAAGTTCATAAGTCTTGCCTCCCAAGGTGATGGTCAGCGGACCCGGCCCCAGGTCCCAGCCGAAGGGCCGAGGAACTGCACCCCCAGGTTCGCCAGCCCAAGGCCCTTCGAACGCGTTAATGGCGAGCAATCGACCTGTGCGGGCGTCCAAGAACGCCTCGAACGCCGGCCCGGGTTCATGGGGAGAAAGCGGTTCCGCCAAGAAGTAAGCCCAATACGCAAGAAGCGCCTTGTTCTCGCGGCCCATCTGGGCTTGCGCTTCGGTTAATCGGTTCACAGCAAAGGAATCGGCGCCCCTTGGCGCCCAGAACACCAGTTTCGCGTCCTTCGCGGCCGCCAGAAGGGCGACCTGCGGGCGAGCCACCAGGATTTCCGAGGCCATCGTGAGGCGCGCGGCGGCAGGACTGAGGGCGGGGGTCGCGAGTGGCGGAGGCTCGGGAAGGTCCGGATTCAGGCGCGTTAGCTGGTACAGCCTGCCCGACCTGTGCTCCACCGTCAGGAGAACCGCCCAGTCGTAGGCAAATGGAATGCCTGCTGAGGTCGGCAGGGCGTGAGCGCATATGGATCCCTCGGGACCGTTGCTCCCGTAGAGGTCGACATGATGAACTACGGCTCGGCCGCTGATCCCCGCAACCCGAAGGAGTTCCGTCGCGAGCGACTCCAACTCCTGCTCGCCCATCCGCTCGCTCTCGCTCCACACCAGATCCACTCCGCTGAAATCCTCTGTAAACGAAGCGATGGAACGACGGATCAGGTCCACCCGAACCTTGGCCGATCCCAGTTCGTAAACCGCCGAACCGCCACCGGGAAGCACCCTGCGAGACCGCAGAACGAGGGGACTAGCATCTCCCGCCACGGCTCCCAATCTTCCCAATCTGGCACGCTCCGTGAAGGCCCGCGCGAGTTGCTCGCCTTCGCCGAGCGAAAGCGCCGGGGACTGGCAACCCATGAAAGCAATTGCAAGCGTGAAGCTCACTGTCATGGCAATATCCAAAACCAGCTATCTCGATCTGACGCATTAGCAAGCCATTCGCTCGCACTCAAATAGACGTTCACAAGACGTGTGTGCGGATCTCCTCGTACGATCATTCTCATGAGCGTTCCTGCGTTTCTACTTCGAGGCCAATAAGGCTGTGTTTCAACATCGGGATCGTCCCCGTGGGTCAAGTTCAAAGCATGCTGCAACCTGTGGCCGGAAGCCAAGAACTGGAACAACGTGGCAGCGTGTCTATCCAGCGTCTGGCCACTTGGCTGAATGAGTTCGTAATAGACAAGGTTCGCAAATCCGGCGTATCCCTTGTTCTGGTAGACCGACGCGGGGTTCGGGTACGCGAGAGGGAGTAGCCGAAACGCTTTGGGATTGAAGTTTGAACTCTGGGTGCTGAGAGTTTCGCAAGCGTGAAAAACCGCCAGGTTGTATTCCGGAACTTCTCGAGGAGGTCGCGGTTCGCCAAATCCGGTGCTGACGTAAGTTGCGACCTCGTTTTCCAACCCAAAGTAATATAGCTCATCTGACTTGGACGATCGCCAATGCGTACTTGAGCCGTGCGTACATGCGAACATCAGGGTTGCCTGACTGAGTCGTACATCCAATCTCGCAGGGCCGGTTGATTCCCGCCAATCGGTTCCAGTGCCATTGCCCTCAACCATGACATGGTTCATGGACTGACCAGTGAGAATTGGGATTATCGCTTGCGTGGCCAGCGCCGCCATGGACGCGTAGGGCGGATTCCCAGGATAGTCAGGGTCGCCCGGCTTCGAGAAGTGTGGCGGATCCAGTTGGTCCAGAAACTCCTCTACCGTACCAAGCGCTATTGCAGTGTTGTATGGGGATAGGAGCACCCGAAGTGTGCGTTCCACAATCGAGCTTTCGCCTTCATTGCGCTCGAGGATCGCTTTTCCGTAGAGTTCGATGACCACGCTCGATCCATGAGGAAAGTGCGTCGAAGAGAAGCGAACCGCACGCTGGACCGACTTCGTCTCCGGAGAAAGACCCGAGAGGTGCAGCAGTTCTTGCCCCCCGACTTTCAACCTGATCTCAGAGACGTAGCCATCCGTAAACTCCACGCCGCCTGGCGGAGGTTCAAGGATGAGCCATTCGGGAATCGTCCTCGTTACTTCGGCCTTTGCCGTGAACTCCACTTTCGTGCCGCTGATCTTCTGGTCGTTTGTGCTGAAACCAGCGATGCTGATGACAAGGGCGCAATTCGAGTACCCGACCCCCGCCTGGTTGAACGGAGGCTGTTGCTGCCCGAAACATACGGCCGGTAGCAAGGATACTGCCCAAAGCCCTGCGAGGAGACGATTCCACCTCATGCAAGTACCTTAGCACGTTATAGGAGAGACATCAAGAGGTTTGGCGAAAAAACGTAACAACCTCACCTTTCTCGGCCCTTCAATACGGCCTCGAGGTCGGAACTCGGCCGACCGAACGACCGGAGCTTGCCTTCTCGCTATCGTAGCCTCCGTTGACAAGACGTTTCGAGAAGGCGCAGGGGTCATCGAATTCGATCGGCACAGCCCAAAGCGAACAGGCGCTATCCCGCCGTGCTTTCAACGGGCCCTGGAAAAGCGTTGCTTCATCGCCGCCGACGACAGGGGCGCTTCAGACCGTAGCTTTCATTCGTTGAACGACGCTTTCAAGGAACACGGCGTTCTTCGGCGTTCGCTTCAGGAGCTTGATGAGCGAATCGGTGGCTTCCCAACTGTTTTGCTGGTTCGCCAGGAGACGGTGGAGCTGCACGACGCCCTCGAGTTCGTCGGCGCGGAAGAGCTTTTCTTCGTGGCGGGTCGAGCTACGCTTGACGTCGATGGCGGGCCAGATGCGGCGCTCGGCGAGGTCGCGATCGAGCACGATCTCCATGTTGCCCGTGCCCTTGAACTCCTCGAAAATGGCTTCGTCCATTCGGCTGCCGGTATCGACCAGAGCCGTCGCGATGACCGTAAGCGATCCGCCTTCTTCGATGTTGCGCGCCGAACCGAAGAACCTCCGAGGGCGATACAGCGCCGAGGGGTCGAGGCCGCCGCTCAGCGTCCTTCCCGAAGGGTTGATCGTGAGGTTGCTCGCCCGCGACAATCGGGTCAGCGAGTCGAGCAGAATGACCACGTCGCGGCCGCACTCCACCAGCCTTTTGGCCTGTTCGAGGCAAAGCTCGGCGACCCGCATGTGGTTCTCCGCGGGCTCGTCGAAGGTGCTGCTGACGACTTGCCCCTTCACCGACCGGCGAAAATCGGTCACTTCCTCAGGCCGTTCGTCCACGAGCAGAACCATCAGGTAGACCTCGGGGTGATTGGCAGATACGGCGTTGGCGATGGTCTTGAGGATGGAGGTCTTCCCCGCCTTGGGGGGAGAGACGATCAAGCCGCGCTGGCCTTTCCCGATCGGCGAAATGAGGTCGATGATCCGCGCGGTGATGTTCTCTGACGCGGTCTCCATCTCGAGTCTTTCGTCGGGGTGAAGCGGCGTCAGTTCGTCGAAGGTCCGGCGGTCGGTAACTTCGGGAGACAGCGCCCCTAGGCCGTTGACGCTTTCGACGCGGAGCATCCCCTGATACCGCTCCCCTTCTTTGGGCGGCCTCACCTGGCCGAAAATCATGTCTCCTGGCTTGAGGCCGAACCTCTTGATCTGCGACTGCGAAACGTACACGTCGTTGGGAGAGGGGACGTAGTTCTCCCGGCGGAGGAATCCCCAGCCGTCGTTCATGATCTCGAGAATGCCCCGCGCGTAGATCGCGCCGAACTCGGCGTTGGCCTCGGCCAAGAGCTGCTCGATCACCGCAGAGCGCGGTTGATCCATCGACACTTTCGCCGCCTTAGCCGCTTTCGCGAGTTCGGTCGGCGTCATCTGATCGAACTTCTGGTAGTCGATTTCAGGGAGCAAGTCGAGATCGGACTGCTGGTCAGTCTTAGGAAGCCCATCGCTGCGGCTGCGACGGCCGCGACGGCTTCCCCCCTGACCTTCGCCCTTGCGAGGTCGAAACGTGTGAGTCATGGAATGTTCTCGTATCGAGGTAGATAATCAAGAGAGGCGACCCAAGAAGGGATGCTCAGTCTGAAGTGTGCTCTCCGGGCAAAACGGCAACGTAAGGCAGATTGCGATAGCGCTCTGCGTGATCTAAACCATATCCTACCACAAACCGGTCTTCGATTTCGAATCCGACGTATTCGATGGGTACGTCGATCCCCTTTGCCTCCAACTTAGAGAGCAGGCTGACGACCTTCAGCGACTTGGGATGCCGAGTCGAGAGCAACTCCCGGAGGTGGACCAGCGTCGCGCCGGTGTCCACGATGTCCTCGACCAAGAGGACGTTCCGACCTTCGATGTTGATGTCCAAGTCCTTCCGAATCTGGACCACCCCTGACGAGACCGTGTCGTCGCCGTAGCTGCTGACGGAAACGAAGTCGATCGCGACTTCTCGGCCCAGCTTGAGGGCAAGGCTCGCCAAAAAGAAGAGCGACCCCTTCAGCACGCCCACTAGCAGGAGGGGTTCGTCGTCGTAGTCTCGCCGAATCGCCTCTGCCAGGCTCAGGGTCTTGGCTTCGATCTCGGCGAACGTAATGAGCTGCGGAAGTTCGTCCACTGTAGGTAGGCGAAGGTACCCGAACTCGGGCCGGGGGTTCCAGCGGGGTTCTTCATGAAACGCTAACCGAGAAGCGTTGCGCGTTCGGTCCCACTCTGCCAGAATGGGCGAGGTGAAGCGCGGGTTTACGCTCGTCGAACTGCTGGTGGTGATCGCGATCATCGCCCTTCTCGCTGCGATCTTGTTCCCTGTCTTGAGTCAAGCGAAGAATGCTGCCAAGCGATCGGTCTGCCTGAGCAACCTCATGCAGATCGGCAAGGCGTCCCTGATGTACGCTTCCGATGCGGACGGAAGGATGATGTGGGTTCCCGACTCTGACCTGCAACTCACTCCGCCGGTCAACACCTCGGGGAAACGGTACAACTCGATGGGCAGCTTCATGCCTCTTCTCGACCCGTATGCGCGTTCGGTTGGGATCTGGGAATGCCCACCCGCGCCCCTTTATCGAGACAACCATTGGCAAATGCACTTCGCAAGTCCGTGGCGGTCCAACGGCGTCGATGACCCGGCAAAGGCATGGACCAACTACATTTCGGACAAACTCGCGGAAACCAATCCGAACGCGGCGCGCTTTCTCAGGGCGCGGTCCCCCGAACATGTCGCCGATCTGCTCGGTACCAGCGTCAGCCAGGAGGAATGGCTCATGTCCCCGTTCTTTGAGCGGTCCTGGTGGCCGTTTGCCGCGCCCCTATGGTCGGTCGGGGGCAGCAGTCCTCCCCAAGACGGCTGGAGCGCCCATGTAGGCGGCCGCAATCAGCTCTACTTGGACTTCCACGCCAAGTGGGTGAAAAAGGACATCCGATAGACCGCGGCCGCCATCTCCCATAATGAGGCGTGGCAGACCGGCACCTCGCGTTCGACCCCAGCGACCTTACGCTGGTCCAAAGGTACGACCTTCTGGCAGCCGGGGTCGTCCCTCGTCCCATCGCCCTGGTGGGCACGATCGGGGTGAACGGGGTTCCGAACTTAGCGCCGTTTAGCTTCTTCGTCCCTGGGGGATCGAGCCCGATGAGCCTTGTCTTCAGCCCAGCCATCGCCCGAGGCGGCGCGAGAAAGGACACCCTGCGCAACGTGATCGACACGGGCGAGTTTGTGGTGAACCTCGTGACTCGCGAAATGGCATGCGGGATGAACGCCTCTTCGGCGCCGCTGCGCGAAGACGAAGACGAGTGGCTTCTCAGCGGATTCACGGCTTTGCCCTGCGACGTTGTGCGGCCTTCACGAGTAGCGGAGTCGCCCCTCAGCTTCGAATGCAGGCTGTTCCAGATCATCGAGCACGGCAGCGAGGTGGGCGCGGCGCGATACGTGGTCGGTGAGGTTGTGCGGGTTCATTGCCTGCCGGAGTTTTGGAACGGCGAGGGTAGGCCCGAAACGCTTCGCGCCGTCGGGAGGCTCGGGACGTCGGAGTATGTCGATTTGGAACTCCTCGAGCGGTTCTCGATGCCAAGGCCCTCGAGGCCCGAAAGCTAGGGTCTTTGCCTGCTTCCACCTCACCGAGCATCCGGAATCGGCTCCGCAACGTCTTTGTTTCCGCTACACTGTTCAGCATAGCCTCTGCTTGCCCGGCTGATCCGCCATGCGTCTCAAGAGCATCCGCCTGATAGGGTTCAAGACGTTTGCCGACAAGACCGAGATCGACGTCGAAGGAGACGTCATCGCGGTTGTCGGCCCGAACGGTTGCGGCAAGTCGAACCTGGTCGACGCGATCTTGTGGGCCCTTGGAGAGGGCAACCCCAAGCACCTGCGCGCCGAGATCGGGCAAGACGTGATTTTCAACGGGAGCAACAAGCGGAAACCGCTGGGATTTGCCGAGGTCATGCTCCTTTTCGACAACGAGGATGGAGCGCTTCCTGTGCCTACGAGCGAGGTCTCGGTCACCCGACGAATCGACCGAAGCGGAAACAGCCAGTACCAGATCAACCGGCGGACCTGCCGATTGAAGGACGTCGCCGAACTGATGGCGGACAGCGGGCTGGGCCGATCTGGGTATGCGATCGTCGGGCAAAAGGACATCGACCAGGCGCTCGCAGCGTCGCCGGACGATCGCCGAAACTGGTTGGACGAGGCGGCCGGAGTTCAGAGGTACCGGGCGAGGAAGCTGGACGCTTTGCGGCGCCTTTCGTCGGCGGAAGCGCACCTCCAACGTGTCGAGGACATCCTCTCCGAGGTGGGGCGGCAGCGCGAACCCTTGCGCGAGCAGGCCAAGGACGCTCTTCAGTATCGGGAAGTCCAGAGGAGTTTGAGGGCGGTCGAGGTGGCCCAACTCGCCCACGAACTCGACGCCGCATCGCTGGAAATCGACCGAAGGCAAGCGAACCTCCGCGCCGCGCAGGACCTTGCGGCCTCCGAAGCCAAGGAGGTGGCGGCGCTGGAGGCTCAGGCAGCCAAGGTCTCGGAGCGGATATCCGAGTTGGAAAGCGCCATGGAGGGTCTGCGCGAAAGGCAGAGCGAGGTGCTCACGGAGTATGAGCGGGCGGAGTCGGCGATCAAGCTGGGCGAGCAGCGCCTCGAATCTCTCGATCAACTGGAAACGACCCTCTTTCAAGACACCGACGCCGTAGACCAACGAATCCGAGAGTCCACGCAGGAGCTTTCGGTTGCAGAGGCCGAACTTGCGGCGGCGAAAGCGGAGTTAGAGCGAGTTCGAGTCGAGTGCGCGGGCGCAGGACAAGAGGCTCGGAAACTGGCCGAAGGACTGAAGGCGATCGAGGCCAAGCTGCAATCCGCTCGCGACGAGCACGCCCGCGCGCTCAAACAACAGATCGAGCAGGAGCACAGGCGGGAGAGGTTCGACGAAGCATCGAGGGAATTGCGGGGCATCGTAGAGTCGCTTCCTGAACTGGAAAAGGAACTGGAAAAGGCCACGAAAGACCGCGATGCGGCCCAGAACAAACTTGCGGCGGAGCGAAAGGGACTCTCTGAACTCCAATTGAACCTCAAGAGCATCGCGGCATCCTTGCATCAATCTACCGAGAAAGAAAGCAAGCTTCTCTCGCGCCAGGCGGAGCTGGAGGGCACTCGACGCGGTATTGAGGCCACGCTGGCGACGCATGAGGGGCTCCACGAAGGCCCCAGGGCGGTTCTGGAGGCGCAAAGCAAAGGCAAGCTTCCGGGCTCGTTCGATTCGGTGGGCGAGTCTCTCATCGCAAGACCCGAGCACGCTCTCGCTATCGAACGGGCGCTTGGCAGCAGCGTACACGACCTGATCGTTCCCTCAGAAGCTGAGGCTAAGGCCGCCATCGAGTATTTGAAGCGCAACCGGGCCGGCAGGGCGACTTTCTTGCCGATCACCCTCATGAGGCCGCGCCCCACCTCGCGGGAGATGGAGCAGCTCCTGCGACGACCGGGAGTCCTCGGGCTGGCCAGTGAACTCGTGCAATGTCGGCCTGAGCACCTGCCCGCAATCGAAACCCTCCTCGGTGACGTCATCGTCGTCGACAACCTCGATACCGCTCTCACCCTCGCCAAGACCACGGGTTGGAGACGGATCGTAAGTCTCGATGGTGAGGTGGTCCACCGCAAGGGCAGCGTCACCGGAGGAATTCAGGCTCGCCAGGGGGCGGGGATCGTTCAGCGGCGCGCAGATTTGGCTCAGGCAGAGCTTGAGATTTCGCGAATCGCCGAGGACGTCGCTCAGATGGCATCGGAAAAGCGCAAGCTAAGCGACGAACTTACTGCCCTTCGGAATTCCGCGGGCAAGGCGGAGGCCAAGCTGATGGCACTGGCCGAGCGGGCCAAGGAGGCTGAGGAGTGGCGGCACAACCTGGAGCAGGAGTTCCAGGCGACTCAGAAATCAGCGGCGCGACTCGAAGCCGAGATCCTTCGTCTGGAGAAGTCGACGGCCCAGACTGCCGAACTTCCCCAAGTCGATGCGCTTCAATCCGAGCGCGACGCGCTGCTGCGCCAGTTCTCGGAGAGATCGGCCGACGCCGACGTAGCCGAACGAAGGATCAGCGATGCGGAGCAAGCGGTCGTAAGCCTTGAGGAGCGGGTGAAGCAGGCCGATCATCGCCTCAAGCGCGCCCAAGAAGCCCAAACCTACAGCCAATCCAAACTCAGCAAGGTCGGGCCCGAACGGGAGCAAACACGCAAGGAGATCAAGGAAAGCCACTCCCGTCGAGACTCGCTCTCGCGGCTCCGGGAGGACGTTTCGGCGAAACTTCAGCATGCGCAGGAGTCAAGACAGTCGTCCATCGCCCAATCGCTCGACCTCCAAGCCAAGGCCAAACAAGCCCGATGGGCCGCTCAAGAGGCCGCCGAACGAGCCCATGCCGAGGAGCTTTCCAAGGCGAAGGCTGAAGGAAGGCGCGCGGCCGCCCACCAGAGGCTCTTGGAGGAGTACGGGATCGATGAAGTCGAGGCAAGGCGAGTCGCCGCCGAGACCGAGGTCCCGCCGAACGCGGCGGCCTTGGTCGCTCGGCTTCGGCGCGAGCTTAAGGCGATGGGCGAAGTCAATTTGGGCGCGATTGAGGCGTTCGATCGGCTCGAAGAGAGGTTTCAGGAACTCACCGCGCAGAGCGAAGACATCCTCACGGGCATCGCAGAAGTCGAATCCACCATTCGCGAGTTGGACCTTCAGACCCGTGAGAGATTCCGCTCCACGTTCGAAAAGGTTCAGGCGGCCTTCAGTACGCTTTTCGGGCGGCTGTTTCCAGGCGGTAAGGGGGAACTCAGGCTCACCGACCCCGAAAACCTCCTCGAAACGGGGATCGAAATCGACGTCACGTTGCCCGGAAAGAAGAGGCAGAAACTGGACCTGCTCAGCGGCGGCGAGAGGTCCCTTTGCGCGACGACCTTTCTGTTCTCGTTGCTACAGGTGAAGCCAAGCCCGCTCGTGATTCTCGACGAGGTCGATGCACCCCTCGACGGACGCAACGTAGAACGATTTACCGATCTTCTGCGGGAGTTCGCCGATCGGTGCCAGTTCATCGTGATCACCCACAACGCGACCACCATCGAGGGCGCGCCCGTCTGGTTGGGCGTCACGATGACCGAACCTGGAGTCTCTGTGGTACTTCCCGCAAGGCTCCCCGAAGGCTTCGACGACGTTCGGCGTCGCCCGACCGAACTCCCAAAAGCGATCGTCGCCGTAGAAGCATACACTCCGACGCGGTCGAACGGCTAGGCGTCGAGAAGGTCGATTCGGCGCTGGTGGCGACCTCCGTCGAAGGGGGTCTCAAGCCACGCGCGCACCATCCTCTCCACCAAGTCCCAATCCAAGAGCCGCTCTCCCAAGGAAAGCGCGTTGGCGTCGTTGTGCCTTCGGGAGAGTTCGGCGCTCTCCAGGCTCCAACACAACGCGCAGCGCACGCCCTTGAAGCGGTTGGCCATCATCGCTTCCCCGTTGCCCGAACCTCCCAGGACGATCGCTCGATCGACGGCGCCCTGAGCCAATGACTCTGCGGCGGGGCGGACAAACTCGGGATAATCGCACGCCTCCTCCGAGTCCGTTCCGAAGTCAACGACAGAGTGCCCCATTTCCCTCAAGAGCGCGGTTAGGCGGGTCTTATACTGGAAGCCGGCATGATCGGAGGCCACGGCGATTCGCATGAGCCCTAGTTACCCGTTTGGGCCGCAGCATGTCGCCTTGAATCCTTGATACGGAGTGATTCGCGTTCCTTCCTGTAACTACTTGTACCCCCAACTTCGTATACTCTCTCGTATGAATAGGGTTCTCGGAGGGATCGCGCTCGCGTCCCTTTTCGTTGTAGGTTGGGCATGGCAGGCAGCGCTGCCCCCTCAGTTGGCCGGCCACGTTCAGGCGATGAAGAAGGCCCAGACTCTGCGCCTGAGTTTGAGCGTCTTACCGACGGGCGGAGCACCGTATACGGTCCTTCTCGAATACGCCAAGCCGGGACTCCTCCGAATCGAAGGGCCGACCGGCTATGTCCTTGCAGACGGAACGACCGTGTTCGAATACAAGAAGGCCGACAACGCCTATTCCGAGGCCCCACAGGATGCGAGCGCCCTGACGACTCAATGCCTGCAAGACCCCTACTGGGCTTGGGCGAGCTTCTTCCTGGAGGATGGAAAGCTCTTCAAGGCGGCTAGGCCAGGCTCCACTCGCAACATCAAGGGCAACGTCGTCACTGAATTCACGATCGAACGAGCCGACCAGGCAAGCTCGATTACGATGTACCTCGACAATAAGTTGGGCGTCGCCCGCGGGATGCAGATCAAGAACGCGAAGACCGACGCCGTGGTGATCGCGACCGAGATCGAAGTTGGCACAGAGCCTCCGAAGCCCGACCGTTTCAAATTCGTCGCTCCCGAAGGCGCGAAGAAGCTCGAAGCCCCTGCGGCCGGCTCGGCGACCTTTCAGCAAGTGATGGCCCTCATCAACCGATCGTGCATGCCGTGCCACAGCGCCACCTCGCTTTCGGGCGGGTATGACTTTTCGACGTATGAGGGCGTGATGAAGGCGGTCGTGCCCAAGAACGCCGACGCGAGCGCCATAGTACGCTCGGTGCGGGGACAAACCGCCGTTCGGATGCCTCAGGGCCGCCCGCCCCTGCCGCAAGCCCAAATCGACTTAATGGTGGCTTGGATTAACGCCGGCGCTCCGAACAACTGATCGGCAACCCAGGTTCAGCTACGCCAGCCGGACCTTTCGCAAGGTCGTATAGACGTGCGCGAGAACTTCTGCGACGGCCTGAAACAGCTCGCGGGGGACGAAGTCGTCGACCTCGCATTTCTTATACAGCTGACGGGCCAGCGGTGGGTTCGGCAAGATCGGGACCTTATGCTCTGCGGCGGTCTCGCGGATGCGAAGCGCGAGATAATCGACGCCCTTGGCGACCACTTTGGGCGCGTGCATCGACGACCGGTCATATCGGATCGCAACGGCATAGTGAGTCGGGTTGGTCACTACCACATCCGCCGTCTTGACGGATTCCATCATCCTTCCCTTCGATAGCTTCCGTCTTCGACTCGCCATCGCCGCTCTCAACTCAGGGGACTGCTCCATCTCCTTCATCTCTTCGCGTAGCTCTTGCTTGGTCATGCGAAGTTCCTTATCGACCTCTTTGCGCTGAAAAAGATAGTCGAGCGCGGCCAAGACGAGCCAAGCGATCGCCACCCTCACGAAGATCGTCTGCAAAATGCTCCCGACGACGCTCATCGCGACAGGCGCGGGCAGGCCTGAGAGGTTGAGCAGGTTGTTCCATTCCGACCGCACGACGCTGTACGCGATGAACGCAAAAAGCCCGCTCTTGGCCATCGCCTTCGCTCCCTCGACAAGGCTCTTTCTTGAGAACAGGCGCTTGAGCCCGCTGGCAGGGTTGATCTTGTTGAGATTGGGCGCCATAGCCTCTGGGCTGAGAGCGAACCCCACCTGCAAGAAGTTGGCGGCGAGGCCAACGAGAAGCGCCGTCCCAATCACGGGCGCAATCGAAAGCGCAGCAGGCTTGAGAAAATCCATCGCAAAGCTGAAGATTGCCGAGGGGGTTGCAGCCTCCGGGATCGAAAGTAGGCTCCTTCGCATTCCTGAAAGCAGCGAAGACGAAAGGTTTGCGCCAACCAGCGGCAGAACGCCGAGCAACACAACGATCACGATGGCGTTCGTCGCGTCGCTCGACCTCGCCACAGTACCCTTGCGTCGGGCCTTCTGCTTGCGTCGTGGCGTGGCTTCTTCGGTGCGTTCTTGAGCGGTTTCTGCCATGGCCTATCCCTGAACTCGGAACAGTTCGCTCAGATGCCGAAAGGCGACGTCGAGTCCCGAACCCACGCCGCTAACGACGACGGGCAGGGTCACCGAGACCGCAATGAGTCCGAGCGAGATTTTCGCGGGCATCCCCACAAGCATCACGGGCATCTGAGGGACCGCCTTGTTGACGAGTCCGAACGCGGCATCGACCACGATCATGATCGCTAGGACCGGTGCGGCGATCTGAACGGCAAGTAGGCTCATTTCACCGATCATCGCTACGAAGCTGTTTGTGGCGTCGGCAAGGTTCAGCCCCGACGCTGCCGGCATCGTCGATAGGCTCGCCGCGAAGGCCCGAAGGAGTACGTGGTGCCCGTCGCTCGCAAGGAGCACGACCAGTCCGAGAAGGTATTTGAACTGAGACAACAGCGTCACCGGAACTCCGGTAGCAGGGTTGATGACTTGGCTCATGCCCAGGCCGATCTGCAGGTCGAGAAACGCGCCCGCCATTTGAAGGGCGGCCAGGGCTAGGCTCACGAACATGCCGAGCATCACTCCGGCCACGACTTCGACCAACACGGCCGCAGCCATGCCGTAAAGGTCCGGGGGGATCGGAACTCCCGCAGGCCGCAGAGCGACCGTCAGAGAGGCCGAAACCGCAAGCGCGGCCATGACCCGGACCGAGACGGGAGTGGCTTGAGCGTTGAAGAACGGCGTCGTGAGGAACATCGCCCCGCTCCGGGCGAACACGAGGAAGAAGCCCCAAATGAACGCCTCATCGAACGTCATTGCGCGACCCGGCTTACGTGGTCGAAGCAGAGCAACATGTACGCCACGAGTTGTTGCAGCATCCAGTGTCCGAAGAACGCCATCACGACTGCGATCCCCAGCACTTTGGGCACGAAGGTCAGCGTCATTTCATGAACCTGCGTGATCGCTTGAAAGATGCTCACTGCAAGGCCGATGAAGAGGGTTACGGCGAGCCCAGGCAAGGCCACCATCAGAGCGACTTGGACTCCGTGTTGGGCGAGATCGAGCGCGGATTTTGAATCCATTAGCGGTACCCCTGCAAGATCGCCGAAACCAGCGCCCCCCAGCCGTCAGCGAGCACGAACACGAGCAGCTTGGCCGGGAGGCTGACGACGGTGGGCGGCAGCATCATCATTCCCATGCTCATCAACCCGCTGGCGACGATCAAGTCGACGATCAAGAACGGAATGAACAGGTAGAAGCCGATGATGAACGCGGTCTTCAGCTCGCTTAGAATGAACGCGGGGATGAGAGCGAGTAGCGAGACGCTCTCTCGGTCGGGACGCTCCTCCCTCATGTCGAGAAACAGCCGAAGATCGCTCTCGTAGGTATTCTTCAGCATGAACTCGCGCAGCGGCTTTTGCGCGCGCTCGACAGCTTCGTCGAACGAAATCTTCTGCTCTTCCGAGCTGGACAAGTAGGGCTGAATGGCGTCGTCGTTGATCTGTTGGTAGGTCGGACCCATCACGAAGAACGTCAAAAAGAGGCTCAGGCCGATCAAGACTTGGTTCGGAGGAATCGAAGGCGTTCCAATCGCTTGGCGCAGGAAGCTGAGCACAATCACAATTCGCGTGAAAGCCGTAGTCAGCATCAAGATGGCCGGCGCGAGGCTCAGGACGGTGAGCATCGCCAGGATTTTCAGCGTCGTACTCACTTCCTCGGGATTGTTGCCGGTTCCGAACTCCATCGAGACCTTGGGGATCGGAACCTGCTGTGCGGCGCACAGCGCACCCAAAAGCGCCAGCAGAATTGCCAGGCTCAACCGTGTGAGGGCGCGGCGGCGATGCACACAAAGCATGGGTTACCTACTCGTCAGTTGGCAGAGCCTTTCGAGGGCTTCTTCGACCGGCGCCTTATCGCGGGGCTCTGAAGCAGTCCGGGCGGTCTCCTGATCCAAGAGATCGAAGAACGCAGGCTCGGTTGCGGGCGATTCCGCCGCCGGAGTGAGGTCAGCAAGGCACGAGACACCTTGCGCGCTGACGCTGAGCAGCAACGCCTTCCCGCGAACTTCGACCACATACAAGGTCCCTGTGGCGAGCGTCGCGGCCTCCTTCACGGCGATCCCACCCCCATCGACCGGCGAGAGTCGCTTATTGAACTTGCCGACGAGTCTCGGAACGGCCACCTTCAGCAGAAACGCCACGACCGCGATCGCCATCAACATCTGGAGCAAGGGGTAGAAGCCGCTCGTCGCCGAGACGCCGGAAATCGGCCGGGAGATCGCGTCCTGCTTCGTCCCCAAGAGGGGCTCCGCCGCCTCCAGAGTGGTGGCCGCGAGCGCGAGCGCAATACCGAATTGCAGCCGCATGTTACGCAACCTCGTTCAGCTTCTCCAAGCGTTCTTGCGGGGTCAGGATCTCGGTGATGCGAACGCCGAAGTTGTCCTCGATGACCACGACTTCGCCCTTCGCGACGAGCCTCCCATTCACCATCACGTCGACGGGCTCGCCGGCGGCTCGGTCGATTTCGACAATGGAGCCCGTTCCCAAATCGAGCACGTCGCGGATGAGCATCTTGAGGCGTCCGAGTTCGACGCTAATTTCGAGTGGGATGTCGAGGAGCAGTTCGATGCCTGCGGAGTCTGCGCCCATCGACGACCCGCCGAAGGATGTGGGGGCTTCGAGAGAGCCAAACGGCTCGCTCCTGCCCGCGTCCAGACCATCGGAGTCGCCGAGCATCCAGCCGCAGGTACTGGGATCGAGCATCCAAAACAGCTTCCCTTCGACTCCGGACGCCGTGATCGGTGCCGCAACATGAAGGATCGTCTCGACGGACTTGAAGTTCTCGGGAGCTTCAACCGGTTGAAACCGGACGCTCAGCCCCGTCGCCACCACTGGACTCCCATGCAGGTCGGTAATCCCGACGCAAATCCCCTGGACCATCGATTCCATCACGGTTCGGAGCTCGCCAACATGGCTCTCATCGAACGCCTCGGCCTCGACGCTTTTCGTCGCTTTCAGAAGTTGCTTTGCAGTTTCGCCGGATAGCCAAAGGAGCTGCATGTTCTCCGGCGTATCGCCGAACGCGAACCGGACGAGCAGCACTGGGTCTTCGAGCGTGGAGAGCGCATCGAGCGGCAGTTGCTTGATCTCGACCTCGCCCCCGATCGTGAGGGCTTGGCCGGCAGTCTCGCTGACCCTCAACGAAACTTGTTGCCAAAGGTCGGCTTGGAGCGCGGTAAAGCGATCGAACAAGGACGGATGAATCGATTCCATGGTGTTTCCTTAGTTGCTGACAGGGTGGGAGATGGCAAAAACGAGCTTGGAGCCTTGGAGCGCGGGACGGCCCTCGAACTTGGGCACGTTCCCCACGTAAAGGCATACAGGATCGGTGGCGCCTTGGTCGAGCCTGACAATATCGCCGACCTTCAGCCCGAGCACCTCGCGGGTCCGCATCTGGGCTTCTCCAAGTCGAATGGCGCATTCGACCCTCGCGCCGGCGATGTGCGATGTGATTTGGTTGCGGGTCGAATGGTTGGCTCGGCGGGGGCCCGTGGCGAACCACTTCTGCGCGCTGAGCTTGGTGGTGATGGGCTTCAGGAGGAGATAGGGGATGCAGAGACTCATCGCTCCGCGCTGGTCTCCGATCCGGACCTCGAACAAAATGGTGACGACGATGTCGTTGGGCGGGGCGATCTGCACGAACTGCGCGCTCGTCTCCATTCCTTCGATGGTGGGGTCGGCGACGACCACGCCCTCCCATGCCGACTTCAGCCCCGCAAAGAGCCGTTCGACCAGTTGCCGGACCAGGGGCCGCTCGACGTCGGTCAATACCGAGCGGGAGATGGCCCTGCCTGGGCCGCCGAGCATCCGGTCCACCATCGTAAAGGCGATCCCGAACTCAAGTTCGAGGACGGCCTGGCCCGAAAGCGGCGGAAGCGAAAGGATATTGAAGACCGATTGGCTGATGCTTCGGAGGTACTCCTCGAACGGCACCTGCTCGATGCTGATCAAGTCGATATTCACCGGGGTGCGGAGGTACGCGGAGAGCGAGGAACCGGCAAGTCGCGCGAACGTCTCATGCAGCATCTGAAGAGTTCGGAGCTGTTCCTTGCTGAACTTGTCGGGTCTTCGGAAGTCGTAAAGCTCGTAGGCAATGGGAGCCCTCGTGCGGCTTCGCAAGCCTGAAGCACGAGAGGTGTTTGTCTCGGCTTGCTGAGGCGCGGGCATCTCGTCCGTCGCTTGTTCAGCGGCGTTCAGCAGCGACGCGATCTCTTCTTGCGAAAGGATTTCCGACACCCAGTTCCTCCCATTGAAGCTCCCTCGAACGAGGCGTTTGAGGGCTCATCAGTGTGGTTATCGGCACCTCCGGCAATTTCCTCAGTGCGCCGACCGAAAAAGCTCACAAACGGCTCGAAGGTAATGGGTCGAGCGGCGATGCGGCTCCGCCCCAACGCAAAGCGCCCGGCCGGGCCGGGTTGGGAACCAGGGGATAGGGACGTTGGGCGCGGGTTACTGGGTGGTGAACCCGGTGAAGAAGACTCGCAGCACGGGGCCCTCGTCCGAATCCCAGTCGGGGTTTTTCGGTTGGCCAGGTTGGGATGCCGCTTGGGCGGGCTCCTCTGTGGGCTTCTTGGCTTTCGGCCCATTCTTGGGTTCGGGCTTGGCCGCCTTTTCGGGCTCAGAGATCGCCAACACCTTGTTGATCGCTTCGGCGAGTCGCCGCTTCAGCGCGATCTTTCCCTCCATGGTGGTGACTTCGCCCATCTGCTTGCTGGAGAGCTCCATGACGATGGCGTCCCGGACAGCGGCGAGGTTCTTGTCGAAGTCCGCCTTCTCGTAGCCCTTTCGAAGCTGAAGCGAGATTTCGGCTCGCAAGTAGGCGGTCCCGGAGTTGAGGTTCACGAGGAACTCATCCAAAGCCACAACTTCGCCCAGTTCGACCTTGGGCTTTTCGGCAGCTTTGCCTGAGGACTTGAGCTTGAACGCAAAGTAGCCGCCGCCCGCAAGCAGAATCACGAGCGCCAGCAGGATTGGCAACTTGGGGCCACCCTTCTTCTTGGGTGTCTCTTCGACGGTTTCGGACATGGACGCAGATATTCTCGGAAAAAATCCTCGGGAGCCTCACCGTGGAGCGACAACTTCCGCATTCCCAAAAGGAACGGGCCGCCCGCCCTCAAGGGCTCAAGCGACCCGTATCCGAACCTTGCGAAGCTCGAACTTACTTCGGAAGCATCGTTTGGACGCGCGCTTCGATCTGCTCGCCGGTGTTCTTGCCGAAACCGACCCACACGCTGTCGATCGTGCCCTTCGGGTCCATGAGCACAAACGTCGGAATTCCGTTCACTGCGAGCGCCTTGGCGAGCGCGTCACTGTCAAAGGTGAACGCGTACGTGTACTTATGCTCGGTGGCATAGTCCAGTGCGGGCTTGGGACCCGTTGGTTGGCCGCCTCTGCCTTCAAACACGTTCGCGCCGATCACGACGAGTCCCCGCGCCTTGTACTTCTCATAGATCGCCTGCACATGCGGCGCGGCGGCCTTGCAGGGGCCGCACCACGTTGCCCAAAAATCGAACAGTACGGGCTTGCCCTTCAGGTTTTCATTGGTGAGAGAAGCGCCCTGAACGGTGGTCAGCGCGAATTTCGGCATCGGTTTTCCAACGAAGCTCTTGGTGTCCTGAGTCCCGGTCGCCATTCCGATCGCCAGCACCCCGGTCGCGGCAATAATTGCGGTGAATTTCAATTCGTATACCTCCTGGCGCCCAGCGCCTTACTACCATCATTATGCTTGACGAAGGAAAAGGGTTCCCGGTTTGCTCCGAGTTGCCCCGAAGAGAGGGTCATAATTCTGCCGTGAAGCGGTGGGTAGCCAGTTTTGCGATCGCCGTGCTTGCCTGCGCTTGGATCGCCCTGCAGAGCCCCACGAGTTCTTCGCTGTTGCAGGATTCCGATACGGCGGTGCTCCTGAACGCTCTGGAAGAACGATCTTCGCCCCTCAGCTGGTTCCTCGGTGACTGGCCCCTCCAGAACCACTTCTACCGGCCCGTCTCCACGCTGCTGTTCGAAGGGGACCTCGCGTTGTGGGGCAGAGACGGCGCGGGATTCGGCGCGACGAACACGGCGCTCTGCATTCTGTCCGTGCTCGCGCTGTTCTGGTTCATCCGGGAACTCACAGACTCCCCGATCCTTGCCGCTGGCGCGAGCCTGCTGTTTGCCAACCTGCACTTCGCCCGACCCATTCCGTTTGGAAGCGGGCTGACCCTCGCCGCGATCGTCGCTGCCTTCGCTGTCGTCCTCCGTCCCGAAAACCTGAAAATGTCCGCCTACGCCTCGCTGCTGTGGGTCTTCGCAGCCGCCACCGCGAGCGGATTATCGCCCTTTTACGGCGGCGTTCAAGCGTGGCTGCCGGGGCGGACCGCATCCTCCATGACGGTCTTCCTCCTGGGCGCCCTTTCCGCGTACGCTAGGTTCGAACGCCTCCGAAAGACGGGTGAGTCTCGGGCAAGTTGGATCCTTGCGTCTTTCGGCCTTATGCTGCTCGCGCTCGGATGCTACGAACAAGCGGTCGTCGCGCCGGGCCTCCTCGCGCTCATCGCCGCGCACTTCTGGCTCGACGGCAAGAGGCCGGCTTGGCCGATCGTCGCAGGCGCGATCGCATTGGTCGGCGCTTATGCCATTCTTCGAACCCAACTGGTTCCCCTCTCGCCCTCTGGCTACCAAAGCCAGCAGTTCCGATCGGGTCCTGGCGTGGGAATGTCGCTCCTCGGATATGCGTTTCCGGCGGGCCAAGCTCTTTGGCTGGGCGGTTCGAGCCTCGCGCTGGGGTGGGCGGTAGGGTTCACGGCCCTTCCCTACTCGCTCGCGCTGAACGTTGCCTCCAATCTCGCGGGTTTGCGTGCCGCCCTTACCCGCCCGAGCGTCCTTGCCTTCGGCTGGGTCGCCTCGCTCGTCGCGTTCTTGCCGATGGCATGGCTGAAGCCGTTCGCCCATTACGACTATCTTCCGACGGCTTTGCGGATGCTCCTCGCCGCCGGACTGATCGCCGCAGCCGCTCAGGCAACAGCTATCGCAATCTCGCGCCGAGCGATTCCAGCGCCTTTGCGGCCCGATCCCGCACCTGGTTCGCTTCCTCGTCGGTAAGGTTCTGGCCGAGCTTCCGAAGCTGCAAGGCCACGCCGACGCTATGGGTTCCTTCTGGGAGGCTCGATCCTTCGAACACGTCGAACACCCAGAGCCGCTCCAGAACCTCGCCACAGGCCTCGACGATCCGCTCCCGCATCGCCTCAAACGGCACTGACTTGGATACGAGCACCGCCATGTCTCTTCGGACGGCAGGGTTCCGGCTCACGGGAGCGAGCTTCCGAGCGGATCGGGGAATCGCCAACAGATCGTCGATCGTGAGCCTTGCCAGAAACGTCTCCGGCGAAAGCCCCACTTGGTCGGCCACGTCTGGGTGGATTTGGCCGCAATGGCCGAGCACGTTGCCCTCTGCCGAAACTATCGCGGCTTGGCGGGTCGGATGCAACCTCGGGTCGGCGGGCGCAGGCTCAAACCGAATGGGACGCTCGACCGCTGCGATCGTTCGCTCGACGCACTCCTTCAGGGAGTAAAAACCTACTGCGACCGACTGGGAATCCGACCAGTGCTTCTCGACGAGCGACCCCACGGAGAGGATCGCTAACTCCCTGCGCTCCTGGACTCCGCTGACGTCGCCACCGAATACGCGACCCATCTCAAAGAGGTGTACGTCCATGCCGCCGTTGCGTCGGCACGATTCGGCAAGCCCTTGCCACAGACACGACCTCAACAACGCAACGTCTTGAGAAACCGGGTTTCGGGGTCCGACTTTCGTCAGGTTCGGGTCGTCCAGCGGGCTCTCGGACTCGAAACTGTAGTTTACGACCTGAACGAGCCCGCACCGAACCAACTCTTCCCGCAGCCGATCGACTTCGCGGGATTCGCCTACGACGCCGCCTGGAGTCGTCGATCCCTCGGGCAGTTTTTCCGGGATGTGCTCGTAGCCGTGAACCCGTCCGATCTCTTCGATCAGGTCCACCTCGCGTTCGATGTCGGTGCGCCAGGTCGGCGCGGCCACAGTAAATGGAGACTCCGCACCTTCGACCTCAAACCCCAACGCCTGCAAGTAGCCCTTCGCAGAACTGGGACTGACCGACATTCCCAGCAGCGCGTCGCTCCTACTCATGCGAAGCTGGATTGCCTCGCGGACCGGAGGGCTTGGGTAGAGGTCCACCACACCGCCGGAAAGTCGTCCCCCGCCGGCTTCTTCCAGTAGCTCCGAGAACCGCTGGATCGCCCGCACCACGCCTTCGGGATCAACCCCCCGCTCAAACCGATACGACGCTTCGGTGGACATTCCGAGCGAGCGGCGGGTTCGGCGGACCGAACGGTAGTTGAAGTGCGCCGACTCCAGAAGTACCCGCTGCGTCGATCCCGAAAACTCGGTTTCGAGGCCCCCCATCACTCCCGCCAGTGCGATCGGCCGCTCGGAGTCGCAAATCATCATCATCTCAGGGTTCAGTTTCCGCTCCACGCCGTCGAGCGTCACCAGGACCTCACCTTCTCGTGCTTGCCGCACCACGATTTTGCCGTCGCGAACCTTGTCGAAGTCGAACGCGTGCAGAGGTTGCCCCAGTTCGAGCATCACGTAGTTGGTGAGGTCGACGATGAGAGAAATCGGGCGCATCCCCATTTGGAGGAGCCGCCGCTGGATCATCGGGGGAGTCGGAACGGCGTTGATCTCGAAGAGCCCTGCCGCATACCTGCTGCAATGTTCCGTGAGGATGTCGATGGAGAACTTCGCCGAACCCGAGCCTTCGTTACTGGATCGCGCGGCCAAGCCCGAAAGGCGGTCGAAAAGCGGCGTTCGGCGGGCCGCAGGGTCCTTTGCGGCGACCTCGCGCGCGAGTCCAAGAATCGACAAGCCGTCCCCGCGGTTGGCCATGATGTTGACGTCCAACACCGGCTCGCCTTCGACCTCCTCAACTGACTCCACTTCAAACCCCGCCATCGTAAACAGGTGGGCAAGTGCTGACGCCTCTAGCGTCGTATCTACGTACTCACGGAGCATCGAGATCGGGACTTTCACGGCGGGAGGATTGTACCGGCTGAAGCGACGTAGCGTGATTCAGGGCCGCGCTCGCCCTGACCTTCTGTCCCTCGCAAAAAACAAACGATCAATCTTGCGCCAGAAAGCGCAACAAAGGAAGTCCAGAGGCAATGCTCCAGACTCCGACATAACGAAAGTCCGTGCGTGTCCCGATCCATTTACTACAAAGCCATCGCAAGGGCTAACGAGGGAACTTCGATGAAAAGGCATCTTTGGAGGCTGTCGGTTTGCGGTCTGTTGGGGACCTGCGCCTTCACCTCCGCGCAAGACCTGAACCAACTGGGGATCGACGACCTGATGAACATCAAGGTCACGACCCTTTCGAAGCAGGCGAAAGCCGCAGGCGGCCTGCCCGCGGCGATCTACGTGATTACGAGCGAGGACTTTGCCCGGCTAGGGGCGACGTCCGTTCCTGAGGTCCTTAGGATCGTTCCGGGGCTGCATGTCGCCAGGATCGAAGGCAACAGTTGGATGGTGTCCATTCGCGGGTTCAACGGAAGGTATGCGAACAAGCTGCTCGTGCTCGTTGATGGAAGGTCGATCTACTCTCCGCTTCATAACGGCGTTCACTGGGACTTCCAGGAGTTCAACCTCGAAGGCATTGAGCGGATCGAGGTGATCCGAGGTCCCGGCGGCATTCTCTGGGGCTCCAACGCGGTCAACGGCATCATCAACATCATCACCAAGGACGCCGCCGACACCGTCGGAGGGTATGTCCAAGCGGACACCTCCGCGATCGCTTCGAGATCGCTGGCGGCGCATTTCGGCGCACAAGCGAACGAAGGCACGTACTTCCGGGTTTATGGCAACGCGAGGCGCAACCTCGGCTTCGAGGAAGTGATGACGGGGATGAAATCACATCCGAGCGACCACGTCAACGGTGGCATCCGCGTCGACATCACGCCGTCCCCCACCGAGAAGTTCGAGCTCAGCTTCCGCAATAGCTCGAACCATGGAAGCCAGTCCGTGTTTCTGCCGATTCCAACGCCGCCCTATCAGTCCGTGGTCAGCGTTAGTACGCCTTCGAACAAGACCAGCTTGTCGGGACGCTACGAATGGGCCTCCTCGTCCACGACGACCAGCGAAGTCCTGTTTTCGTTCGAGAAGTCCAATCGGAACGACTTTACGATGCACGAGCATCGGGGGACGTCAGACTTCGAGTTCAAGACGATCCACACCCTTCCCAATTTCAGCCAGATCGTGTGGGGGGTCAACTACCGGGACACCTCCGACTACATCGACGAAGCGACGACGTTCGCCGTTGAGCCGGGTTTCGCGAACGACCGAGTCTTCGGCGTCTATGGCCATTCGGAGTTCGCTCTCAACGGTTCTTCGACGATGAGCGTGGGCGCCAGGCTCGAGAAGAACGACTATTCGGGGTGGGAGTTCCAGCCCAACGCGCGTATCGCTTGGCACCCCAAGGACACTGAAACCGCTTGGTTGGGCGCATCGAGGGCCGTTCGCGTGCCCAGCCGAGGCGACGCCCACGCCAACATCTTGGTTCAGTACAGCGACGGACCCGGGATGCCGATGGCGCTACGGCTGTTCGGAAACCCCGACTACCAGCCTGAGACCGTGGAGTCCTTCGAGGCCGGTTACAGGATTCAGCCCAACGACTCCTCGTACTACGACATCGCGATCTTTCACAACCGGTATCGCAACCTTCGGACGTTTGAACCCGAGGACCCGTATGTCGAGCCGGGTCCGATCCCCGTTCTCGTAACGCCCTTCCGCTTCGGGAACAAGCTCTCGGCCACGACGTACGGCATCGAGATTGCGGGATCATGGAAGCTCCCCTCGAACTGGGACGCGCAAGCGAGCTACTCGTACTTGCACGATTCCTTCCGATTCGATGCGGATTCGGGCGACCCATTCGGCCCGTACGAAACCGACCGACTCGGAAGCACCCCCGCGCAGATCGCGAATTTGATTGTCTCAGGGCCGGTAGCTCCCAATCTGCGGTTCACCGGTTCGGCGTACTTTGTCGGAGCGCTGGAGGGACGGGATGTTCCCGGTTATTCCCGAATCGATGCTCAATTGACGTGGTCGGGCAACAACGGGATGCAGGCTTTCGTGGGAGTTCAGAACCTCCTTCAGTCCAAGCACCTCGAGGCCTTCCCCGAGATTGGCGCTTCGCCCACGTATGTCCCTCGCTCGTTCTACGGAGGACTTCGGTGGCGATACTGAGCAGAGACAAAACGGCAAGGAGAGGATTTGGCCGAATGTTGCGAACAGCGCTAATCGTCTGCCTCACTCTCTCACCGGCGGCTCTCTTCGCCCAGCGGTCGGAATACGAAGTCAAGGCAGCGTTCCTTCTCAACTTCGCGAGGTTCGTCGAGTGGCCCTCGGAGCGCCAATTCACCGACGGGAAGATCCATTTGGCCGTCGTGGGAAATAGCTCGGTCGCCAAGGCGATCGGTGGCGCCGTCAACGGAAGCAAGGTTGGAAAGTACGTGTTCCAGGTCACCTACGTCGCATGGAGCGCAGACCTCGCCGCGTATCCCATGGTGTTTGTGCCCTCAACCGAGTCGGCGAAGTATGCCCAGCTTTCTACTCTGGCTCAGAAGCCGGTTCTAGTGGTGGGCGAGAGCCCTGGATTTGCCAATAAGTACGGCATGTTCAACTTCTTCGTCGCCGAAGGCAGGGTCCGTTTCGAGATCAACAACGCGGTGGCGAAACGGTCCAACCTCGTGGTGAGCTCCCAACTGTTGCAGATCGCCAAGGTGATCCAGCCGTGAGGAAACTTCTCGAACGGGTACGCAGCACCTCGATCCGAGTGAAGCTGACGGTCTTCTTCGCCGGCATGAGTTGCCTCGCCCTAGTAGGCGCAAGCGCGGCGATCTTCACGATCATCTCGAACAAGCAAAAGAGCCAACTGCTGGACCAATCCGCCGCGCTCTCCGGAGTGATCGCGCAGAACATCTCCGCGGCCGTCGCGTTCGGTGACAAAGAAGCGGCTTACCGGATGCTGTCGTCTCTGTCGACGACCAATGATTTCGAAAGTGCTGCCGTTTACGATAGCGAGGGGCAGCTATTGAGCGCTTGGAAGACTCGGAGGTCCACGGTGGAGCCGTCGCTGGCCGCAAAACCCCAGGTGGGTGCCTTCATCAAACACGATCGCATTCAAGCGGTCGCCGAGGTGAAGGTCCAGGGCGAGGTGCTGGGTCATGTGGTCAGTTACGGCAGCATGGAGCCGTTCCTCAAACAACAGAACGACTTTTTGCGCATGATCATGACGGTCGTTCTGCTTACGATAGCGGGCTCCGTGTTGATCGGAAGCGTGGTCCAGCGGCTGATCTCCCGACCCATCGTCAAGTTGCTCACCACCCTGAAATCGGTGGGTGAGTCCGGCGACTACTCCGTGCGACTGGAGTCCAAGAACAACGACGAGTTGGGTCAGCTCATCCACCAGTTCAACCGTACCATTCAGGAAGTCGAGAGGCGGGACGCCGAGCTTTACCGAGACAAGCAGTCGCTCGAATCCCGAGTCCGGCAGCGCACGGTCGAGTTGGAACGCGAGATCGTCGAGCGCGAGCGGATGCAAGAGGAGTTGAGGCAAAGCACCGCAAGGCTCCAAGACTTCATCGACAACGCTCCGGTTGGGATCAAGTGGCTCGGTCCCGACGGAACGATTCAAGACGCCAATTTGGCCGAGCTGAACATCGTCAAACTCGACCGCGAGTCCTACTTGGGCAACAAGTTCCGGATGTACTTTGTCGATCCTGGCGAAGCCGACCGCATTCTCGGACTGCTCCTTTCCGGCGCGACCGTCGAGTCGGAAGACGCGCTCGTGATTTCGTCTTCCGGCGAAATCCGTACCGTCGAGATCAGCGCGAATGCCATGCGCTCGGGAGGCAGCGTCACGCACTTCCGTTGCTTCATGAGGGACGTTACGGAGATCAAGGCCGCCGAAGAGGCCGAACGCGAGCGGGAAGAAGCCGAGCGTCGGAACCAGGCCAAGAACGAGTTCCTCTCTCGTATGAGCCACGAACTTCGAACCCCGATGAACTCGATTCTCGGGTTCGCGCAACTGCTGGAGATGGAGGAGCTTTCGGAGCGTCAGCGCAACAACGTGCGCCACATTTTGCGGGGCGGCAGGCACCTTCTCAACCTCATCAACGAAGTCTTGAACATCTCAAGGATCGAGTCAGGCGCGATCTCGGTTTCCCTCGAAAGCCTTGCGTTTGAACCCGTGATCGAGGAGGTGCTCGGGCTCATCAAGCCGATGGCCGAACAATCGGGCATTTCCGTCGAGGCGCCCGCCAAGGAACAGGCGTCGCAGTGGTTCTTGGGCGACAAGCAAAGCACGATCCAAATCCTCATCAACTTGATGTCGAACGCGATCAAGTACAACTCCCCCAACGGGGTCGCTCGAATCCGAATTGAGAACGTGGACAGCGAGAACGTTCGCCTGATGATCGAGGACACGGGTCCGGGCGTCCCAACGGATAGGGCCTCTCGGCTCTTCACTCCGTTTGACCGCCTGGGCGCGGAACAATCCAAGGTCGAAGGAACAGGGCTGGGGTTGGCGCATTCGAGAAGGTTGGCGGAGGCGATGGGAGCGACGCTCGAGTTCGATAGCTCGTATGAGGGAGGCGCGCGCTTCTTGCTCACTCTCCCGACCGGCCGATCGATGAGTCTGGAAGAATCGGCGTCCAGCAGGGTCGCCAGCGGCACACGATTTACCGTCCTGCTCGTCGAAGACAACCAGGCCAACATCAAGCTGATCGAGTCGATCCTCAACGCGCGGGGCGACATTTCGCTGCTCGTTTCGATGCAGGGTTCCTTGGGAGTCGAGATCGCCAAGAAACACAATCCCGACCTGATCCTGCTCGACTCGAACCTGCCCGACATCACCGGAGCAGAAGTCCTCAAGGAAATCCGGGCCGATTCTGCGCTGCAAAGTACGCCGGTCATCGTGATTTCTGCCTCCAACGATAAAGATTCGCTCGCAACTTTCCATAAATACGGAGTAGTGGCAAACCTATCGAAACCGCTGGACATCGAGCAGTTTCAGGATGCGCTGAATAGCCTGTTGAAGTCGGAGCGAAACCATGCTGCATAACGAATCCGAATTGCAGGACTGTCGAATCTTGGTGGTCGACGACAACCAAGCGAATCTGGCGTTTCTGGAGCAGGTCCTCGACGTCTCTGGCTTTCAGAACGTGCGGACGCTCTCAGAAGGGCCGGAAACGCCGGGTGTGTTCGCCGAGTACCACCCTGACCTCTTGATCTTGGACCTGCACATGCCGGGCATGGACGGCTTTGAGGTTCTCGAACAGCTCCGCGACGTGACGTCCCACTTCGACTTCGTTCCTGTGCTGGTCTTCACCGCCGACGTGGCGTCCGAAACTCGGCGTCGAGCCCTCAGCGCGGGCGCAAGCGACTTTCTCACGAAGCCAGGAGACGTTTTCGAGATCAAGCTGCGCGTGTGCAACTTCCTTCGCATGAGGCTCCTGTACAAGGCTCTTCGAGCCGCGAACTCAGAACTCCACGAAGACGTCTCCAAGGCCAGCTTAGAACTTCAGGAACTTCATACCGAACTCGTCGAGCGTCTGGCTCTGGTGGCAGAATACCGCGACGATGACACGGGCCATCACGCTCGGCGCGTGGGGCTCGTCGCGGGGATGATCGCCGAACAACTCGGCATGCCGCCCGAAGAGGTTGAAGTCGTCCGAACTTCTGCGCTGCTGCACGACATCGGTAAAGTCGGGATTCCCGATACGATCCTGCTGAAGCCGGGAATCCTTACCCCCGACGAAATCGAGGTCATTCGAACCCACACCACAATCGGTTCGAAGGTCCTTTCTGGAAGCCAATCAGCGTTCTTGCAGGCCGCAGAAATTATCGCGCGAACGCATCACGAGCGGTGGGACGGCAAGGGCTACCCGAACGGTCTGCAGGGCGAGGAGATTCCGCTGTTGGGGCGAATCGTAAGCGTTGCGGACGTCTTCGATGCCTTGACGAGCAAGCGAACCTACAAAGAAGCCGTTGGGCGCGACGAGGCGATCTCCGTCGTTCGCTCCGAAAGCGGGAAGGCATTCGATCCTAACGTTGTCGAAGCGTTCCTCTCGGCTATGCAGCAAGTCGACGCATCGTGCAAAAAACTCGGCACCGCCGCCTAGCCGCAGCATTCGGCGATCAGTCGGCTGGTTGCTCTCCGGCGTCGGGTCTGCGGATGTAGAGATAGATCGCTACCGCTACCGCGGCCCCGAGAATGGGACCCGATACGTAGACCACCCAATCGCCCAAGGCTCCGCCATAGATCGCGGGACCCAAATACCGCGCGGGGTTCATGCTTGCGCCCGTTAAGGTTCCCCCAGCCAGCACTCCCATGAGCACAGAGAGTCCGACGAACAGCGCGCCGGTCTTGGGGGCCTTCGAGTCGATGCACGTGCCGAAAACGCTCAGCACGAGGAACATGGCCAATACGCCTTCGACGATCACCGCTTGGGTCGTCGTGAGTCTTGCCGCAATTTCGGGCGTGCCGAACATTACATCGGAAAGCGCGGCGTTGCCAAACGCGTACCCGACCGTGGCTACCGCCAAAACGGCTCCAGCAACCTGGCCGACGAGGTAGCCGACCGTATCTACCAGGCTGAGCTTATTGGCCATCCATGCCCCGATCGAGACGGCCGGGTTCAAGTGTCCTCCGCTCACCGGCGCGACCGCGCTGGCCATAACCGCGATGCCCAATCCGTGCGCCACCGCCACCCCGAACAGGCCCAAGGTGGAATTGGGCATCGCAGCTACGACCACGCTCGACACCCCGATGAAGACGAATCCAAACACGCCGACGAGTTCCGCAAACGCTGCTCGAACGTTCATTGTCGCATTCCTCCGTTACTTTGAGGACGAATCATTCCAGATTAGCGATGCGACTTCTCGCGGGAGCCTTCTCTGGGTCCGCGCTCACTCGCTCGATGTTCGGCTAAATTTAAGTTCAGCGACGGCCCATCCCAGCTTCTCTTCCAGCACAAACCTCCCTCCCAGACTGCGGGCCAAGTTCTGGGCGATCTGGAGGCCCAGCCGACTGTTCGCCCCAAGTTCGAAGTTCGTCGGAAGCCGGTCGCCGTCATTCGACACCCAAAGCCCGATCTCGCCGTCTCGCTCTTCGATGGTGATGTGAACGTTGCCGCTGAGAGAGTCCCTAAACCCGTGTTCGACGGCGTTCTGAATCAACTCGTTGAGGACGAGCGCGACTTGAGTCGCTTGCGTGGTGTGCAAGTGGACGTCTTCGCCCCGCACTTCGAACTCAATCGAGCGGTCGGGCAGCATCAGCGACTCCCTCTGATGGTGGATGAGGTCTTCGGCAAGGGATCTCAGTCCAACGTGGTCTAGGTCCTCCCGGCTCAAGAGTTCATGGACCGACGCGATCGCAAGGATGCGCGAAAGGCTATCGCCCAGCGCCTCGTCGAGGGTCTTGTGGGCGCCGTGGCGAATCTGCAGTCGAAGGAGCGAAGCGATCTGCTGCAGGTTGTTCTTGACCCTGTGGTGAACCTCCTGGAGCAGCGTGCTCCTAACTTGAAGCCTCGCGTGTTCGATGCTGACCGCAGCTTGCTTGGCGATGGTCTCCAGAGCGGCGATTTCGTCGGAGGGAAAGTCCCTCACGTGATCGGTATAGCAACTCAAGACCCCTACGGTGCGGTCTTGCAGCAAGAGCGGCACGCAAATCATCGAACAAAGGCCCTGCTCTACGGCAAGCTCGTGGCCGATGTAGTCCGGCTCGATGCGGACATCCCGTACGGTTACCGCCCTGCGTTCGGAGATGGCCCTGCCTGCGATCGACTCGCCCAGCTTGATCGCTCGCTTCTTGCGGTACGCCCTCGCGGGAGCCTGCGTAGCGCGTAACACCAGCTCGCCACGCGCTTCATCCAAAAGTCGAACCGTACAGACCTTGTAGTTGAACTGTTGCGCGGTGATGTTGACGAGCAGTTGGAGAATCTCCTCGACGTAGGGACTCGTCGAGAGGGTCCGCGAGACCTCGGTCAACGCGCCCATCCGGTTGGACGATGCTCCTCGCTGGAGCGCGTTTTCAAAGCCTTCCCACACTCGCGCCGCATCGCGCACGTGTTCGAGAATCCGCTGCTTCTGCCGCTGGGAGAGCGGCCAAACTCGTTCACGGTGGAGGAAGCAAGCGCCGAGAATGCGGGACGCGCCCCAAAACGGAATCACGGCCACGCCTTCGCAGTGCCTTTCATCCAGCCCCGGATAGCTCACGTAGCTGGGGTGCTTCATCGCATGGCGGCGAACGAACACCGGATTCCCGGTCTGATGAACGATTCCGGAAAGCCCAATTCCCTTTCCGAGCCGGCACCGATGCGTGTAGTCGGGCGCATAGGTACTGGCCCTCAAGATGAGGCTCTGGCCGTCGTCCGAAAGCAAGATGTCGCAACCGTCGGCGTCGGAAGCCGTCAGCAGTATCTGAGCAAGCTCGGCCAGAAGGCCGTCTTCGGACGTCGCCGCCGACATCGCGCCCACCATGTCGCGCAGCGCCAACAAGGTCTTCGGTTGCGATGAATGGACTTGCAGCATCCTACTCAGGACCGATCGCGGTCGTGCTCACCTTCCCTTCGGCGAACATGCGCTCCGCAAGGTCGACGATTCTTTCGTGAGTCACGGCGTCGATCTTGGCCAGCGTTTCGGTGACAGGCACTCGCCGCCCGAAGTAAATCTCGTTTCGCGCGTTTCTCATCATCCGCGCGCCCATGCCTTCGAGCGAGATCGCCAACTGGCCCGCAAAGCTCCTCTTGGTGCGGGCCAGTTCCTCGTCTTCGAGACCCGACCGCGATACGCGCGCGAACTCATCGGCGACCAACTCCTGCACCAACGGCCACTGCTCAGGGCTCGTGCCCCCATAAACCGTGTACGCTCCTCCAGCCGAATAGGCGAGCGAATAGCTGCCGATCGCGTAGGCAAGGCCGCGCTTTTCTCGAATCTCTTGAAACAACCGGCTGCTCATCGACCCGCCCAACGCCGAATCCAGAACGCTAAGAACGTACACGTCGTCGTCGTGGACGGATGCGCCGTCCGTGCCGATGCAGAAATGGACCTGCTCAACGTCCCGCCCCACGTACGTGTTGACCGCCGATCCGTACGGCCGCTCGCACGCCACAGCCTCGCCGCCCGAGGGCACGTCACCGAGAAGCTGTTCGACGAACTCCTGCGCCTTTGCCCCCTCGACGTTCCCGGCGATAGACACGAGGACGTTTGCGCCCCGGTACTGCCGCTCCATGTACCTCAGCAGGTGCTCGCGCGCGAAGCCGCTGACGGACTCCCTGGTGCCGATGACCGGCTTCCCCAGGGGATGCTGCCCCCATCGGGCTTGCAAGTGAAGCTCATGCACGTGATCCGAAGGCTCGTCTTCGTTGCGCTTGATCTCTTCGAGCACGACGCCTTGTTCCCGCGCCAATTCTTCGGGGTCGATTCGGGAATGGAGCAGCATGTCGGTGAGCACGTCGAGCCCCACCTGGGCGTCCGCGGCGAGCATCCGGCAGTAGTAGCACGTGGACTCCTTGTCGGTAAAGGCGTTTAGGTGCCCCCCAAGCCCCTCGATGTCTTGCGCGATCTCTTTAGCGGTTCGCTTTTCGGTCCCCTTGAAGAGCATGTGCTCGATCAAGTGAGTAATTCCGGCTTCGTCGTCGAGTTCGTGCCGACTCCCCGTAGCGCACCACAGCCCGATCGCGACCGACTGAACGTAGGGTACGGGCTCGATGAGGACTCGAACTCCGTTAGGAAGGACCGTCTTTGTGAATTCGCTCATGGAAGAGGACAGTATGGGGCAAGCATCAGATTCGGCGCAGGGCGAGGGACCCCAAGCGATCGCTGGTCCACCTGATTTCGTCACCGGGTTCGATCCTCAGGCCCTGCCGAGTGGGTCCCAGTTCGACAAGGAACAAGTCTCCGGCGCGGATGGGGGCCGTCTGGCTGGCAAACGACACGATCGACGGCAACGAAACGGGTCCATCCGTGCTATCGAACACCGCGACGTCCGCTCCGTTCAGGCTCAAGGTACAGGCGAACGGAGCGACGAAGTCGCCCTCAGGTCCAAGATCGTCGCTCATCTCGTCGGGCGACGTAAGGGCGGGTCCGACAGGAATGGCGAAGTCGTGGCTTCGGCTGAGGCCAAGACCCGATGCCAACTCGCGCCGTTCGAGTTCCGGCGAATACGCTACCAAGGCCATTGCGAACCCGATCGCGCAACCGAGCGCCTGTCCGGGGTCGAGGTTCATGCCGGCCTCGGCCACAGCGAGGGCGAGGCAACACTTCAGCGAGACCCCTCCAAAGTCGTCGTCGAGCAGCAAGTTCGAATGGGAGCCCACGACCGATCCGGGGTTGAGATAGACAAACTGCGGGCCGGAGTCCTCGCTGTCGAATCCTGCCTGCCCACCGCCCACGCCAAAGCCACTCGGGACGAACCGCACCGAATTGGGCTTGCCGATCGGCGCAAGGAGTTGGGTGTCGGCCCAATCGTGGACCGCGATCGGGCTCGTGCCGTCGGTCTCATAGACCCTGCCTTGATGCACGAATCCGGCACGAATACTCTCGGGGTCGGAAAGCAGATGGAAGCGGACGAGCTTCACCCCAAGAGATTACCCGCCTGAGCCTGGGTACAATGCCATCCGAACACCGGGGCGCCCCCGTCACCCGTCCGGCGAAGTTTCGAACGTCCGGTACAATACGCATCGCCCATCTGATGCGCGTTTAATCGCGGGAACGCTTCAGGTAGCATCGAACAGACAGTCCAGGAGATATTCGAAGCGAATGCCATCCAAGATTTTGGTTTGTGACGACGAGAGAAACATCGTCCGTTTGATTCAGGTGAATCTGGAGCGACACGGCTACCAGGTCGTGACGGCTTTCGACGGCAAGGAAGGCCTCGAGAAGATCAAATCCGAGAAGCCGAGCATGGTCGTTCTGGACGTGATGATGCCGTATATGGACGGGTTCGAAGTCCTCAAAGCCATCCGCCGCGACCCGGAAACCGAAAACCTGCCCGTCATCATGCTGACGGCAAAGGCGCAGGACAAGGACGTGTTCGAAGGCTACCACTTCGGCGCGGACATGTATCTGACCAAGCCATTCAACCCAGCCGAGCTGATCGCATTCGTTAAGAGAATCTCCGAAGGCACCAAAGACGACGGCCCCAAGCGGTACGACCTGTAACTTCTGGGCCCTGTGCAGCGCGCAGCTTCTGTACAGTAGGCCCTCTCTCGCCAGCGGGTGGCCCTGACAGGCGGGGAGGGATTGTGCCGTTTGTCAGGGATGGGCTGAAGGCGAGAATTCATCTGGGTCGATCAAGTGGCCAGGGTGAGGGCACCCAGGCTTATTCTTGCGGGTACGTCCTTTCCTGTTCTCCGGGCGGGGGTCTCCCAATCCTCCCGGACAAACGGCACGGTCAGCCGCCTGTCCGGGGCACCCGGGCACCGACTCTGCGCCGGGTTTGACTCCAGCCAAGACGCAACTTACTGAATGGGCGACAGAACCCGACAACGTCTTGTAACGCTTGGCTCATTGGGTTACAATGGCGGAGGGTGATCCAATGATAACCATTTCAACGATGATCGCCGTGCTATCGGTGGGTCTCTCGATGCACGCTCCACAGGGCGAGGAAGCGACGCCGCAACCCGGCGACCTGCCTTTCGAGCGCATCCAGCAGAAAGCTAACCAGCTTGCAAGGGACCTGAACCTCGGGTTTACAGAGTGGCACCCCAAGTTCATGATGACGTACCGAGGAGAGAGGCGGCAGTGGGTCTTCGTGGCCGGTGGTTATTGTCTTCTTCTCGACTCCCGAACTGGAGACGTAGTGCGACTGTACTTAGTCGATGGTTCCCATGACGTAAAGCCGGACTCTCATCGAACGGGACATCGGCATTTCGCGTCGGACGAAGACGCCAAAATGGAACTGCGCTCGATTGCAAACAAGCTCGGCGTATGGCCGAACGCGAAAATGCGATATGCATTTCATCCGGACGACCCGACGAAGTCCCTCTGGGGTTACTACTTCGCCAACTTCAAGCCGGACTTGGGCCCCTACCAATTCTATTCGTTGGGTCCTCAATTGGTCATCGGTTTGGATTCGGAGACGGGCCGCATCGTCGAGATCGAACAGGATCGTGAATACGAAGTGACACCTACGGAGATTCGGGTTACTGAGGCTCAGGCGAAAGATCTTGCTTGGCGCGCGTACAGCTCCTACTGTTCGGAAAAGGGACGACCTTTGAGAGCCACCAAAGAGGAGGCGGATGTAGTTGGGCTGGGTTATGCGGTTCCGAATGGCTGGAATGGCTCCCCACCAGGTTTTCAGCGCGCGCCGTATCAAGCACGCTTGGTCTATCGCGTTCGGTTTGGACCAGCCACCATGCCTGGATTCTTTGACCACGTCAGCATCCGCGCTGACACGGGACAAGTGTGGGGTGGTTATGTGAGCGGAGTGAAGCTTAGCGAAGAACTCCTAAGCCGAATCGGCGGTGGCTTGACGAACTCCTTCAGGCGTTGAGATTCTACGCCCATGTCGATCTTCGCGCCGATACGGGCGAGCTTTGGGCTGGCGCGGTGATCGGGAAGCTGAGGGGCCTTCCGCATTCTACGGCGCTCCAACATCCCGAGTTCGAGTAGGCGCAAGCAAACCGTCGACCTTTCAAAGGGTTCTCTCGCGCCGCCGGACGGAACCTTCGGAGTCCCACTGCGAGTAGAAGCGCTCATTGTCGCCCACCGTCTCCGATGCTGACGCGATGCATCCCAGCTGAAGGCAAGGGGCGTGGCCGCAGGCCGCCTCGGATTCCACCGGATTCTCCCCGCGCGGAGCGGGTGCTTTTCATTCGACTCCCCAATGTGGCACAATAGTTGCTCCCACGTCCCGAAAAGAGAGGGTTATCGATGTTGCTCGCCATGCTTCCACCTGCCTCATGGGTCGATGTACTTTTGCTACCTGGACTCGCGTGTTTGTTTGGAGCGCTCGCGTTCATCTTGGGATTACGAACTCAACTGCAGGGCGGCAAACCGTATTGGAAGTACGTTGGCCTCCTCATCCTGATCCTGGGCGCCTACGCCGGGTTTGGCCCTTTCTATAACGTGGTGGGCGGCAGCTTCGAGGCGATTGCCTACAAGGACCTGCTGCGGGGACGCGGCCAGAAGATCATGATCGCGCACTGGGCGGGGTTCTGGCTGCCCGTTTCGCTGATTCTGATCAGCCTCCTCTCCGAATTCGTCATTCGGCGAAGGACGGACCGCAGCGAGTTTTAATCCTTTTCCCAACGCACTAGGTTGAGTTCGCTGGGGATCACGACGTCGGGGCTCGAAGGCACGATTCGCACGGTATAGCCGAGGTGCCCGGCCTGCCGGCAAGGCACTTCTCCTTCAAACGAGTGCATCCCGTTCTCGGAGCCAACGTGCGTCAGGTCCACATGCCAAACGTCTTGAAGCTCTCGATTGGAGCCGACTCGTCCGACGACGGCCTGAACGCGGGCCTCTTCCGGCATCAAACCGTCGAGATCGGCTGTCACGCGGATCGAAAACGTCGATCCCACGAGATTTCGGCTCTGCAGCGTATCCGAGACCGAATCGACTCGCACTTTGGGCCAAGCCGCCCGCACCTTATCGCGCCAAGCGAGCGCCTCTTTCGCGCGGCCCAAGCCGTTCGATTCCATCGCTTGGAACGACACCGAAGCAGGCAGATAGAACTTCTCTGCATAATCGCGAACCATTCGCGCCGTCGAAAACCGGGGCGCAAGCTTCGCCATGCTTTGCTTGATCATCTCGACCCATCCGGTCGGAGGATCGCCGTTGGAGCGAGTGTAGAACTTGTTCGAGACTTCTCCTTCGAGCGCTACGTACAGCGACCGGCTGTCGACCCAGTCTTGGAACCCGGTATCGGCATAGTCGTTCCGGCTTCCGATCGCCCAGCCGACGCCCGGGTCGAAGCCTTCATCCCACCAGCCGTCCAGCGCGGAGCAATTCAGGCCCCCGTTCGGCACCACCTTCATGCCGCTCGTTCCGCTCGCCTCCATCGGTCTTCGGGGGTTATTGAGCCAGAGATCGATGCCCTGGACCATCATCTTCGCGACGCTGATGTCGTAGTCCTCGAGAAACACGATCCTCTGCATTGCCGACTCCGACTCCACAAAAGCGACGATTTGCTGGATCAGTCTCTTGCCTTCATCATCTTTGGGGTGGCTCTTTCCGGCGATGACGATTTGAATCGGGCGATCGGAATGGAAGAGCAGCGAGCGCAGCCGCTCGGGATCGGAAAGGAGGAGCGTGGCGCGTTTGTAGGTCGCGAACCGGCGGGCGAAGCCGATCGTCAATATCCGCGGGTCCAAGATCGTCTCCGCTTGGCTTGCGTCGGAACGGGTGTGCCCTCGGCGCACGAGGTCGCGCTGAACTCGCTTGCGGACGAAGCGAACGAAGTCGCCGCGCATGTTCTCCCGAACCTCCCACAGCTCGCGATCGGGGATCGCATGCACCTGAGCCCACGTTTCGGGGTCGTCGGGGCGTTCGCGCCACTCCGAACCCAGATAGGTGTCGAACAGTTTGGCCATTCGAGGGCTCGTCCAACTCAACGTGTGGACGCCGTTTGTAATCGCCGACACAGGCACTTCGTCTTCGGGGTAGTCGGGCCATCGAGCGTGAAACATCTGCCTCGTCACGCGGGCGTGAAGCTCTGAGACTCCGTTCACATAGTTCGAGTTTTCCATCGCGAAGACGGCCATGTTGAACGGCTCTCCGTCGTTTTCAGGGTCGATGCGCCCGAGTCGGATCAGGTCGTCCATCTTGAGCCCGATCTCTTGCGCTAGGCTCGACGCGTACCGCTCGAGCACGTCCGGAGGAAAAAGGTCGAACCCGGCAGGGACCGGCGTGTGCGTCGTAAACACGTTCCCCGCCACGACCACCTTCCGCGCCAACCGGAAGTCGCAGCCGCGCTGCTTGACGAACTGCCGAATGCGTTCGAGCGAAAGGAACGCCGAATGGCCCTCGTTCATGTGGCAGACCGTGGGGCGAATCCCCAACGTATCGAGCGCTCGCATGCCCCCAACGCCCAAGATCAGCTCCTGGCGAATCCGCATCTCTTGGTCGCCGCCATAAAGCGTGTCGGTGATCTCCTGATCGACAGGCGCGTTTTCAAGGACGTTGCTGTCCAGCAGAACCAACTGAATTCGTCCGACGTCGCACTTCCAGACCTGGCAGATGATGGTGCGGTCGGGGAGTTCGACTTCCACCCGCAACGGCTGCTGGTCCTCTCCGCGCATGAGTTGGAGCGGATATTGATAAAAGTCGTACTTCGGATAGTGCTCCTGTTGCCAGCCGTCAGAGGTGAGGATTTGGCGGAAGTATCCTCGGGAATAAAGGAGCCCAACACCGACCAGCGGCACGCCGAGATCGCTCGCGGCCTTAAGGTGGTCGCCCGCAAGAACGCCGAGCCCTCCGCTATAGATCGGAAGCGTTTCGGAGATCCCGAACTCAGCGCAGAAATACGCGACCAGGGTCCGGCCCACCTGTTCGGGGAAGGTCTCGCCAAACCAGGTCTTCCCTTCGAGGTACTGATCGAGGTCGTCGGCGCACACCTTGAGGCTCGCGAGAAAGGCGGCATCGTTGCAGAGAGCCTGGATTCGCTTCGCGGGCAGGCCGTTGAGCAGTTGCACCGGGTTGTGCTCAACCTCCTCCCACAACTGCCGGTCGACCTGCCGGAAAAGCTCCTGAGTGGGTTCGTGCCAGGTCCAGCGAAGGTTGAACGCAAGCCGCTTGAGAGGGTGAAGCTCCTCCGGCAGTTCCGACGTCACTTCGAACGAATGCGAGTACTTGGGATGCTTCATGGCCGCATGATAGTTGTCGGACAACCCCAAGAAAATACCCAGGGCTAGCGTCCGTTCGCTCACTTCTGACGTAAGTCGACCCTTCCGCATTGTCGGACGAGCGCCCAAGGCTCATCCTCAGAATTCTCGTTGCTTCAGGAATGGCGACCTTGAGCGGTCAATTCACGGGTCTTGCCGAAACGTGGCCATCGAGGTACAGAAGGTTCGCAACGGCTCCGTGAGGCGACACCGGCTCGTAGATGCCCTGTTGGTTCCGAACTTCTCCGATGGGGGAATCGTGACAGTAGGGGGCCGACGCGGGATCGGCGACCGTCCCGATCGCCCAGTGTTTTCCCCCTTGAGCGTCCCGAAAGGCCCCTTTTACTTGAAGGGCGTGCTCGTAACTCGTGTGTAGTCGGATCAGCCCGTTGGGGACGGGGGGCCCGCTGGTGGTCCTTGCGAACCGGTCGTCGGGGCACAAGAAGACGCCATCGTTCCGAGTGTAGGGAATTAAGCTCTCTTTCCAGCGCCTCGCAGGATGAAGCTCCCCGAGTTGCAAGGCTGTCGGCTCGCCCGTCGGGAGAGGGTCGAAGGTGAAATAGGGAGGGATACAGTCGTCATGGTCCGCTGCGTAGAGGTGCAACGCGCTCCCGATTTGGCGGAGATTGTCGACGCACGTCGCGGCGCGGGCCTTGCGAGTCAACCCAAAGTACACGACTGTGGTCATTGCCACAAGGAGGGCAATGACGGCCGAAACAATGAGCAACTCCTTGACGGTCGCCGCTCGGGTCCTAGTTCGTGCTCTTTCCGCAGTGGAGCGCGGTCTTGATCTCCACTTGCAGACGGAACATCGATTCCGAGGTTGAACGAACCCAGGCAAACGCGACATGACGCGAGTCCATGTTATCAGATGAGATCGGCGAACTCCCTCATCTCCCTGGTTTAGGGCCGAAATTCGTCCGAACCTTCCTCGGCCCCTATCATCGCGCCTTCCTATCGCCTCCCAGGACGAGATCGGCGCTATTTTGGGGTAGAACTGAGCGCCATGCTCGAAATCTCCGGACTCGATGTGTACTACGGCGCGATCCATGCGCTGAAGAACGTCGGCATCCGCGTGGAAGAGCGAGAAATCGTCGCCATCATTGGGTCGAACGGCGCGGGAAAGAGCACGTTGCTCCGCGCCATCAGCGGCCTGAACCGCGCCCGCCACGGCACAATCGTGTTTCAGGGCGAGAACATCGAGGCGATGCCCGCCCACGAGATCGTCAAGCGCGGGATCAGCCAGGCGCCGGAGGGCCGACGCATCTTCACGAATATGACGGTGATGGAGAACCTGTTGCTGGGCGCATTCACGCGTAAGGACTCCGGGGTGGGCGCGGACCTCGAAGGCGTGATGAAGCGCTTCCCTCGCCTCAAGGAACGAATCTCTCAAAGCGCGGGGACGCTCAGCGGAGGGGAGCAACAGATGCTGGCGATCGGCAGGGCGCTGATGTCGCGTCCGAAGCTGCTCCTTCTGGACGAGCCCAGCCTTGGGCTTGCCCCCAATTTGGTCAGCGAGATTTTCGATATCGTCACCACGATCAACGGCGAAGGCACGACGGTGCTGCTGGTCGAACAAAACGCGCACCGGGCGCTCGACATCGCCCACCGGGCCTACGTTCTCGAAACGGGTTCGATCGTGTTGGCGGACACAGGCAAAAACCTGCTCGCCAACCCGAAAGTCAAGGAAGCCTATCTCGGAGGGTAGGCGCATGAAGGTTCGCCTTGCCCCGTTCGCGCCGGAACACATCGACGCCGTTATGGCTATTGAGCGGCTCAGCAACCCTTCGCCTTGGTCGGTTGAGAGCTTCCGATCCGAACTCGCAAACCCCCAAAGCGTGTTCCTTGTGGCGCTCTCGGGTTCGGAAGCGGTCGGCTTTGGGGGGATCTGGCTCGTGGTGGACGAGGCCCACGTCACGACCCTTGCCGTTCACCCCGACTACCGGCGATCCGGCGTAGGCAGACTCCTGATGAACGAGCTGCTTTCTAGGGCAAAGCAAGCCGGGATGACATGCTCGACCCTCGAGGTCCGCAGTCAAAACGAACCCGCTATCGAACTCTATGAGAGCCTTGGATATCGGCAGACCGCCACGCGCAAGCGTTACTACCCCAACAACGACGACGCGACCGTCATGTGGCTCGAAGACCTCGACATCCCGCAGGTCGAGCCGACGAGCGGGAAAAGGAAACGAGCGTGAACCCGGAAGCTCTGCGGCTTTGGGATGGGCCCGTGCTCGGGATCGAGACGAGTTGCGACGAAACCAGCCTGGCCGTACTCGAGGGACTCTCGGTTCGCGCCAACGTGGTTTCGAGTCAGGCCAAGTTGCACGAGCAATGGGGCGGGATCGTTCCCGAAGCGGCGTCGAGGGCGCACGTAGAAGCGTTCCTCCCGGCGATGGAGCAAGCCCTTTCGGAGTCGGGCATGAACCTGAGCGACATCACGGCGATCTCGGTTACGAACCGGCCGGGTCTCGTCGGCGCGCTCAACGTGGGGCTCACCGCCGCGAAGGGGCTGGCGTATGCGCTGGAGGTTCCGTTCGTTGCGGTCCACCACCTCGAAGGCCACCTCTTGAGCCCGCTTCTTGACGATCCCGACCTCCGATTTCCGCACGTCTGCCTTCTGGTCTCGGGCGGGCATACAGAGATCGTGCGACTCGAAGGCCTGGGGGCCTACCGGCTATTGGCGCAGACCCGCGACGACGCGGCAGGTGAGGCGTTCGACAAGACCGCGCGGCTTCTAGGGTTGGGTAATCCGGGAGGTGCGGCGATTCAGGAGCTTGCCCAGGGGGCGAACCCCGAGCGCTACCCGTTGCCCGTCGCCTTGGAGAAGGAGGAGACGCTCGATTTGAGCTTTAGCGGCCTGAAGACAGCGGTTCTTCGGTTGGTGGAGTCGGAGGGAGCATCGCTGGACAAGCCAGATGCCGCCGCTTCGATCCAACACGCGATCGCGCGCGCTCTGGTCCTGAGAGGCATGCAGGCCACCGAGCGAGAGGGCGTCGATTGCCTCACGCTGGTGGGGGGCGTGGCCGCAAACGAGCGCCTTCGCCAGTCCCTTGCTAAGGAGTGCGAGCGCAGAGGCTGGAGGTTTCGGACGCCCCGCGCGGAGTACTGCACGGATAACGCGGCCATGATCGCGCTCGCGGGCTCGTGGCGATTGGCCGCCGGGCAGCGCAGCGGCTGGGAGGCCGAGCCTGAGTCCACCGCGCCCCTTCCCGGCCCGGTTGAGTCCTGAGCCTTACCGCCTTGGATGGGCTGCAAGGAACCTTCTGCGCAACTCGTCGATGTCGAGTTGAGTGTACACCTGAGTCGTCGCGATCGATTCATGGCCCAGGAGTTCTTGTACCGCCCGCAAGTCCGCTCCGCCTTTCAGCAGGTGGACTGCGTAAGAGTGCCGCAAGGCGTGGGGGCTGATTTCGGCGATCCCAGCCTGTCGGCAATAGTCCTGAATCCTCTTGGCCGCGCTTGTCCGCCTCCAATGAAGGCCCCGGGCGGAGACGAACACGCGCCGGGTCGGCCGCCTGAGAAGGTGAGGCCGTCCGAACTCGAGGTACTTAGCCAGCCATTCCACCGTTTCCTTCGGCAGAGGCACCCAACGGGTCTTTCCCCGCTTGCCCGTAACGGACAACATGCCGCGCTCCAGATCGAGTCCGTGGAGTTCGAGTTCGATGGCTTCGCTGATTCGGAGTCCCGCGCCGTAAAGCAGTTCGAGCAGCGCGCGGTCGCGAAGTCCGAGGGGAGACGAAGTGTCTGGGGCTTCGAGAAGCGTCGAAACCGTCTCGAAAGTCAGCGCCTTGGGAAGGAGTTTCGGCTTTCGGAACCCCCCGGTGCTGGGGAGTTCGATCTCCGGTCCTGCGGAGGTACGTTTGAGGTACTTCAGGAACGATCGCAGGGAGCTCAGATTGCGCTGGCATGTGGAAGGCGAGAACTCCTTGGCGAGCGCTGTCGAGTACTTCGCCACCGATACACGGTCCAGCATCCGCGCCGAGTCGAACCCATGCTCCAAGAAGTGGCCGCGGGCCCGGGTCAGATCGTTGCGGTACGCCGCCACGGTATGGGGGCTCGCTCCACGCTGCACGCTCAGATAGTCTAAGAACGACTCGATTTCTTCAGTAAACCCGTTCACTTTCGCTTCCAGACCCATATCGTAGGACGGATGTACTCGAGGTCGTGCACCTGCGGCACTCCTCCACCCACCGCGACGAAAGGCTCATAACCCTCCTTCAACTGGTCCATGAAACGACGGTACTGCTCGACCTGGCCTCGGAACTTTTCAGGCAACTCGCGTTGACGGCTCAGCCTGTCGAGGTCGGAGGCCTCAAAACTCGAGAAAACGACATAGGTCGGGTTCATTTCGGAAAGCAATCGGTCATCGAAGTCGATCCGCTGAGAGAAGTCCGCTGGCGCGTAGCGGAAAATCCCTTGCTGCGCCAAGCCCGCCATGTACTCCGCGCCGCTTCGCAAAAACGCCGGGCGAGGCATCCCCACCGAAGGCTCCAGAGGTGGGGTGTAGTACCACGGGTCGGAGGCCAGCCCTACCGTCGTGCCGGGCTCCTTTTTCATGTTCTCGATCAGAAGCCGGGCGGTAGTGTCTCTTGGGTCGGGGCCATTCATCCAAACGCTCGTTCGCGCCGCCTGCATCAATCCGGTGCCGTCGATCCCCGCAAACGCCAAGAACCAAATCGCAACGGCCGCCGCGTTCGCGCGAGGAGCGTCCTTCCAGCGGTCGAGCAGTAGCCCTGCGCCCACCGACAAGACGGCCATCAGAGGAAACGTGTATCGAAGGAACATCACGTTCGAGCCGCCCATGAGAACGTAATAGGGCGCCGCAAACGCCAGCACGATCCAGGCCACCCTGCGGTATTCGGGGCGCGGCGTGACAAGCCCCACCGCGCCGAAAAGCGAGGCGATCAGCCCAAATCCCACGGCGAGGTTGAGTAGGTGGTAAAGGAAGCCCGGTCCCCTACCTACAAACACAAGGCCGTGGCCCTCGCGGGCGTGGGACAGTTCGTAACTGAAGTCGCGCCAGAAGGCTTCGGAATTCGTGAAAACTCCGGGCGTGCTCAGCGCGAAAGCCACCGCGGCGACCCCAATCACCTGGGCCGTCAGCATGGCCGGGCGTTTAGGTTTGGCGAGCCAGATTGCCGCGAGGATCGCCAGCACAACCAAACCCGCGTTGTACTTCGTCCCTGCAGCCATCCCGGCGAACAATGCGGCCAGCAGAACCTGTTTCCGGTTGAAAACCTCGTCCCTTTCGGGTTCGGAGGGAGCGCGAAGCAGCTTCAGCGAAAAATGAAGGCACAAGGCGACGAACAACGCGGCCAAGATGTCGACCGTGGCGAACCTTGAATGCACGACGTGCGCTGGGGCAACGGCAAGCAACAGCGCGCCCGCAAACGCAAAGCGAATCCGGACCCATCGCCGCAACAGAAGGAACACTACGACGACCGAACCCGCGCCCGCAAGGCTCGAAGCCAGCCGACCCATCAAGATCGACTTCCCCAAGAACCCGTAAACCGCAGTAGGGTCCTCGGTCCCGCTTCCCATGAGCGCCCCGGCCAGCGAACTGCCCACGCTGAGAACTGTGAGGTACACCGTGCCGTAGTTGTAGAAATCAGGATCGAAATCCAACTTGGCGGGCTCGATCTGCTGAGCGACCAGAACGTTGACGGTCTCGTCGGGGTGGTATGAGAAATGGTGGAGGTCGTCGGGCAGGCCCCAACCGATGCCGATCAGCCGAAGGAATAGGGCGAACGAGAAGACGATCCACGAGGCGCGAGCCACGAAGGCGCTAGGGATTCGGCGGTCCTCCGGAGCTTCCGTCACGAATGGATGTTAGCACGGCCAACAGCGCCTTGGCAGCTTCTAACTCGTACTCGTCGCCGGCTCCCACCTCAATCGACTTTAGCGCGACCTCGAAACCCTCGAAGCGCTCCTTCCAAACGAAGTCGACGACCGCCTTGAGAATGCGAGCCGCCTGAGGCACGTCCGCGCTGCCTTGAGCATCTTTGCCCGGCCAAGGGCGATGGTGAAATCGGACCGCGCTCGCAAGAGACCTGAGCGAGGGCACGAGTTCGAGCATCGCGCCGCTCGCCCCCGCGTGTTTCAAGTACGTCCGTCTTTCCTCGGCGCTCCAGTCGTCGAACGCCTTTCGATTGACAAGCGCGTAGGGCGTGGCGCAGTGCCCGATGTCGCGCAGAAGGCAGGCGCGCTCGATGTCCCGAATCTGCTCCTTCGAGAATCCCAGCCGGTCAGCGACCAAGACGCAAAGAGAGGCCGCCCGCGAGGTGAGCCCGGAATGGCTGGGAAACCTCAATTCGATCGCTGTGGCAAAAGCTCGGCAGGCCTCTGTGATTCTGGCCTCGAACTGCGAGGGGAGAATCACCTTGAGCGCGAGCCACGCCACGCCGCTCACCGCCGCTGCGATCAAGAGCCCCACGAGCGAGTAGCTGGAGATCAAGCCCATCTCTCCTGAGCGATCTTGCAGAATGCCTCGACCACCGTCGCATCGAACTGCGAACCGGCGTGGCCCCTGAGTTCGGCGAAAGCCTCCGGGATGCTCATAGGCTTCCGGTACTTTCTCGCTTCGCCGCCGAGCGCTTCGCCAGTCATCGCGTCGAAGGCGTCGACGACCGAGATGATCTTCGACTCAAGAGGAATCTGGCCGCCTGAAAGCCCTTCCGGGTAACCCTTCGAGTCTGGCCTTTCGTGATGCGAGCGAACCCAAGGGATGATTTGCTCGAACCTTCGGACCCTCCCGAGGATCTCCGCGCCGTATTGCGCGTGCTTGCGGACCTCGGCCATCTCCTTGTCGCTGAGGGGTCCTGGACGGTCCAATAGCTCTTCGTCGATCGCGATCTTGCCCACATCGTGCAGGAGCGCGGCAAGGTGCAGCATCCGCGCTCGGCGGGGCGGCAGCCCCAACGCCAAGCCAACTTCCTCGGCAATACTCGCTACCCGCTCCAAGTGCCCCGCCGAATACGGGTGGACCCGTTGCAGCATGAGCGTGAGGGCGGCAATAACGGAGTGATCGTGCTGAATCAACTCGTCGTGGAGGCTTGTGGTTTTCGTCAGTAGGGCAACGGGAAGCAGAAGTACGGGCGACAGGAACACCTCAGAGTGTCCCCAAAACAAGGCCAAGCAAAGCGAGAGCGCGAGGGCCACAGATAGGCCGAGGGCGAATTCAACCCCAAGGTCGCGACGCTGAAAATGGGGGGTCTTCCCTGCGCCGATTCTGCGGAACGCCTCCCGGATCGCCAGCGCGAAAGCGGCGTAAAAGAGCGCCATGGGCGGGATGTGCCAGAGTTCGGAAGTCAGCGGCGCGAGCAAAGCCAAGCTCGCAAGTCCCGTCGCGCCCGACGCGGCCGCGACCGAAGCGCGGAACCGTCTGCCCCCGTTGGAAGGCGAAGTTGCCGCTACCAGGAGCGCGGCCAATACGTCCCCGCACAGCGCCGTAATCGGCCCACCGCTTACGATCATTCCAGCGACGAACGCGCCTTCATAAGCATGCCCGCCGGATTTGCCCCCGAGGCCCTTGCATACCAGCGCGCAAAGCCAGAACACCAGAAAGTCGGCGTTGTCGTAGTTGAGGAGCCGCTCGGTTGGGGCGTACGCGGCCGCTGCCGCACCGAGGGCGACGAGAACTGCTGCCAGCAACGTCTGTCGGTGCCGCGCCAATGCCCGCACAGCGGCAATCTTACCTACGCCATGCGAACGCGGGGTTTATCCGGAGAGCAACTTTAGGGTGGCCCGGCCTTTGAACCGCTCCTCTTGAATGGGACGATCGGGGAATCTCGTGATCACGATGCTGAACCCGCCCTCGGACTGGGCCCTCGCCGCAATCGTCTTGCGGGTTGCGGGGTCGAGGTCGAACTCGACCGACGCCTTCAGTTGAAGCGGAATCTCTTTGAGGCCCGTCTCCGAGGGCTTGACGTTGAACGACTGATGGATGAACTCCGCGAGGTCGGTTTTGAGTTCCAGACTCGCGGTTACCCTGTGGTACGGTTTTCCGGCGGTCTCAGCCATCCCGACGTATTCGAAGGTGTAGTCCAGTCGCTGAACGGCGAGCTTTCCGCCCTTCCCGGCGAGCTTCTGGGGGGAATAGCCCACGGTCCGCTTCCATTTGTCCCCTACCTTGACTTCGTCGTAAGGCAGTTTCGGCGCGAAGTCCAAGCTCGCATCCATCGAACCCGCGAACAAAGCAAGCCGGTAGATTTCACCCGCAAACTGCCCGACGAAGGCCTGAAGGGTCGTCTCCTGTAGGACCCCGGCCCAGGGACTCATGGAACGTAACTTCGCCCCAGGGGGCTTCTCGGGCTTGGGAGGGTTGAGGTCCTTCATCCCGATGAGGTCGTTGACGGGCGACATCGTGAGCAGGAAGTTCAGATCGACCTTTTCGACGGTCTCCTTGGGAGGCGAGTCGTAGGTTTCTCCCTCGGTGATCGTCATCGAGGGGCGCAGGTACTTCAGGTCGCAGATCCCGTCCGCCTTCATCTCGACGACTTCATACTTGAACTTGTAGCGAATGTCGAGGTCCTCCGGCATCCAAGTCTCAAGTCCAATCACCCGCCGCTCGGTCGTGAGACTCGCGCGGACCTCATACTCCGACTTCTCGCCCTTGGCGAAAACGCGGTTCAGGTCCGTGTAGCTTGGCCCTTGCGGCGCGAGAGATATCGACAATAGGAGTGCATTCAGCATGGGTTCTATTCTCCCTACGAAACTTCGCCCCGGCTCCGTTCTCCCTTCATTGTAACGCCGTTTTCCCTCGCTATCCGCTCACGCGAGGCTCCACGGCCCTGAACGGGCAGGTTGCAGCCGCTTCGTTCAACCACTCCCGACTGCCTGATCGGAGAGCGTGAAATTCTGACGTTTGGCGAACGTACCAAGTCTCGAAGTGATCGAGCGATTCGCCAGGCTGGAGCGACCGAATCGGGCCGACGGACTCGATTTCCAGCATCTCCCCGTTCGTGAACATCTCGAAATTGCACCCGAAGTCCGGGCAGTCTTCGGGTCGATACGGCTCAAACCGCTTGAGAAAGACCCAGCCTTCAAGGACGTAAGCTGCGATTCCCTGCTCAACCCAAAGGCCGGCTTTCTGCGGCGATGGGCTTTCCGTCTGGCTCAACGAGAGCGACCCTGGGGTGAATCGCCACCGAGGGTCCGAAAAGTCCGTATACCGCCACGCCACGAGGGGAGTCGCAGGCAGAAGGTCCTCGGTGTGCGCGCGGAACTCGGGCAGCGGGACGTAGCAGACGCCCCCAGGCGCCATCGCTGAAAGCGCCCAAGGGAAAAGCTCGAGCGGAGCATCCGAGCGATTGGTGAGCCGATGCGCGAGGGTCACGGAGCGATCTCCGATGCCCCTCAAATCGAGCGACTTCTCTATCCCGGCCGCATTGGCGGGCGAAGTGAATCGGACACCATCAGGGACCTCGATGGCGGCTACAGGCTCGTTGTCGGGCAAATAGCAAGTCGTAGGAACTTCGGGGCCTGACCAGAGACGGTGCCCGCCGTAGAGTCGGAAGCCGAGGTCGCCCACCGAATCTCCGCCCGCAAACTCCTTGAAGAGGTTGGAGCCGCCCTTGGGACCCAATCGAATGACCCTAGGACCGAATTCGAGCGTGACGAGCGCCTCTGCCTCGCCAAGATCGACGACCCAACACTTGCCAAACGAACCGTACTCGCGGAAAACCATGCCGAAATCGTTGCCGAACCGATTCAGGGATTATGGCCTTGGCGCCGTTAGAATCGGAGTTGGTAATCGAGGCGAAGCGTCCAGTTGGAGCGCGGCTGGCCATCGATGATGCTGTGCTGATAGCTGACGTTTCCGATGAAGAAGCTGAACATCTGGTTTGGTCCAGGCTTCTGATCGAACCTCAGGTGATACCTGTGGGTCGTTCGGCGAGTGTCCGCGTTCAGGTCGGCTTGTTCGAGGCCATAGTAGAGGTACAGCGGCGAGCCGCTCGAGCCGAACAGCCCGAGATTGATGCCGGCGGTCCGGAGGAGGGGCCGCTTGGGGTCCATGATCTCCTTCCACTCGGCTCCGATCGTGAAGTCCTTGCTGCGCTTGTAGTCCAGCTTCCACGCGCTCACTTGCGAGGCTTGCGTGATCGTCCCCAGCAGCGCGTCGCCCTTGGCGACTTCGGGATTGGTGAGGAGTTGGTGGCTCACCTCGAAGTCCTTGAACGGCTTGGCGACGATGTTGAAGTTCCGGATCATGATGTTCTCATCGTCCGGCAGGGTCCTGACCTTGTAGGCGAGGGTGGCTCGAACCTTCTGCGTTTCGCTCTGATCGGTAGCGAACGTGAACAAGCGGTCAATCGCGCGGATGCCGCTCGGGTGCATCCGGCCGCGATACTCGACGCCAAACGTGTTCTTGAAGAGGTTTCCTTGCAGTTGGAAACTCTTGTCTTCCTTGAGCCACGTTCCTCGATCTGCCGCGCTGTCGAAGCCGAATTTCATCGTGTTGATCGCAAGCTGCCCCAAGCTAAAGGGCTTGGATGCGGACACCTGGACCCCGCCCTGCGACTTGGTTCGCAAACCGTCCCATCGCTGCTCCACGTATTGGCCTTGGCCGACTGTAATGCCGCCAACGGTTCCCGGCGTGATTTGGAGTTGCTGTTGCTGGGTTCCGGCCTGCTCGTCGGCAAGGTTACGAATGTAGCCGTAGCTCAGGCGGATGCCTCGGCCAAAGTCGAGCCACATGCCGTAATTCCGCTTGGTCTCGTCGGGCTGCTCGCCGTTTCGTTCGACCTGAACGTCGCTGATGCTGACTCCGACGCGCTTCGAGATCTCAGTGCTGACGGTATTCGTGCTGACGCTCTCCTTCCCGCCGTTCTCAAAGGTCGTGTTGGTCTGCTCGGAGAGGAGCGTCGTCTTGGGGTCGAGCTTGGTCTCGACGGCCACATACTCGCGCTTCGAATCGGGCAGGTCGGTCAGTTCGCCATCGTAGTCCTTGGTCTCCCGCGCATAGCGGAAGGTGCCCAGGCTCCCGAACTTCCGCGTAAGCGTGAGAAGCTGCGTGTTATTGCCAAAAAGCAGCCTCAGCGGATCGTCGTCTCGTTGCGAAAAATCGTTGAACCCGACTTGGCTGTTGGCGTCAGGGGTCCAAGACAGGCGGAAGTCTCTCAGGTACTTCTCTTCGTCCGAATCGATCGCCTTGCCGTCTTGCAGAAACGCGTTCAGCTTAAGGTTAGGAAGGATCGCCCAACTGGCGCGTACGTCCCTCTCCTTATAGCCTCGAAGGGCGAATAGGTTGTCCTTGTCCGGGTCGAGGAGTTGGCGAACGTCCGAGAACGAGGCATCGACATCGCGTTGATGCGCTTCGAGTTCAAAGGGCCCGCTCGAAACCTTGAGCGCCTGATGCGAGGCGTCGCCCGAAGGCGCGGACGCCGTCAGACTGGTGAACGAGAACTGAGACCCACCGAACTTGCCACCTGCTGCCCAGTCGGTGCGGTCGAGGCCCTGGAGGGTTCCCCACTGCATCCGCTCGAACTGCATCAGACGGGAGAGATCACTGAACCCGTCGTCCATCGTTTGCTTTCGGAACGACAGCCCCAGCGCCCCGACTGAGAGGCTCGCCTGTTGAAGCTTCGCCCCACCCGTGCTCGATCCCACGCGAGTCTCAGAAAGCGAGAAGCTCGTGCTCTTAGAAGGGGTCAGGCTCAACCGCGTCCCAGATCGATCGATCCCTGCGCCTTGCAGGAACCTCTGCACGTCGTCGGGCTTGTACTGAAGGTTCGGAGCGTAGAGTCCAGCGGCGGATTTCACGTACTCGGCGCGTTCGGCATCTTGCATCGCGCCCATCCCCACAAAGCCGTCGTCCGAACCCATCTTCGTCGATTCGAACGTCCAGTTGGAGCCGGCGAGGCGGACGTCGGTCGACTCGAAGGAGCTCTCTCCCTTGACGAGAGACTTTCGCGTGTACTTCAGGGGCTCCTTCAATCCGGGAATGGCACCCCACTCCAGGCTCGTCCAAGACCTCGATGCACCCACCTCCCGCGCCAGACGCTGCTGCTCAGGGCCGAGCAGGCTCCCGATGCGCGAGAATCCTTCATCGACCGATTGCGTCCCAGTGCTGAGCGCGAAGGCGCCGGACTTCAGGCTGAAATCCCGATTCGCGATCGACTTTTCGTTGCCGTCGCCGATCCGGCTATCCGAGAACGACAATTCGACGCCCTTCGGCTTGTAGAGGAACGCCATCCGCTCGCGGGACATGCCTCGCTCCTTGGCGAGTTGGCCGCGATCTTCCTCGGCCAGGTCCTTGAAGCGCGTGAAGCCGGAACCGACGCGTTGCGATGAGTATTCGGCGCTGAAGGCGCCCGCCGCAACGTTCAGGCTGCGCCAATCGATCGATTCCGAACCTTCGCCGACGGTCTTGAAGCTGGAGGAGAGCTTGAGGTCGCCCAGTCCGACCTGGGAAAGCCCCATCCCAAACCTCTTGAGGCCGCGCTCCTTCTGGAACTGCTGCACGAGCTTAGCGTCATACCCGGCCCCTTCGACGGCGCTGAAGCCGGTGAAATTCTTGCTGATGTCTTGGTAGCTGGCCGAAACCGAGCCGCCGCCCAAGTTCGCCGCGGCTTCTTGAACGAGGAACTGCGACCGCCCGACGTCCACGTTGTCCTGAGGCTTCTCGTACTCGTACAGGGACTGCGCTTGCACGCGTTGACGATCCCCAACGAGAAACAGCCCGCTGAGCTTGCCCGCGCCGAACGAGAAGGAGTTGTTCCAGCCAAAAATGTTGGAGCTCAACACGTTGCCGTCGCCCGTGCGTTCGGTCATGCCAAGTCCCACGACCATGTTCAGCCCACCTGGCACCAACTGGAAACTGAACGCGCCCGCGCCGGCGAGCCCCTTCTGGGCGGTCGTTGCGAGGGCCTTGTCGTGGCGGTACGCCGCGATCAGCCGACTTCCTGCACGAGCTTCAAATCCAAGGTAAAGCACACCGGCGGCATGGTCGATCCGGTAATCAACTCCGCGGACGAGCTTGCGACCGTCGAGTTCGACACGCTCCGAACCTGCGACGATTCCCGCGAACCGAAGAGGAACGCCGAGGCTCGCACCATCGAGCGTGATCATGTCGATCGTGGGGGTGCCACCGATCGAGGCGGCTTCGGCAGGGGTAGAGGTGGCTTCCGTACCGGCGTTGAATGGCGTCTGGGCCTCAGCCCAGCTAGCGGCCGCTGTCACCGCTCCTATCGCCAATACAATCCAACGTCGAGACATACGATCTCCACTGTGTATTTTAGTCGAACTGGTGGAAGAAGCTATACCGCGAGCGCGAATTTCGTGCCCTTTTTTGTGCTTTCCGATGTATTTCGTACTGTGCCGTCGCATCCGTGCGTTCCGGAATCCGTACGGGAAATCCGCCCCCTATGCTTGTAAAGACTCCCCAGCCCCGCAGAAGTTACAGCAACGAGCGCGCTTTTTGCGAAATCCTCAGAGATTCACCCAGCTTCCCGAGAGCGAACTCCGCTCGATGGCGTCGAGGACCCTCTGGTTTTCGTAGCCATCTTGGAAGTCGGGCGAGCACCGTTTCCCCTCGGAAATCGCGGAGAGCGCATCGGCCATCAGGTTGATGAAGGTGTGCTCGTAGCCGATGATGTGGCCCGGAGGCCAGTAATGGCCAGCGTAGGGATGCGCCGCTTCGGTCGCTTGGATCAGCCGAAATCCCTGCTCTCCGTCCGGGTCGGCGGCGTTGTAATACTCCAGTTCGTTCATCCGTTCGAGGTTGAATACCACCGAGCCCTTCGAGCCGTTGATTTCGAAGCGGTTGTAGTTCTTACGCCCTACCGCAAAGCGAGAGGCCTCAAACGTGCCCAGCGCGCCGCACCGAAACTTGGCGAGGCACATCGAGGCGTCGTCCACGGTCACCTTCCCCATTTGCTCCGAGGCCTTCGCGCCCAGCTTGTCGTCCGTCGCCGCCACAAGAGGCCGCTCTTCGATGAACGTGTGTAGCTTCCCTACCACGGACTCAAATTCGCCCAACAGAAACCGCCCCAAGTCGATGATGTGGGAATGAATGTCGCCTAGGGCCCCGCTCCCGGCCCGCTCCTTCTGCAACCGCCATACAAGGGGAAACTGAGGGTCTGCGATCCAATCCTGAAGGTAGGTCGCCCTCATGTGATAGATCGTCCCCAGACGGCCCGAATCGATCATGATCTTTGCGAGCGCGACCGCCGGCGCAGCGCGGTAGTTGTGAAACACCAGATTGGGAACGCCGTTCAGCCGGACGGCTTCGAGCATGTCCTTGGCTTGTTTGAGCGTGTTTCCGATCGGCTTCTCGCAGAACACCATCTTGCCCGCTTCGGCGGCGGCGCAGGCGATTTCGCAATGGCTGTCCCCTGGAGTCGAGACATCGATGACGTCGATCTCAGGATTCTCGACGACGGCTCGCCAATCGGTGGCCACGTTCGCCCAGCCGAGCTTCTCGGCTGCTGCCTCTACCGCGTGGGCGGTTCGACCGCAAAGCGTGTGCATGTTCACTTCGATGTCGAGGTCGAAGTAGTGGCCGACCTGCCGGTACATGTTGCTGTGGGCTTTGCCCATGAACTGGTAGCCGATCAACCCAACATTAAGTACTCGCTTTGCCATTTTCGATCCCCCGGCGATTGCTGAGGATTTTGGGTTCGGTCCGTTCCGCTTGTCAAGCAAAAGGCCCTCGCCCACTGGGGCGAGAGCCTGCAAGAACCCGCCGCGAGGCGAGCGTTACTTTCGACGTCGGCGAAGGGTGGCGGCGACCCCGATGCCCAATGCAATAAGGGTGGCGGGTTCAGGGACCATCGTTGCCTGAATCCAGTTCCAGTTGTTCGGGTCGTTGAGGTTGACCGCTCCCGAGCCGCTGACTCCAAACGCCATGAACGGGTCCGGATCGCCTGTGGCTCCGGCGGGCAGCGGGTCGGCAAAAAACCGGACCGAAGTCACTCCGGCCACTTTCCAGACTCCCCCATCGTCGACGAGCCAACTCCCACCCGAGTCGCCCACGCTGACGTTGCCTTCGTTCGAAGTTGCCCCGCCGTCACCAAACCAATCCCGGTCGTACGGCGCGGGAGTTCCCGGATCGTGCGAATCCAGATCGGCGAGGTACATCGCCACGTTGAGAACCCCGATGCTGCCGCCGTAGTTGACGGCCAGAGTTTGGGTCAGACCGACGTTGTTCGTAACGGCTCTACGGGTCCCCGCGGCCGTTACCCAGTTATAGCCCGTCAGGTTCGTTCGGGGCGTTCCCGAGTTGCCAAAACCGACGATCGACGCTTCTCGGCCCAATGCCGAACCGTTGAACAGCGGATGGAACCCCGCGAACGGAGTCGAGAACCGCAGCAGAGCCAAGTCGGAAGTGGGGTGCTCGAACCTCGCGTCGTGAGCGATGTCCGTGCCGTTCAAGTTGAATGTGCCCGAAACGTGGCGGGCTGTTAGAACCCAATTGGGGGCAATGACCGTGCCCGAGGCGTTTCCGACACGGCCGACCCAAGTGAAAGTCGAATCTGAATCGCTGGGGCCCGTAAGACGCCCGTAGACAGCGAACACCGACGAAACCGCCGCGACCATAGCCATCACGGCGAAACTTCTCTTCATCACCATTACCCTTCTCCTCAGCAAGTGGCGTACCAAACGCCCGAATTGCCCGGCAAACTCCGGGATCATTGAAGCTATGATACGACAACCCAAGCCGATGTACAGCCGACGAATCGTACAGGTCTAGCAAAAGTACTGGCCCTTTGACGCATGAGTAGACTCAAATCACCCCAGCCGATTCGCGTGGGCGCGGTCGAGATCGATCCGCCCGTGGTGCTCGCGCCGATGGAAGAGGTCACAAACCAGCCGTTTCGCCGCATCGCAAAGAGAATCGGCCGGCCCGGGCTGGTGGTGACCGAGTTCGTCAGCGCGATGGCCCTCCACTATGGCGCGGCGAAGTCGTTGCAGAAACTGAGGGTCCATCCCGACGAGCGGCCCATTGGAGTCCAGATTTTCGGCGGCGATCCGGAGGTGATGGCGGAGACGGCACGGGTCGTGGAAGAGGCGGGCGCCGACCTGGTGGACATCAACATGGGATGCTGGGTGCCCAAAGTCTGCCGCACGGGTTCGGGGGCCGCGCTGCTCAAGGACGCTTCGACGGCCGAGCGGATCGTCGGGGCCGTCGTCAAGGCCGTCCGGATTCCGGTGACCGTCAAGGTTCGGGCGGGGTGGGACTACTCCGAGTTCGCCGCGCCGGAATTGGCCCAACGGTTTGAATCGGCGGGGGCGAAAATGCTGACGCTCCATGCGAGGTTCGCAAAGCAGGGTTTCGAGGGCGAGGCCGACTGGGACCTGATCCGGCGGCTCCGCGAGGCGATCCAGATCCCCTTGGTGGGCAACGGGGACATCCGGTCGGGTAGCGATGCGCTGCGGATGTTTGCCGAAACCGGTTGTGACGGGGTCATGGTGGGACGCGCCGCGATTTCCAACCCGTGGCGATTGGCGGAGATCGTCGCCGCGGTCGAGGGTCGCCAAATCCCGCGTCCTCCGAGTCTGCGAGAGCGCATCGAAGTCGCGCTGCAACACCTTCGTTGGCTCATCGCCTTTGAGGCGGGAGTGGCCGAGTGGGACGAGGTCGAAGCCATCCCTCAACCCATCGTCGAAGACGCGGAGCGCCGGGCTTGTCGGAGACTGAGGGGTCAGATTCCACTCTACATCAAGGGCTACCCTGGCGCATCTCAGGCTCGCGCAAGGCTCACCTCGTGCAGCTCGCTCGAAGAGTTTCGCGATGTGCTTGAGACTTTCGCGAAGGCGTGCCCCGATCCGTCGCCCGGAATTGGGGCTGCGGTGTAAACTCTCGCCGCCCCATGCTGGTCCGCTCCCTCACCCTCAAAATCGCTTCCTGGAGATTCACGGAGTGGCTCGTCCGCAAGACCTTTCTGCTCCGGCCGCTCGTGCGCCGCTTCATTGCGGGGGAAAGCCTCGAATCTGCGATTGAGATCGCCCAGAGACTCACTTCCGAGGGCTATTGGGTGACCCTCGACTATCTGGGGGAGAACGTTCGCTCACGGGAAGAAGCGGAAGCTGCGGCACTCACATTTCAAGCGATGCTCCGTAGACTCAGCGCCAGTTGCGCGAGCGGGCCCACGCCCGTAGATCGAGCGTGCTACCTCGGCGCCGAAGGAGAGTCGCCCGTCGAACGCGGGAACATCTCCATCAAGCTCACTCAATGCGGCCTCGACCTAGGAGACGACGTCGCGCTCGAACACTATCGCAGCGTCACAAGGCTCGCAGCCGAGCTGCAGACCTTTGTCCGAGTCGATATGGAGCACTCGGCCTATACCGAACGAACGCTCCAACTCGTTGAAAAGGTCTTCGCCGAGTTTCCCTGCACCGGCACCGTGCTTCAGTCCTACCTGCACCGAACCGGCGAGGACCTCGATCGGTGCGTCCGGCAAGGAATACGTCTGCGGTTGGTCAAGGGCGCCTACCTCGAACCTGCCGGCGTGGCGATCACCGACAAGGCTGAAGTCGATCGGGCGTTCGAAGAACAATCGAAGAAGCTGCTCATCGAGGGCAAGTACCCGGCGATCGCCACCCACGATGCGAAGGTCATCGAATCGCTCCTCAAGTTCATTGCCGAGAAGGGGATCGACAAGCGCGTTTTCGAGTTTCAAATGCTCTACGGAATTCGCCGGGACCTTCAGGCCAAGTTGCTCTCCGAAGGCTACAACGTGCGGGTGTACGTTCCGTTTGGGGAGAGTTGGTACCCCTACTTCACGCGGCGACTCGCTGAACGTCCTGCCAACCTATTGTTCATCGTCAAGGCCCTCTTTAAGGGCTAAGCCATCACGGGTACGGCCTCTTCCTTCGCCGCTTCTTCTTCCCCAGTTCGTTCGGGCTCGGGTTTCCATGCGGTGACCTGGTAGGTGGGGATCAAGAACAAGAAGCTGGGACCCTTTCGCGTCACGGACAGCATCCCCAGTGCCCGCAATTCGCTGACGTAATCCTTCGTGTCTTCGATATCGAGAATGCCGATCCAACCTCCGGGACGAAGCACCCGAACCATTTCGCGGATCGCTTGCATTCGCCCCGACCGCACCGCGATGTTATGGACGGCCCAACTCGACACGACCGCATCGAAGGTCTCGTCTTCGAAAGGAAGCTCTCGGGCATCGCCGTCCCGAACATCCGCTCGGTTCCCCACTCGCTCGATAGAGATGTTCTCGAGCGTTCGCTCCATCCGGTTGTTGGCAAGGTCCACATCCCGCCAAACGTCGACGCCTGTCGCTCGCCCTTTGATGAGCCGACGGGCCACCGAGATCAGCGGAAGCCCTCTGCCGCAACCCACGTCCAGCACGCGTTCGTTGCCGGTCCATGGGAATTCGTTCAACATTCGTTCTACGGCTTTGAGTTTGCCGACCTTACTGCCCCAAAACATGACGAGAGCGGAGGCGAGGAACGCCGCGCCAACGTACACGGTGTACTGACCCAGCGGCGGATAGGCGAAAGCCAGCGCGACCCCAAGGGCGCCGAGAATCCACAGCGCGCGCTGCATGTTTGGAGCGTCAATCCCGTAGTCGGCCGATCTCATCCCTTTGGGTTCCTCCCTCTGGCCAGTTCGCCAGCGACTTCGTGGTTCCTCTCCGATCGCCGGAAACTTCGCGCTTGCAGGTCGCCTATTCGTTGGGACGCGCCAGACGGGCGCAGAGCATCGCGAGCACCTTGCCTCGATGACTGACCCTGTGTTTCTCTTCGGGAGGAAGTTCTGCCATGTGAGCGTTCGGTTCCGGCAAGTAGAAGATCGGGTCATACCCGAATCCATAATCCCCCTTCGTTTGCCTTGCGATTCGGCCCTCGCAAACGGCCTCAAAAACCTCGCACACTTGGGAAACCGCGGGCGGAGGACAAAGGGCAACGCAGCAGCGGAAGCGCGCGGCTCGCTCGTCTTCGGGCACGCCCTCCATCAACTCGAGGATCCTGCGCATTTTGCTCGGGAAATCGGTTTCGACCCCTTCGAATCTCTTGGAGTGCAGCCCCGGCGCGCCTTCGAGGGCGTCGATTTCGAGCCCGGCGTCGTCTGAAACGGCCCACTCCCCGGTGAAAGCGGCGGCGGCTCGGGCCTTGATCAGAGCGTTCTCGGCATACGTCGATCCGGTCTCATCGGCTTCGATCGCCCCTGGAAAGTCGCTCAGAACGAGGAACTCGATCGCCGGAGCGCAGCGGGACAGAATCTGTCGCATCTCACGCGCCTTCGCAGGATTGAAGGTCGCAAGCACCAGCTTGGCGATCACGGACGCCACTCGACGAACCCCTGGCTCGACTCTAACGCCGCATTCTGGAGTTCGATCAACTTGTCGATGCCGGACTTCGCAAGGCTGAGCATCCTGCCCATCGTCTCGACGGAAAACGGCTCCTGTTCCGCAGTTCCCTGAATCTCGACGAACTTGCCCGTGCCAGTCATCACCACATTCATGTCGGTCGCGGCGTCCTTGTCCTCTTCGTAATTCAGGTCGAGCAGCTCTTGGTTGCGATAGATGCCCACGCTCACCGCTGCAAGCGGGGTGGTGAGAAGCTCACTGCGGACCATCCGCTCCTTCTTCATCCAGGAGATGGCGTCGTGGAGCGCAACGTAGGCCGCGGTGATCGAAGCGCAACGCGTTCCCCCGTCGGCCTGGATCGCATCGCAATCGAGCGTGATAGTTCTTTCGCCGAGCCCGTCCAGGTTCACTACGCTCCTCAACGACCGCCCGATGAGCCGCTGGATTTCAAGAGAGCGGCCGTTCGGGCGTCCCGTGTCCCTTTGGTTTCGCTGCCGTCCCGATCGGGGCAGCATCGAATACTCCGCTGTCACCCAGCCCTTACCTGAGTTCTTCAGAAATGGGGGCACGCGGTCCTCGACGGTTGCCGTGACAAGGACATGGGTGTCTCCTTGTTTGATGAGGCAAGAACCTTCGGCGAACTTGGCAAACCCTCTCTGCAGCGAGGTCGGACGAAGGTCGCCCGGCTTGCGGGAATCGTTTCTCATGCGCCTCGGAGAATACCTTTTCGAGCCTGATTCCAGTTCATTCTCCGCCGAGCAGCAGGATCGCGGCCGCAGCGGGGCCGGCCGTGTCCGTTCGCAGTACGCGAGGGCCCAGAGTCACCCCCCTGTGCCCGATCATCGCAAGTTCGGACTGCGTCCATCCCCCTTCCGGACCCACTACCAACGTAACGCCGCTTCCCCGCTTGGGGGCGGTGGCTTCGCGGAGCCAAGTGGTCAGGCCCTCCGACTCCGAAAGCACGACCGCACCCGGTTCGCGATCCAGCACATCGGACAGCCCCTCAAGGAATTCAATCGTCGGGACCTGGGTTCGAAAACACTGCTCGACGGCCTCGCGGGCGATGACCGCAAGCCGCCGTAGCTTGTGCTCACGCTTGCCAGGGTCCCACCGCACGACGCTTCGAGCCGCCGGGAAAAACCAGAACCTCGCCACCCCGATTTCGGTACAAGTCCGAACGATCGTTTCGATGCGGTCCCCCTTTGGCAAGGCTTGAGCGAGAGTCACCTTCAGGGCGGGTTCGGTTTGGGGATGGAGGGTCTCCATCGGCACGACTCGGCGTCCCTCCAACCGGCAACGCACCACGGTCCCATCGCCGGGCACGATCAACAGGGGGTCTCCGGTGGAAAGGCGGAGCACCTTTCGGAGCTTATCCAACTCCGCTTGAGGAAGCTCAGCCGGCTCGCCGGGCAAGAAGCCCTCGACGACGACGCGAGGCAGAGCCCGAAAGTCTTCGGATTGGCGGCGTTTACGGCCTGCTTGAGTTCGACTCATCCTCAGCCATTCTATCGGTTTCGACCTCGGTTCTACCCCTTGGCTAGGCGAAACACGAGATCGTGGAACTTCGGACGAAACTGCGTGATCTTCGAGTTTTCTGAAGTCGGATGCACGCGGTTGGTCAAGAGTACGGCGAACAACTCGTTTTCTGGATCGACCCACACGCAGGTGCCTGTGAACCCCGTGTGTCCGAAGCTCCGCATCGAGAACTTCGAACCCGCCGACGAGCCCTTCGCCGACTTGGTGTCCCATCCGAGCGAACGAGAACTCTCGCTGCCCTGCCTTCGAGTCCACTCCTCCACCGTGCCCGAGCAAACGATCTGCTTTCCCGAACCGCTCCCCTTTTCCAGCATCATCCGCAGGAACTTGGCGGTGTCGCCGACCGTCGAGAACAGCCCCGCATTGCCCGAGACCCCGCCCTGCATATAGGCCAAAGGATCATGCACCTCGCCTTGAATCCAAGCCCCGAGCGCGCGCTCGATGTCTTCGGGTTGGGTCGGGGGTTCCTTTCGGAAGGAGAGCCGCCAACGGGCCATCTTTTCGGTCGGCGCCGCGAGGCTCCAGTCGGCTTCGGGCGGACAGAAAAGAGTCGAAGTAAGCCCGAGCGGCCCGAACACCCGCTGCGAAAGAAAACGATCCAACGGGACACCAGCGAGGGCCTCGATCACCCTTTGAAGGCTGATGGCGTTCAGGCAACTGTAGACCGTGGTCTTCCCTACAGGATTGATGGGCTTCTCTTCGAGCAGAGCCTGGCGCACCGCCTCGCAGGTCGTCAGCTTGCCTTGGTAGTTCGCGTACGCGGGCAGGCCGGAATCGTGGACGAGCAGGTTTCGAACGGTGATCTCCTTCTTGCCCTCGACCGCGAATTGGGGTAGGTAACGAGCGACGGGGGCGGCGATGTCGAGCTTGCCGTCGTCGTGCAAGAGCATGGCGGCGGTCGTTGTGGCGAAGACCTTGGTCACTGACGCCATGTCGAAGAGGGTCGCCGGAGTGATTTCCGGCGCGGATGGCTCGTAGCGCTGTCGACCCACACAGCCGACCTCCGTCTTCTGCGCCGAGCCCACCGCAAACGCTGCTCCCGGAAACACGCCGTCGCGCACGCCCTGTTCGCAAAGCTCCAAGAGAGGTCCCAAGTCCATCCCGTTTAGTATAGCGATCTGCCCGGCCGCCAGGAACCTCAGAGGTTCAGAAATCACGCGCCTAGGACCCAGGAACGCCCCGAAGGAACGCAGTGGTTGCTTGCTGCAACAGGAGGTGAACCATGTGGTTGAAACGCAACATTGGGTTCGTCATCGTCGTGAGCTTGGGTCTGTTGGTGGCGGGGTGTTCTGCCAAAGACGAAATGGACTCGGCTCCCTCGTCGTACTCCGGTTCGGCAGAGCCTTCGGGCGCATCGGCGACGCCAACATCGACCGGCGCGAGCTACTCGATCCCAAGCCGCTCCATCGTGCGGCAGGCCAACGTGTCGCTTCGCGTGGACGAGGTCGAGGTTGCCTCAAGGGCGCTCTCCTCGAAGGTCGCTTCGATGGGAGGCTACGTTTCCGCCTCGACGCTCGGAAGTTTGGGGTCGGAGAACCCCCAAGCTCGACTGGAGGTGCGCGTGCCCTCCGCCAAGTTCGATCAGGCGCTCGAAGCGATCCGGGAGGTCGGCACGTTGCTTGGACTCCAAATCACCACCGAGGACGTGACCGGGAGCCTTTTCGACATGGAGGCTCGTCTGGCTACTCTTAGAGCCACCGAGGAGAGCATTCGAACCCTTCTCGGCCGACCTGGCAACCTCGACCAAACAATTGCCATACGGGAGAAGCTCGCTCAAGTGCGCGGAGAGATCGAAGCGCTAGCCGCCCAGCGCAAGGCTCTTTCGGATAGCGTAACGTTCTCGCGGATTCAGATCGACCTGGAGCAAAGCGCGAAAGCGGGGTATCTCGCTTCCAAGGACACCAACTGGCTGTCCGAGTCGTGGGCGTCGAGCGTCGTGGGCCTCTCGTCGGTTCTTCGCGAGGTAGGATCGGGCGCAGTCGCGATCGCGGTCTACAGCCCGTTGTGGCTTCCTCCTTTCGCCGGACTCTATTGGCTGGTGCGGAGAAAGAGGCTCCAGAGCGCATCGCCAGCGGCCGAGGTTCAGTTCCGACTCTGACCCGGCCCCCTGGGATGAGCCCCTCATCCCCTCGATCCCCTTCTCCCCTGGAGGGGAGACGGGGAGGTTTTGGGTCGCCGTCGGGTGCCCCGGTCTGACTCGCAGAGCAGACCGGGTGAACCTGAGGCCGAGTGGGGCGGGGGTCGGTACGACCCAATTTGGGTGCCACCCCAAACTTGCTTTGGGGTGCTGCTCGTTAGAGGGAACGGGGTCTGTTTCGTGGCTGCTCTATGGGTCGGCCCCGGCCACAAGGTCGCGAAGCCCCCTGGGATGAGCCCCTCATCCCCTCGATCCCCTTCTCCCCTGGAGGGGAGAAGGGGAGGTTTTGGGTCGCCGTCGGGTGCCCCGGTCTGACTCGCAGAGCAGACCGGGACGACTCGGCCGAGTGAAGCGGGGGTCGGTACGACCCAATTTGGGTGCCACCCCAAACTTGCTTTGGGGTGCTGCTCGTTAGAGGGAACGGGGTCTGTTTCGTGGCTGCTCTATGGGTCGGCCCCGGCCACAAGGTCGCGAAGCCCCCTGGGATGAGCCCCTCATCCCCTCGATCCCCTTCTCCCCTGGAGGGGAGACGGGGAGGTTTTGGGGTCTCCCCGTAAAGAGACCTCTACGCCAAGCTGCCCATAGGGTCCCAAGGATCAAGCTCGACGGGTGGCTCTTCCAGTGCGCGAAGGGTCTCCTCCGGAACGAACTCCTTCCGAACGACCGCCTCGTAATTGAACTCGTCAAACCACCGATCCGACATCTGGAAGAACCCCTTGTCGCCCGGCTTTTCGGACCAGGAGTTCTCCACCCTCCACTTGAGGGGCGCGCCCGAGTCGTCGAGATCGACCCCCGTGAAGACCATCGCGTGGGTCATCGCGGAGTGGCCATACATGAGCCGCTCGGCCTTGCTCAGCCGGTGCTCGGTGCCATAGACCAGGTCGAAGTTGAAGAGGTCGGGGTCCATGACTCCGAGGTCGCGATCGAGGTACTTCCCGACATCGCACCCGAACCAAACCGGCTCCTCGTTCTGAAGTTGGTGGATGGCCGCCCGCTTCATGAGACCGGCTTCGACGTTGAGGTAGACGATCGGCTCGCCCTCAACGACGTTGCCGAGGAACTTCACCGTGTAAGTTCGGTTAAACTCGTGCTTCGGCCGGGGATCGTGAATGAGGCACACGTACTCCGAGAGGTCGATCCCGACGAACTTTTCATAGAACTCCTGGGGCGTGAGCTGCCCGGCGCGGGTGAACTTCTTGTCCTTGTCCCTCCATTGCCAAAGGAACTCCGACGGAGGCTCGCCCAGGTGAATGCACAGCATCCGATAGATCTCGCCGAGGAACCTCTCTTTCTCTTCCCGGAGGTCGGATTCGGGATCGCCTGAGGCCGCCCTTTCCCGCAGTCGGCAAGCGTATTCGCGCAGCTTGCCCGTGATTTGGAAGCTCATTTGTCCCGTACTCGAACTGGACTCCGTTTCGGGCATGACGGACTTCGGGATCACCCCATACTTCCGCACGAGGTTGACGAACATGTGCCATTGCCCGCCGTCCTGCACAGGGGCCATCAAGAGGTGGTCGAGAAGCCGACTGCCTACGGGCTCGTCAAGGGTGCTGAGGATCGCTTCCAGAAAGTAGTTGGCCTTTTCGAACTTGTCCCAAAACAGCACGTAGTTTTGGCTGAACTCGAAATCGTCGCCCACGTTCATCGCCTTGATCGCGCGCGGTCGAAACACGTTCAGAGCCGCGAACAACCAGCACCGCCCGCTGGACATTTGGGCCGTGGCCTTGTTCTCGGGAAGATGGACGCTGAACGAATGGCTGACCTTGCTCGCCTTCCTGCGGTTCAAGGCCACCTTGCTGACCGGGGTCCCGGCGACGGCGTTCATGGATTGCAGGTAGCGGTCGTCAGACTCAAACTGGTCTTGAAACTTCGCGATCTTCTTCGAGTCGATTGCTCCCTTTGCTAGGGCAGGTTCTGTTGAAAAAGCCATGAGCGCAAGGATACTTCACTCGCCAGGCGTAGCTGGGTTGAGGGCCGCCGCTTGCGTGTAAGATGGCGAAGCGCTCTCGATGGAACCCACCCGTCCGCAACTGCTCCTTTCGACCGGCATCGATCCGGATTCTGTCGACTGGGACCTCCTCGCGAGGTTCGAAGCTGGACTCTACGAGTGGAACCAACGGGTGAACCTGACGCGGGTCCCCCGTGAGCGGTTCTTCGTCCGGCATGTGATCGATTCGCTGCTGTTTCAGGACCTCATCCCTTCGGGTTCGCGGGTGCTCGATCTGGGCACGGGACCTGGGTTTCCTGCCTGGCCCCTGGCGTGGGCACGCCAAGACCTGCATGTGACGGCTCTCGACTCCTCGGGCAAACCGCTCGCATTCTTGCGGTCGCAAGCTCTGCCCAACCTCGAAGTTCTCCAAGGGAGGGCAGAGGAATTGGGCGTCTCTGAGTCGTTCGACGTTGTGACCGGTAGAGCGCTGGCTCCGCTAGCCATCCAACTCGAACTCAGCGCGTCTCCGTGCGCCGTGGGAGGTTGGGTTTTGCCTCTGCGGACTGCGTCCGACGTTTCGGCCATCGAGGCGTTCGATCCGCGCGTGTTGGGGTTGGAGCTTGTCCGAATCGAGCGCAGAACCTTGCCGGTCGAGGAAGCGGCGAGGGTTTGCCCCGTCTACCGGAAGATCGTAACAACGCCCACCGGCTACCCGCGGCCTTGGGCAGAAATCCGCAAAAGACCGCTGGGCAGCTCAACCTGAGGCCGAGGTCTTCAGCAGTGATTGGAGTTGCCCAGCAGATCACCCAAGCGCACAGAGCCCAAGCAGGGCGGCTTGGGCGAGCCGGTTCATGGCGCGACCACGTTAACGAGCCTCCCAGGTACAACGATGACCCGGCGAACGGTCTTTCCTGCGAGGTGGGCTTGGACCCGCTCCGAGGCGAGAGCCGCCTGCTCCAGTTCGCCTTGAGAGGCGCCCGCAGGCATCTCCAACGTGTCACGTAGCTTCCCATTGACTTGCACGGCTATCGTCATCAGGTCGGCCCTCAGGAGTTCAGGGTCGGCGACGGGCCAACCGGCCTGATAGGTAAACCCCTCATACCCGAGCGATTCCCACAGTTCGTCGCACGAAAACGGCGCGGCAGGGGCCAGCAGGAGGATCAGCGATTCGAGCGCTTCGCTGTAGGCGTACGCAAGTTCCTTGTCCGATTCGGACGGGTTCGACTTCAGGGCGTCGTTGATCTCATTGACGAACGTCATCAGAGCAGCGATGTAGGTGTTGAACGCAAACCGCTCGATGTCCTCGGTCGATTTGGCGATGCAGCGGTGGGTCGCTCGGCGGATTTCCCTCACCTCGGCAGAGGCCTCGGATGCCGAGGGGACCCCGCTTCGCCAGGTTCGGTCGTGCGTGGGGGAGAGCCGAGCGGCCAGCCGGAACACCCGGTTCAAGAACCTCTCCGCGGCAACCACGATGTCGTCGGACCAGTTTACGTCCGCGTCGAAAGGCGCCACAAAGAGCTCGCCCACACGCAGCGCGTCGGCTCCGTGGCTCTCCACGACCTCATCGGGCGTCACGACGTTGCCTTTCGACTTGCTCATCCGAGCCCATCTCCAAAGGGCTTCCGATTCAGGGAGACTCCGAGCCTCCTCGAACGAAACCAGAATCCCTTCCTGGCCCACATCGAGCGATTCGCTCTCGCGCGGCTTTCGGTATGGCGTGAGCGCGAGTACCTGTCCCTGGTTCATCAGCCTCTGGAACGGCTCTTTGACCGGAACGAGGCCCTCGTCGTAAAGGACTTTGGTCCAGAACCTGGCGTAGAGCAGGTGCATGACGGCGTGCTCCGCCCCTCCGACGTAACAATCCACCGGCATCCATTGCCGCACCTTCTCCAGGTCCCAAGCCCGATCATCGTTCCAGGGGTCGCAAAACCGCAGGAAGTACCACGACGAACAGGCGAAGCCTCCCATCGTGTCGGTTTCCCGCTGGGCGAGGTCGCCTTCCGGGCCCGTCACGTTGACGAAGTCGGGAATGCCGGCCAGCGGCGACTTGCCGTCGGGCGACGGCTCGTAGCGCTCGACTTCGGGCAGCATCACGGGCAAGCAGTCTTCCGACACCAAGTGCGTGCCGCCTTCTGAGTCGAGGATGACGGGGATCGGACAGCCCCAATACCTCTGGCGCGAAATGAGCCAATCGCGAAGGCGATAAGTAACTTTCGCCTCGCCCATCCCTAGTGCCGTTACCCAATGTGTGAGGTTCTTCTGAGCTTCCTCGACGGTTTGGCCGTTGTACTCTCCCGAGTAGGTGAGCACTCCCGCCTTGCCCGTAAACACTTTGCCCTCGTGGGGGGAGCCCTCATCCAGAGGGCGGATGACTTCGACGATCTCGATCCCGTACTTCTGGGCGAACTCGAAGTCGCGCTCGTCGTGTCCGGGTACGGCCATGATCGCCCCAGTACCGTAGCTCGCGACGACATAATCCGCGATCCAAATCGGCACGCGGCGTCCCGTGGCCGGGTTCAGCGCGTAGAACCCCGAAAACACCCCCGTCTTCTCTCGGTCGCCGGCGGTGCGCGCGGCTTCGCTCATCGACCTTGCTCGCTCGACGTAATCGGCGACTTCCCTCGCTCGTTCGGCAGTCTCAGGATCGCTTGCTTGCTCGGTCGAGCCCAAGAAGAAAGGGACAAGCTCGTGCTCGGGCGCCAGGACGCAAAACGTCATTCCGAACACGGTGTCGATTCGCGTGGTAAACACCCTGAACGTGGGCTGCCGCTCGCGGTTGAGCACCCGGAACTCGTTCGGATCGTCGGCTGCGCCCGAATCCGGGAGAACCACCTTCATCTCGAACTCAACGCCTTCGGATCGCCCGATCCAGTTCCGCTGCATCTCCTTGATGCCTTCGGGCCAATCCAGGGAATCGAGGTCCTCCAGGAGCCTGTCGGCGTACGCGGTGATCTTGAAGAACCACTGGGGGATTTGCTTCCTTTCGACTTTCGACCCACACCGCCAGCAAAGCCCTCCTTCGACCTCTTCGTCCGCAAGTACGGTGAGGTCCTTCGGGCACCAATTGACCGTTGCGGGCCGCCGGTAGGCGAGGCCTTTCTTATAGAGAAGCTCGAAGATCCACTGGGTCCAACGGTAGTACTCAGGATCGCTCGAATAGAAGCTGCGGCTCCAGTCGTAACTGATCCCGATGAGGTCCATTTGCCTGCGGTAATTCTCGCCGTAGCTCTTCACCATCGGAGCAGGGTGCGTCTTCTTCGCGATCGCCTCGTTCTCCGCCGGAAGCCCGAACGCGTCGAACCCCATCGGGTGCAGCACGTTGTAGCCCTGCATGAACTTCATGCGGCAAAGGACATCGGTCGGGATGTAGTTGCGGCAGTGGCCGACGCTCAAGCCCGCGCCCGAAGGATACGGAAAGAAGTCGAGCCCGTAGAACTTGGGCCGCTCGGGGTCTTCGCGAGTCCGAAAGAGGTCGGCGCTCCTCCAGCGCTCGCGCCATTTGGACTCAAACGTCGTCGGGTCGTATCGATCGGGCATGAGCCCCATTGTATCTGAGGGGCAAGGGCGGGTTCAGCGCCAGCCGAAGCGTTCCATGTCGATCCGTTCCCCGATCTCGACCCCCTCGCTCTCCAGCTTCAGGCGCTGCTCTTCGGCCAGGCGAGGGTCCCGTTTGTGGATCGGCAGTCGCCCGTCTTTCGCGACGACCCGCCACCAAGGGAGTTCGGGCGGCGCCTGCGCCATCCATCGCCCCACCATGAATCCCGAAGCCGGATTGTGGAGCATCCTTCCCAGGTCGCCGTACGAGGCGCATTTGCCTGCCGGGATCGCCCGAACGAGGTCCCACAACTCGTCCAACGCCGAATGAGCCTTCATAAGTCGATGGGGTCCCTCCACACGACCTTATCCGGCGAAGCTCGCTCGATCAGATCCTCGACGCCGAGGGCATCAGGAACATGGATTTCGAGAAGCGGGCCGCTCCAGCCCTCACCCAAAACCCACGAATCCATGCCCAGTGAACGAGCGCCACCCTCGGTCGCCATCTGCCAGCATTCTTCAGGCGAGATCGGTTCTCCTTTTTCGTGCGCCAACCGCATGGCAGCGCTCATTTCAGCGAACATATCCACCGGCCCCGAACTGGCGGCTGAATCGAGCCCCAATCCGACCGTGATCCCCGACCGCAACATCCTTCGGATCGGGGCGATGGGACACGATAGAGCTTCGTTCGAGCGCGGGCAATGCGCCACTGAGGCCCCGGAAGCTGCGATCTGGGCGATATCGGATTCGGAAACCTCGCAGCAATGCACCAATTGGGCGTTCGCGCGAAGCAACCCAAGGGCAGCGGCGAACTCCACAGGCGTGATACCCGTCGGGGGTAGCGGGAAACCGACCGAAGTCATCAATTCAGCGAACGGACCCGTACCTGAGCGAAAGAGGTCCGCTTCCTCCCTCGACTCCGCTAGGTGCAAGCTGAGCGGCGTTCCTTGCCGCGCGATCCATCTGAGCGAGGGCTCGTCGACGGTGTAGAGGGCGTGCGGGTTCACGTAGGCGGGAAGCCCGGAGGCCCTGGTCGCTTCGGCGGCCTTCCTCGAAACCGTTTCGAGCTTCTCTTGGGGCGTTTCGTGCTCCAAAAACGTGATCACTTCGGCGAAGAGCCGGCCCATCAGGCCAAACTCGCGAACGGCGGCAGGTGAATGGGGCCGGTCGAAGTGTTCGCCGACGAGCGCGATGCCCGAGGCGCGATTCTCGCGGGCGGCGATCCAGGTGTCGCATCGAACCTCGTCCTCCGTTTGCTCGCCCTTGAGTTGGACGAGCCTGCGAATCCAACCGAAGAAGTCTCGCTCCTCGACCCGCCCCATTAGCCCGCGGTATTCGAAGTGGGAGTGCGCGTTGACGAAGGGCGCAGATAGGACGAACGGCTCGGGGACCCCTGTGTGGGGGCGCAAGCGGGTGAGAACGCCGTTCTCGAATACAGGCTCAACACCAAGGTGCAGCTCGCCCCCGATGACCACGCCGTACGGCCGCGCTACTGAACGTCGATCGACCAAGCTCTCTGAAGGTCTCCGAAGGTCGATGACTTGACGTGCATGTCGGCGAAAAGGATGTTGTAGCGGAATTTGTTGACCGTAGACCGGTAGTCCTCCATGCTCATGCCGAGGAGCAGCTCTCGTTCTCCGGAATGCCAATGGCCCGCCGCGTCGAACAGCATGTTGATCGCGGCCGGGTTTTGGAGGGCGGTGTGCGGGATACGTCGGAACGTGAGTTCGGTGCGGTAGAAGTAGCTGGACCCATAAGTCGCATACAGAGAGGGCGAACTCAGAAACTCCAGGTCATAGTGGTTGTCCACGACCTTTGTGCCGAGGTCGTTCGGGCAGCGAAAGATCTCGAAGCTCTTCACGTAAGGCTGGAGCAGTTGATGCATGAGCGGCAGGACGGTGATGAGGGCTTGCCATTGAGGGTAGGGCGCCCATATCTCAGGGCGGTACTTATCCACGCAATCGACGCCGTTCGGAAACTGATCATCGAAGTCGGACATGTACATCATCATGGACTTGCCCGCCTGCCCGAGGTTCGAGATGCAGTGGGCTTGCGACGCAGAACGCTTGGCTCGGATCACCGCGGGAAACACGATGGCGGACACAATGGCGATAATGCCAATCACCACGAGAATCTCGACCAGTGTGAACCCGCGCGGCCTCATGATTCAGTGCGCCCTTGCAGCCCGGATGCTACCTCAAAACTTGTTGTAGACGTTCAGGACCGCGAATGTGCCATAATTTCGCCTTGCGTCTATGGTATTGACGCGAGGTTACACCGTGGCGAATCCGACTTCCTTACGTCCCGAAGAATTGAGCGCGCGATCGTATGCCGATCGGCTGATCCTCCAAGAGCTAACGACGATGGAGGGCGCTGTCCGGCTGGGTGAGCTTGCCGAGAAGCTGGGCCCTCATGGGCTGGGCCTCGATGCGCTGAAATCGTTGCTTGCGACGAACTCGGAGCGCTTCGCTTATCACGACCGAAAGTGGATCCCGACGTCGCGCATCGAGTCGGCCGAAGCCCCGTTCGTTCGCGCAATTCAAGTCACGCTCGAACGATTTGGCGGCCCGATGCCGATCGAGAGCCTAGCGCAAGAGCTTTCTTGGATTCGGCCCGAATCGCAAGACTGGTCGCCCGAGCGGCTGATTCGCATCATCAAAGGAAGCGCGCTGTTCCTGTACACCGATGACGACCAGGTCGCTTTGGCGGAGTGGGCATTTCAAGCGAGCGGTGAGACGCTCGAACGGGCCTATGCCCTCAATCAGGTTGACGCCAAGGACGTGGAGGCGGCCGCTAAGAAGCTGTCTGGCGTCGATTGGCGCGCCAAGGACTGCGCCGTTCAGGCCCTCAAGGCTGCCGCCCCGATGAGCGCGAAGATTCTGGGAGCGGTCGCTTGGCTTTCTCTCAACCCTCAAGACCCGAAAGCCCACAGGCTCTACGATGCGCGAGAGTTCTTCTCTCGGCTTATCGCGGCCCCGGGTTCGTCTATGGGGGCGACGGCGTCATGCACGCGGAATCGGACGTCAAGGGTTGGATCAGTTCCGCGACGAAGGTGGCCCAGAAGTTGGCCCCGTCGGTTCAGCTCGAAGACGCTGCGCCGATTGAAGTCAAGGCGGCGGACATTAAGGAGATGACCGCGAAGATCCTCGGCGCGCCCGAATCCATTACGGTGACCAAGCTCCTTGAAGAGACCTACGAGATCACACCGATGAGCAAGACGTTCCCCGACGATATGGCGAACGTGGTCGACGCCTTGCGCGAGAGCGGAAAGGTCTGGTGGGTCGGGGGCGATCGATTCCGCAAGCCGGAATCCGCGCCCGACTTCATTTACTCGGTTCCTGACCCGTTCCAATTCGTCGTGAGCAGCGCGGTCGATGAGGAAGGCGAGCCGATCGACGTCGAGCTCACCGACGAGGGCCTCAGCACCTCACTTCGCAAACTGCTCACGCACCCGCTTGCGACCGACGTTCTCGACGAGGACTCGCTCCCTGCGCCGAAAACGATGCCCGCCACGCTTAGGCTCGTGCTGAAGTCGATTCATCGTGAACTGGGGACGTTCCCCCTGTGCCAGATGCCGACGGGCTTCCTCGGAGCTGAGCCGAAGATTCAAGAGCTGATCTTCATCGACACCCAAGGCCGCGAACTTCAGGCTTGGGCCAACCTCGAAGCTCGACTTCTTTACAACTTGATCGACTGGTGGTTCGAGCAGCCTGTGGAGAGCGGCGCGGTGTTCAACATAACCAAGACCGATCGCCCCAACGTGTTCGAGTTCGCATGGGAAGACCAAGCCGACCCGCTGCTCTTCATCAGCCCGCAGCGAATGGAACAGCTTCGCGAAATCCAATCGAGGAGCGACGGTATGAGTACCAAGGACGTGCTCATTGAAGTGATGGCGCACTGGCACAAGGGCGCGGACTTCCTGACGATTCTCGCCGAGGTCAACGTGATTCGCCGTTCGACCCGTCGGCTGGTGGCTTCCCTCCTCAGCAGCTACCAATGCTTCTATCAGCGTTCGGGATCGCCGGTCTGGCACTACGACGGCAAGAAGGTCGATCTCGGGTTCGACAAGACGAAGAAGAAGTTCATCAAGAAGTGAGGCCCACGTCGGGTATAACTCGCATTCGCAGCAACCATGGCTAATCTGAAATCATCGAAAAAGGACCTTCGGAGGTCGGCCAAGCGCCGAGCCCGGAATCTGTCGGCGAAAAGCGCTCTGAAGACCTATGTGAAGAACGTCCGAAAGGCCGCCGAGGGTGGCGACCCCGAAGCGATGCAGAAGGCGCTACAGGCCGCTGCTCGGATGCTCGACAAGGCCTCTGAGCACGGCATCATCCACAAGAACCAGGCGGCGCGGCGCAAGTCCCGCATCGCCAAGCTCGTGAACAAGACCGCAACCGGCGAGTAGCGGCCCGCTCTGGCGCTGCCGGATTGAGTCGGTTTCGATTTCAGGGTCCTATTGGCTCCACTGTTTTGCTGGCTGGCAACTTCGCCGACAGCAAGGGTGCCAGACTTCCCTTCTCCCGTTCGGAATGCCAGGGAACTCCCTCCGTTTTCAAGGCAAATAGCGAGTGTAAGACAACGCGAGACGTGGGATAGGAGGGGGAATGTTGTACCACTGGATCGCCCTGATCTTGGCTGTCGCATCGGCCGTAGGCGCTTGGCGCCTTTATAAGGACGCGACCGCGGCAGACCTGAGATAGAACGACAAACGCAAGACTGACATGCCAGAAGCCGGCGGCTCCCTTGTGGGGCTCGCCGGCTTCGTAGGTTGAAACATTGGTAGTCCCGACGGGATTCGAACCCGCGACCTTCGCCTTGAGAGGGCGATGTCCTAACCGCTAGACGACGGGACCGCTCAGAGGGTTCAGTCTACCCAAATCGACTCCAAACCGCGCGATTCAGCGCCCTCCGGCGGGACTTCCACCGGCCTGTGCGGGCCGTATTCTCATGGGCTTATAGGTCCACGCTCTCGCCAGCGGGATTTGATCGGAGCTGTGTTCGCCCGACTCGGCGTTCCCTGGCGGCAGAACGCTTCTTCCCACGGGCCGATTCCTCACTTCGACGATCTGGAGGAACGTCCCTCGGTTGCCATAAGGAATCGGGGGTTCCGTCCTTAGAGCGATGCCTCCCGGCCGAAATCCCCAGAGGCCGGGGTCGGGACCCCGTTGGGTGGAAAGGGTCTGCACCACCTTCTCAAAAGCCTCCCGCACAATCTCGTTGCCGGACTTTTCCCCCAGGTAGGCGACCCGAGTGGAGCGCTCCAGGGCCCTCAACAGCACCGAGGGTTGAACCGCCAGTCGCATCAAGTCCGGCGTCATGAACCTGCCCGCTTTCGGGGACACGATCGCGGGCCGAAGCGCATCGAGCAAGGCTGAGTAGAGGCTCGCGCCTTGCGAACCGGAGATCGTCAAGCCGTTCCAGCTCTGCAAATAATTCGCGGCGTCAGATAGCGTGCCTAAATACGCCGCCTCACGGAGCGCAGGAAGGATGAGTTTCGCAAGCTCGGTCCAGTCGGGGTCTTCCCGCGCGATCATGAAGACCGCAAGTTCGAGATCGGACACGCTTAACGAAGGGGCGCTCAGCCTGCGCTGGAGCGCGCTCACTCGGAAGAGCCTCCCCCACGCGGGGGTATCACCGTTGGGCCACCAAGCTATGGGTTTGTTGTTCCAGTTCACGATCAAGCCCGACGCCGGGTTGTCGACCCGAGGCATTTGGGTCGCTTGAAGCCTGCCGCTCCAATCCGTGGCGCGGCTCGCAGGCAGGGGCAACCGTGAATCCCAGCCGGGCTTTCTTACTGGCACGTACCCCACGTACCGATACGAGATATCGCCCGTCGCAAACGCGGCGATCAGGTTGAAGTTGACGGTTGCTGACTCCGCTAGGGAGTCGAGGTCCTCGGGCTTCTTTGCCGACGCCGCGGCGAGCATGGCGTCGACGGAAAGCAACTCTTTCATCCAACTCGCCGATCTCCTGCAGAACACCGTCTTGGTGCTGCGCGATTCGAGCACGACCGGCCCCCACATCGTGCGCTTCTGGACGGTCGAAAGGTCAGGCTGGTCCTTCACCTTAATCGGCATCGGAACCTCCTCGATCGCCCTCTCCTCGCCCTCGAATAGGTACTTCCCGGTTTGGGGAGACTCGAAGTAGAAGATGTCGTCCGTGTCCGCTACGCCGGTGGTTAGACCCCACGCAGCCGAAGGAGAATGGCCCACGGCGATTCCCGGCACGCCCGGGACGTCCATCCCTGCGGCCATATAGCCGGGCGCGGAAATCGACATTTCGTGAACGATGGAGGGGGTTTGAAACCCCATCTGGGGCCCGGAAAGGAGAAGGGGCGAGCGCGTCGCCGACCGCTTCGGGGCAACTGCGACCGCGTAACTGCCCGTCTTGTAGGGAACGGCAAGCTCTTGGGCCACGGCAAGAAGCTCCCGCTCGTCTTGGGCGAGTACTGCGGGAAGCAGCTCCAAGAGACTCACGTTGGGTAAGGCTGCGAGGTGCCTCTCGGTGTCCTTTCTCGTGAAGGAAAACAGCTTCGGAGGGTCTTTGGCGAGCGGGTCGTCGTCGGCCTGCACCGTGGTGGGAGAGGTGGGCTCGTTTTGCCAGAGGAAGTCATCGAGCACGTCGGGAAGTTGGTCCTTGACGGGTTGGGTCTTGAGGTACGTAAGGAGGGCCAGCGCCCTCAACTCACCCGGGTCTCGGCGTCCGAACATCTGAAAGAGTCGAATGGCGATGGCGGCAGAATCCTCTACGGTCCAAGGCGCGGGCTCGAACCCATTGGCGCCGTAGTCTGGGGGCAATGTGTCCGACGAGCGGGCGAGCCGAATGTAGGCGTTGACCCCCTTGGCGTAACTCTCAAAGATCGTCTGAGCGCGTTGAGAGAGTTGGTCGAATTGCTCTTTGAGCTCTTCGTCGGTGTACCGCGAGGCAGCCGCCGTCTGGTCGGCCGCGGCGCGAGAAGCGCCCAATACTTCGGCGAGACTCCCCCTCGCAAGCCTCCGGCTCATTTCCATCTGCCATAGGCGGTCTTCCGCGCAAGCAAAACCTGCATAGAAGAAGGCTTCCTCGAGCGAGGACGAATAGATGTGGGGGACTCCGTACGTGTCGCGCTCGATGGGAGTGGCGTCTTGCGCGATCCACGAAAGGGAGAGCGCCGCGGAGATCAGGGAGACAAGCATGGTCCGAGTTTTACCCTCGGGCCAAGGCGTGAAGTGACGTTAGAAGGCGATTCGCTAAGGCAGGTAGCGCCGACCTGACCCGCCGAGGGCCTTGCGATTGATCAGGCCGTAAAGGATCAAGCCCACGCCCGCGACGATCGCGATGGGCATGATCAGGTTTATCAAGCTCTTGAGGACGCTGATCGCGAGGGCAACGCCGATCACTCCGAGAATGAGGACTACACCGAGTTTCAAGCTACCAGACATTCGGTTTCTCCTTGGTCGCGACGCCTTCGGCGAATGGGACGGGGCCGCGAGAGGTCTTTCTAAATGTACTGCACATATTGGTCCGCCGTTCAGATTGTCTTGCAGAGGGGGGACTTTGTGCCCTCCCTGCGATTTGCTCAGTTGGCCGCAAGTTGCAAACTCGGACGGGCCGAAGTACCATCTCGTTCATGGCCGTGCCCGTTTTTTGGGGTTCGAAGATCGACCCTCACTCCAGCGAGCCTTTGCGCCTCAACGCCGAGCTCGTTTCGACGTGGCTCGTGCAGTTCCTCCGAGACGAGTGCATCAGGAGGCGGGGTATCACCCAAGCGGTTCTCGGGCTTTCGGGTGGGATCGACAGCGCCGTAACCGCGTACCTTTGCGCTCAGGCGTTTGGGCCCGACAATGTCGTTGCCGTTCGAATGCCGTACAAGACCTCTTCACCGGACAGCTTGACCCACGCGCAACTCGTGATCGACCATCTGGGCTTGCAAACGCTCACCGTGGACATAACAGGAATGGTCGACGGGTACGCGGATTGGGAAGCGCTGACGCCTCGCAGGCTGGGCAACGTCTGCGCGCGAGCCCGGATGATCGTGCTTTTCGACCTCTCCGCCAAGCTGGGAGCGCTCCCCATCGGCACGGGCAACAAGACCGAGAGGATGTTCGGGTACTTCACATGGCACGCCGACGATTCTCCCCCAATCAACCCGCTGGGCGACCTTTTCAAGACCCAGGTGCGGCAGTTGGCGGAACACCTACAGGTTCCCGAGCCCATCCGCAAGAAGCTACCGACCGCCGATCTGGAGCCTGACCAAACCGACGAAGGCGACCTCGGGATCACCTACGAAGAGGCAGATCGGATCCTCCATTACCGGATGAAGGGATTCCCCGCCAGGCTGCTCGTCGAAGCGGGGTTCGAGGAGCGAAAAGTCACTCAAGTCGATCGTTGGGTCGATGCGACGCATTGGAAGCGCAGGCCCCCCACGGTCGCCATGCTCAGTTCGAGTTCGATCGGCGACTATTACCTTCGTCCTGTGGATTACTGAGGTTCGGGTCTCTCTCGGCGTCCACCCCCGTAATCAGGCGCGCGCCCCGATGAAAGGTGGCGTAGGCCCAAATCCACTTCAGGAAGACCAGAACGCGGTTCTGAAAGTCGATCAGGTACCAAATGTGGACGAAGACCCAAATCAGCCACGCAAGAGCGCCCTTGAGTCGCAACGAACCGAGTTCGGCGATGGCTAGGCGGCGGCCGATCGTCGCCATATTGCCCTTGTCCTTATAGCGAAACGCCTCAGCCGGACGCTGTCCGCGAACCTCGCGCGCGATCACCCCTGCCACAAACTTCCCTTGCTGCATCGCGACTTGGGCAACCCCCGGCAGGGGCTCCCCCTCAGAGCCCTTAAGGGTCATCGCGTCGCCGATGGCGAAGAGGTTCTCATGCCCTGGAACCCGGCAATCGGGAAGCACTCGAATGCGCCCGGCCCGGTCGCGCGGCGCGTCCAACCACCCCGTGGCGCGAGTGGCTTGGACGCCTGCGGCCCAAATGACCGTTCGAGCTTCGATGCGGCCTTCGGTGGTCTCGACTCCGTCGGGGTGAACGTCGGTCACTTTTGCTCCAAGTCTTGTCTCCACCCCCAACGACTCAAGTGCTTCCAAAGTAAAGCGGGATAGCTTCGGGTCGAACGACGCCATAACCCGGTCCCCGGCCTCGATGAGGACGATTCGCGCTGCTGCCGGATCGATCCTGCGGAAATCCCATGACAGCGCCCTGCGCGAGAGTTCGGCGAGGGAACCCGCAAGTTCGACCCCCGTTGCGCCTCCGCCTACGATGACGAAGGTCAGCCATCCCGCCCGCTCGGAGGGGTCGGTCGAAGCCTCGGCCCTCTCAAAAGCGACAAGCACCTTCCGGCGGATCGCGACCGCGTCATCGAGCGTCTTGAGTCCGGGCGCGTCGGCTTCCCATGCATCGTTCCCGAAATAGGCGTGGCGAACGCCCGTCGCGAGAACGAGATAATCGTAACGGACCTCGCCCATCGAATGGCGAACGATGCTTTGTTGGGCGTCGACCTCCCGAACCTCCGCCATCAGGACCTCCGCGTTCTCTTGACCTCGCAGAAGCCTCCGAATCGGAACCGCGATGTCGGCGGGCGAGAGTCCGGCGGTCGCCACTTGGTAGAGCAACGGTTGAAACAGGTGGTGGTTCTGGCGGTCGATGACGAGGACTTCGACTGGCGCCCGCCTAAGGCTGCGGGCAGCCTGCAACCCCCCAAAACCCGCCCCGACGATCACCACGCGAGGCTTGCCTTCCCGACCTTTCTTTACCGCTTTCTCACCTCAGCCTGCAATCGATCGGATGCGGCGACTTCACAGCCCATAGAGTTCCGAGTACTTGGCGCGGATGCCCGTGAGGTAGTCGTTGGCTTCCATCCGCCTACCGGTCGCGCGTTCGATCAGGTCCTGCGGCTGGTAGCGCTTTCCGTGGCGATAGATGTTTTCTTGGAGCCAGCCCAGGATCGGACGGAACTCGCCTTGCTCGATGAGCGCGTCGGTGTCGCCGAGGTCCTTCCGCAGGGCGTTCCATATCTGGTAGCTGAGCAAGTTGCCCATGCTGTACGTCGGGAAGTAGCCGATGAGACCGCTCGACCAGTGGACGTCCTGGAGGCACCCGTCGGAGTCCGTTTCCGGTTCGATTCCCAAATACTCCTTGTACTTGGCATTCCACGCGGCGGGAAGGTCCTTGGCCTTCAGGTCGCCGGTAAGTAGGTCGCATTCGAGTTCGAATCGCACGAGGATATGGAGGTTGTACGTGACTTCGTCCGCTTCCACGCGAATGAGAGAGGGCTGGACCTTGTTCACGGCCCGATAGAACGTGTCGAGCGGGACTTCGGAGAACTCAGGGAAGCGGTGGGCCAGTTCGGGCAGGTGCCTCTTCCAGAACGGGCGCGAACGGCCGACGATGTTCTCCCACAGACGGGATTGGCTCTCATGAACTCCCAATGACACGCCTCCGACCAGCATTGGGAGCTTCAAATCCCAAGCGGCCGGCGAACCTTGCTCATACATCCCATGCCCTGCCTCATGGAGCGAGGCGAAGATCGACGATGCAAGGTACGGCTTGAATCGAGTCGTCAATCGAATGTCGCCCACCGACCATCCGGTGCAAAACGGATGCGGGGCGACGTCTTGCCGACCTCGGTTCATGTCGAAGCCGATCTCCTTGACCAGGAACTCCGTGAACTCGCGCTGCTTGGATTCCGGCCACTCGCCCGTGAGGAAGCTGTCGTCGGGGTCGTTTTGACTTTCTGCGATCTGACGAACGAGTTCGACCAAGGGCGCCTTGAGGGTCTCGAACAGCCGCGTCGCGTCCGCCGCCTTCGCCCCCTCCTCGTATTGATCGAACAAGGCATCGTAGATGTGATCGCGATACCCAAGATAGGTGGCCTCCTGGCGGGCGATCTCGAACATCTGCTCGAGGTAGGGGCGGAATCGTTCGAAATCGTTGTTGGCCCGGGCCGCCATCCAAACCTCGTGGCCCTCCGCCGCAAGCTGGACTTTCCTTGAAACGAGTTCCGCCGGGACCTTCGTAGCGAGGTCGTATTCCCTCTGGGCGACCCGAACGAGCGCGCCCTCTTCCGAGTCGGGGTCCACCTCCGATTTCGCACGCCCAAGGAGCGCCCCGATCTCTTCTGACACGAACATCTCGTGGGCAATCCGGCTGAGAGACCCCAAGTGTGAGGCCCGAGCCGGCGACCCACCCCGCGGCATATAGGTCTGTTGGTCCCACTCCATCATCGCGATGGCGGCCTGCAGGGCCTTGATGTCGGCGAAACGGGACTCCAGAGATTCCAAGGAAGCTGTCATGCGCCAACTATACCTCTCTCGCGGACGAATGGATGCGGCAGAACATCACGATCCGAAACCTGAAACTTGTGTTTTCTAATTGTTCTGCAATCAAACATCCCAAAATGTGAAACCTCACTTCAATAATTCAAGTATGCTGCTATGTCATGAGCGAGCGACCTCTGCACGACATTCCTCATAAGGACCCGGTGTCGGGCCAGAGCCTCTACGTGAGCGAACTCACCTGCGATGACAGTGGGGTCGTGATTCGAGGGAGGTTTGCCATTCCCAAATACTCCCGGCTCGAGCCCGAACAAGCGGCGTTTCTGGAGGCTTTTCTTCGGTGCCGCGGGGTATTGAGTTGCGTCGAGCGAGAACTCGGGATCAGCTATCCAACCGTTCGAAACCGGCTCGACGCATTGCTCGAAGCCCTCGGCCTCCCGCCCGCGCGCGACGAAAGCCCCAAACGAGACCGATCCGAAAGAACCAAGAAGATCATCGAGCAGCTTGAACGCGGCGAGATCACGCCCGAGGAAGCCAAGAAACGAATTCGCGAAGGAGTCAGAAAGTGAAGGAAGAGATTCGAAGAATCATGCAACTCGTCCAAGAGGGCAAGCTCAGCCCCGAGGACGCAGCGGAGTTGATCGACGCGTTCAACGCTCCCGAACAGGACGCGGGCGAGTCCGAGTCCAAGGAATCTGAAGGCGAGTCCGACACCGCTTCCGCTGAGGAGGGTTCGGCAAAAGCCACCGACCCGATGAAGTCCTTCGTCGACTTCATGGAGGGCTTGGGCCGGGAGGTCTCGACTGCGGTCGATTGGCAAGACGTCGCCCGGCAGGTTCGCACCGGGGCGAAGAAGGGCTATGAGGGCTTGCAGGGCGCGATCGACAAGGTCAAGAAAGGAAAGCTGCGCCTGGGCTGGTTTGGAGCCTACGAAGTGAGGGAGGTCACCCTTCCTCTCAAGGTCGCGGAGACGAAGGTCCTGCGGATCGAAAACCCTTGCGGCGACGTGAGCGTAGTCGGCGGTTCGGCCGAGAGTGTCGTGAAAGCGATCGCGAAGGTACGGGGCGCGGACGAGTACGAGGCACGGGAGAACGCGGACGCCTACACGATCGTCGTCGAAGAGAGCGATCACCAAGTTCTCATCCGCCAGCCCGACATTCCGGACCTTTCGGTCGATATCGAAGTCACCCTCGCCCTGCCCTTGGTGGTCGAGGTCAAGACGCAGGCGGGCGACGTGGACGTGCGCGATACGGGGCCGGGTTGTCGCCTGTCGGTGCAAAGCGGGGACGTGAAGATCTCGGGTCTATCAGGACCTGTCGAGGTCTCCTCGCAGGCTGGCGATATGAAGTTGGAACGAATCGAATCTCCGTCGGTCCGTCTGGAGAGCAAATCGGGAGACATCGTCTTGTCTGACGTGAAGGGCAACATCAACGCCCGAACGGCACGTGGCGACGTGACGCTGCAAGGATGTTCCGGTCGCACCCTCTCCATCGAATCTGTTTCCGGCGCGGTCAACCTTGACCTCGAAGAACCGATCTCCGGCACGGTGAGCGTTCGCACGGTCGATGGCGACGCCGTACTCGCGATCTCCGACGGTTCGGACTGCCGCGTGTCCTTGTCCACCCTCCGGGGCGACGTCCTGTGCGATATCGTCCTCGAAGACGAGGCTCGAATGGACCAGCACATTACGGGTCGGTTGGGATCGGGAGCGGGCTCGCTCGACGTAAGCGCGGTTCATGGAGGCATCACTTTGCGACTTCGCGAACACGCCGCCACCGAAGAAGAGTAGCTAATCCCAACTCGGTAGCAGCAAGAAGGGCGGCCGCGGGTTTCCCATTGCCGCCCTGCTCTGCGCTAGCCTAACTTACCTACCGCCTCATATTCAGCAGGTCCTGCATCATCTCGTCGACGGTCGTCACTACGCGGGTGTTCGCTTGGAACCCTCGCTGGGTGACGATCAGGTCGGTGAACTCCGATCCGATGTCGATGTTCGACTGCTCCAGAAAGCCGGCGTTCAGGGTTCCTCGCCCGCCCGTCGCGGCCGTTCCGATGACCGGAATGCCGGAGTTGTCGGTCATTCTCCAGGTGTTGCTCCCCGAAATCTGAAGCCCTGCCGGGTTGGAAAAGACCGCCATAGCGATCCTGCCGAGGGAACGAGTGATGCCGTTCGTGAACAGGCCCAAAATCTCGCCATCTGCGCCGATTGCGAGTCCCTGCAGCGATCCAGGCGGGTACCCGTTTTGGCTGCTCGCCTGCACTTGGGTCTCGCTGGCCAATTGGTTCACGTCTGAGAAGTTCAGATTGAACGTGAAGGCGGGTGCGTTGGACGCTGCGACTGTGACGCCCTGGACCGCCGAAGTGTTCAGCAGCCGCCCGTTGGCATCGAAGTAGAGGGGCTCGCCGGTGGGAGTCGCGCCGTCCGAAGTTCCGATCACCGTAGCCGAAGGGGGTTCCGTCACCTCCCAAGACCACGCGCTGATCGCGCCCGCGGGCACTCCGGCGCCGGTGGGATTAGCCACGCGGTTGAAGAGCCTCATCTGAAGATCGTGCTTTCCTCCCAAGGTGTCGTACACGGCGAACTGAGTTTGCCACTCGTCGGCCGGAAGGGCGTTCGCGTTGAGGTTGCCCGCGAATTCGACCTTCGTCGTGACTTGAACTGCGGAAAGCTGCCCGATCGGGATGCGGATGGAGGACGCTGCCGTTACCGGGGCGCTCGTGTCGATTACCCCGTCGGCGTCTGCGCTCCAGCCCAACAGCTTTTCCCCCGTCGAGCGGTGGACGAGGTCGCCGTTGGCATCGAGGTCGAAAGCTCCATCGCGGGTGTAGAGCATCCGACTCCCATTGCCGACGATGAGATAGCCGTTTCCTTGGACGGCGATGTCGGTGGGGCGGTTCGTAGCGTTGAGCGATCCTTGCTCGTTGTTGACATCCGTGCCGGCTACGAGAACTCCCAATCCGAACTGCAGCGCGTTCTGGCCGCCGCGCGTCCCGGTGGGTCCGCTCGCCCCTCTCATCGTTTGGGCGATCATGTCCTTGAAGGTCACGCGCGAGCCTTTGAAAGCCACGGTGTTCACGTTGGCAAGGTTATTGCCGATGACGTTGATGCGCGTTTGCTGCGCTTTGATGCTCGCAACTCCTGCGAGTAGTGCCTGTAGCATTGTGTGTTGTCCTCCGTTCGCTCAGAGCAGGGGCGTCATCCTATCGGGATGTCGCGAGGACACTCTCGGTGTTTCACCTCGATCCTGTCCGGTGTTTCGCGCTGAGCTTTGTTTGATGGTTTCGATTGGGTGTCGTGGGGTCGTGGGGTCAAACGATGACCGCGCTGTCGATGTTCGTGAAAACGCTCTCGGAAAGATGGGCCTTGTCGACCGCCGTAATGATCGTGCGATTCTTGATGCTCACAATGAGAGCCACATCGTCGATCATCAGGAGCGACTCGCGCCCCCCTTTTTCCGCAGCGCGTTCGACTCCGCTCATGACGCGATCCCACTGCGAGGCCTCAAGCTGGATGTTCCGGCTTTGCATCCTCGTCTGGGCGTGTCCACTGAGCTTGAGCCTTGAGCCCAGGAGGTCTTGAAACTCCGTCGTTTTCTCGGTAGGCCGCGGCGAAACCGGGGCGACTTGACGACTCAGGAGTTCTGCGACCTGCGCGTTGTCGATTCGATTGCTCATCTCTTGCGTCTCCTAAGGGTTGGTAAGTTCAACGGTCTGAATCGAGGAAGTCGGCACCGTCAACTCGAAGCCGTTGTCGGTCCGGATGACGACCTCATACTTGCCGTTATTGGCGATCAGTCGAGTCGCCGTGCCTGTGACGAGGTCCGTAAGCCCGCTTCCCGGCTCGGTGTAGAGTGCGGACACTCGCTTACCCAGCAGGGAGTTGGCCTGCGTTGCGTTCACAGCTTCCTGCATTTGCGACATTCCTTGGACCTGCCCGAGTTGGGCGAGTTGCGCAAAGAAGTCCCTGTCGTTCATCGGCTCCAAAGGGTTCTGGTGCGAGAGTTGAACGGTCAAGAGCCGCAGGAACGTCTCCATGTTCAACTCCGACTTCGGCTTCGGGAGCGTAACCCCGTAGTAATCGTTCGGATTGAAGGGTGTGATCGGGTTCATCGTTGTTCTCCGTTAGATCCAGATGTCGACGCCGGCTGATTGCCGCCGCGCATCATAGAAGGTCGTTAGCGTGGTCGATTCGGAAGTGCGGTGCAGACCCTGGCCTCGAAGTGAGGCGTTTTGGGGCTGGCCCGAGTCGGGCTGTGCCTGCTGGTGAGCTTGGCTTCCGAGGTCGGACTGGGACTCAATCGTCAGCGCAACCACCGTCAGCCCTTTCGCTTCCATAGCCGCGCCGAGTTGCGCCTTACTCTGTTCGAGAGCGGCGTGAACGCTCGCGTGACTCGCAGCGAGCTTCGCTTCGACGCCGCCTTCCGTTGCCTTCAGGCCGATTTCGACCACCCCAAGATCGTGGGGTTCGAGCTGCAACACGACACCGTTGCGGGGTCGGACGGCAAGGATCGACTCGATATGGTCGGCAACTTGGGCCACGACGCGGTTGCGAACGTCCGCAGAAAGGCTCGTCAGTTCGGAGGGCTCAGATCGAACACGCGTTAGCGGCGTCGTCTGAGCACTGGCGGCTCTGATAACGTCGAGGGGCGGCCCTTCCGAGCCTGCGGCGTCACCGGAGGCAGGTTCTGCCTTGAGAGAGGCGCCTGGGTCACTAGGTGTTTCTGCGCCGACCGAGCCTTCGCCGCCTGTGAAAGACTCGGGCTGTGTTCCCGCCGAACCCGAAGGAGTTGCAGTCGCTACGTCGGTGCGTCCGGCCGGAGCGCTTTCACGGGGGCCGAGTTGGGCCGCCGCGCCTTCGCCTTCAACGAGAGGGGCCGCGCTCGCAACCTCCGCCGCTTCGCTTGCTTTGGCCGGGGCATTACCTACCTGCGATCGGGTCTGAGCGGCCTTCTCAGAGGAGTCGCCTGCAACTTGAGTTGAATCGAAAATCGGTGAGAGGATCGGCTCCGGAACCTCCGCAATGCTTTGCGATTCGGAGCCGCTTGAGCCCTGAATGAGCGGGCCCGGCACGAGTTCCGCGGCAAAAGACTCGTCCACAGGAAGGTCAAAGACCGAGGCTTCCCCAGGTTGAGCGGCATCTCCCGCTCGATCCCCGAGGACGAAGCCTGGGATCGAGACGGATCCCGCTTGAGCTGCCGAAGGAACCGTTCCGGCCGTTGCTTCCGCGCGAAGCGAATCCGGAATCGGAGCCGCAGCGGGCTCGGCGATGATTGGCTGTGCGCCTCCCATAACGGAGACCACAAGCGACTGAAAGTTCTCAGGGACACCCCAAGAAGGCGCTGCCAGAGGAACTTCAGCTTCTGCCGTGCTCGCTTGGAGTTTCGAGGGAGCCGTTTCGGCGTCGGCGTTTACGGGCTTCGCGGGGTTTTGGGGTTCGGAGTCCGGCTGTTTCGACGGGGCGATCGGCCCTCTGTCTCTTGCTTCTCCTCCCGTCCGCGATGCCGCGCCAGGTGGACCCAGTCCGCCAGGCGGCGGGTGTGCCTTGTCGTTTCGACGCTTCCCGTTCGGCTCGGATTGGATTCGCCCTGCTGCGCCGCTCGGGTGCGCTGCGACAGGACCTAAGTTGAGCGATATTGGGTTCATTGTCGTTCTTGGCCCGTTGCGGGCCTCGTTTGAATCCTCGGTAACACCCGGCGAAAATCCTAGGGGACGCGCGCGCTTTGGGTCCCGAAGCGTAGGTATCTGCCATACTCACTTGCGATTCGCGAAAGGCCATCGTAAGCTGCGTTAGACGGTTCTTGTTCGGAGAGCGAGATGCCTGTCATGAGACCCACCCGAATTCGCCCAACGCATCGAAGTGAAGACCCAAGCGACAAAGACCAATTTCAATTGCACCATCGCGCCGGAGCCCGCACCCTACCCCGTGCCGATTTGAATCTCCGGCGCCCACAAAACAACCGCACATGCGAAGAAAGAAACAGTCTGACGACATTACCGAGGCTCCTGCTGATTCGTCCGCCGAGCCCGCTTCCCCAGTCGAGGCAAGTTCGGAAAGCCAGAGCAAGCCTGCGCCGAAAGCCTCCACCCGCGGGCGCAGGCGCAAGGCCGCCGACGAAGACCCTGACGCAAAGCAGCTCGCCTTCGACGTAGAGGGCGATCCGCCCGCGAACGAGGCCGCTCCTGAAACAAGCGACCCTCCCGCTGCCCCGCGCGGATCGAGAAGGCGGAAGAAGCCGGACGTTTCTGCCGAAGCCACCCCCGAGCCGAACATGGCAAAGGACGCGCCGGAGCCCGTCGAGCCTCAGCGAAAGCCTAGGCGCACGCGATCGAAGGTCAAGGACGAGCCAGCAACGGTTGATCCCCTTGAGGAGTTCTCCGTGGGCTTCCCTACGTTTTCGTTCCGCGCCATCGAGCCCCGCCCTCCCCGCAGCCAAAGCCCGGAAGCTCGTGGATCGGTACCCCGCAAGAGCCGCGATCGAAGGAGACGAGAGCACCAGGACCTCGAAATCACCGCGGCGGCAGCCGTCCAGCCAAGGACTCGGCAAACCCGAACGTCCGCGAAAGATCGAACTCCCGAAGCCACCGCCCCCGAGCCCCAAACAGTCGTCGAGGAGCCGAAGAAGCCGGAGCCGAAACCGCTGATCCCGATTCCCGCCGACGCGCCCCAGATCGTAGTGCGGGATGGGATTCCATCGCTGGTCAGGGAGGGCAAGGTCATCCCCCCGCTGGCCTTTTTTGGCAGCCCGACCACGGAAGAGCGTTCGGCGATCGTGTTCGAGGAGATTCACATGGCGGGCGCTGCGGGAGTACACCTGCACTTCTTGCTCACGGAACTCGAAGTCGACCGCTCCGCCGTGTCGGAATCTGTGGCGATCGCTTCCTACCTCATCTCGAAGGCGGCGGAAGCAGACCCCGAGGCTCAAGTGATCCTTCGGCTTGTGTTCGTGTCTCCGACCGGCTGGGAGTCGTCCTACCCCGACGCGGTATACAGCGATCAGTCAGGGAGGCTTGCCGAGCCGAGCGTGGCCGACGACGAGTACTGGGACGAAGCTCGCAAGTGCCTCATCGACTTCATCAAGCAGATCCGCAAGTCCGCAGTTAGCCAACACCTCATCGGGATTCACCTTGAGCGGGGCGAGTGGTTCATCGCAGATGGCGTCGGATATGACACGTCCCGAGCCGCCACGAGGAAGTTTCGCGATTGGGCTCGAACCCGCTACAACGGGGATGAGGTTTCGCTGAGGGCGGCATGGTTCAACGGGCAGGCGAGCTTCGCCAACCTGGAGATCCCGCCGTTCCAAACCCCGAAAGCTGAGGACGTGAGTTTTGTGCGTCTGAGCCGGAAGGAACGGCCGTGGGTGGATTACCACCTATTCCTGAGCGATGCGACGGCAAGCCGCGTGGCGGACCTCGCCTACGCCGTCAAGGAAGCGAGCGCGGGCTACTTCCTTGCGGGAGTGAGCTATGGGTACACCTTCGAGTGGGCTCACCCTGCCAGCGGCCACCTCTCACTCGGCAAGATCCTCCGAACTCCCGAGATCGACTTCGTGGCCGGTCCCCCCAGCTACCGAAATCGAGAGCCGGGTGGAGCCGCGCCCTTCCCTTGCCCGGTCGACAGCTTTCCGCTGAATGGGAAGCTCTACATCAGCGAGGAAGACTACAAGACCGCGATCAGTTCCTACGCCGAGTCCGACGACTTCAACCCCGTCATCAAGACTCCCCAAGCCCTCGAATGCGTCCATTGGAGAGGCATTGGGGCGGCTCTCGCCCACGCTTCGGGCGTTTGCTGGATGGACCTTTGGGGCAACGGTTGGCTCAAGACATCGACCATCTGGAACCGAGGGACGCAAGCCCTGAGCAAGTTCATTCAGCGGATGTCGGCCCCCCTCGGCGGTCCGGACGTCGCCGTATTCATCGACGAACGCGCGCTCGCCTACTTGGTCGATAAGGAGTCCTTCGCGCAACTCGTGCAAAACGTGCGGGAATCCGTGCTCCGTTCCGGGCTGAGCGCAGGCTTTTACTTGTTGAGCGATCTCGCCCACCGCGAACAGTTCCCCGAAAGCAAGGTGTACATCTTCCTCAACGCATGGGACATGAGGAGTGAGCATCGGGCGGCGATCAAGGCGAGGCTTCAGAAGTCGGGCAAGGTGCTGTTCTGGCTGTATGCGGCCGGGCTTTTCGACGCAGGGCGAGAGAGTCTGGAACGGGCGCGTGAGGTCACGGGAATCGCCCTCAAGCCTCAGCCTTTCCACAGCCGGACAGGAACCACGATCCTCAACCGACGGCATCCCCTTTGCGAAGCGTTCCCCGACCGCGGGGTCGTGGGAGGGGGCACGATGGTGCCGAGCTACTTTGCCATCCCCGAAGAAGCGACCGTGCTTGGGGAATACTCGCAAACCGGACTGCCCAGCTTCGTGGTGAAGGAGTTTCGCGACCCTAGCAGCCCGGAAAACAACTGGACGAGCGTGTTCTTGGGCGAGCCCTCGGTGAGTTCCGGACTGATTCGCTCGCTGGGGCAATATGCCGGCGCGCACGTCTGGAATTTCCACAACGACGTCGTCCACGTTCGGCCCCCGTTCTTGACGATTCACTGCACCGGCGAAGGCCAGCGCGCGCTCGCGCTCCCCGCGAACTTCTCCGCATACGATCTGCTCAAAGGCGATTGGAGCACGATTGAGTCCGCAACTCTGCGCTTCAACGCACTGGACGGCTCGACGCACCTGTTCCTCGTTGGATTGCGCGAGGAACTCCAGGCGCTGCTCGCCGTATCCCCCGACGACGCGCTCCGCATGGAGGACATTCCGACGCGCCCCGAGAACACGACGCGGTTCGACCTCGATACGCTCGACGTGTCGATCGTGCAGCTAGGGGAATGGATCGAAGGCGGAGTTCCCGAAGAGATCTCCGACGAGTGGTTCCTCAAACCTCTCGCCACCGAACCGTTCGAGGAAGCGCCCTTTGAAGAGCCCGCTACCGAAGAACCCGGAAAGGTGGGCCGGCGGCGACGAAGCAGGCGACGGCCCATGGATTCCAACGGCGGCCGCGGGAAGTCCAATGCCCCTGAGGGGTTCGACGAGCTTGGACTCGGGGTGATGTTCCGAAAGCGGGACTAGGCGATGGCTTTTCGCTCCGGAATCGTGGCGCTGATGGGCAAGCCGAACGTGGGCAAGAGCACGCTCACGAACGCCCTCGTGGGGCAGAAGGTCTCGATCGTGGGGTCCCGTCCCCAGACGACGCGGCGGCGCGCTCTTGGGATCGTCCACGGCCCCAACTTTCAGTTCGGGCTCGTCGATACGCCCGGCATCCACGAACCTCACACGCAACTGGGCAAGGCGATGGTGGACCAGGCGAAGTCCGCGGTGCAGGACGTCGATGTCATCGTCGTCGTCGTGGACTCTTCCAGCAGACCCGACGCGCTCGACCAAAGCCTCGCGGAGCTTCTTGGCTCGCAGTCCTTGAAGGCGACGCCGGTGATCCTGTGCCTGAACAAGATGGACCGGCTCAGAGCCGAACACGTCCAAGCGCACGTCGAACTCTATTGCCAGCTCTTTAGGACTGAGAAGTATATGCTCACCCGGGCAACGACAGGCGACAACCTCTCCAAACTCTGCGGCCTCATCGTGGGCGAGCTTCCCGAGCAGCCCCCGCTCTTTGGCGACGAGGACTTCACCGACCAGTCGGCCCGGTTCCTGGTGAGCGAGCTGATTCGGGAGAAGGTCTTGCTCAAATCGCGCCAAGAAATCCCCTACGCGACGGCCGTCCTGATCGAGCAATGGGAGGAAGAGCCGAACTTGCTCCGCATCGGCGCGAGCCTTCTCGTCGAGCGAGCGAGCCAGAAAGGAATCCTCATCGGCAAGCATGGGGCCTTCATCAAGGCCGTGGGACAAGAAGCGCGGGCGGAGATTGAGGCCCTCCTGGGACGACACGTATACCTCGACCTTCACGTAGGAGTTCGTGAGAATTGGCGAATGTCGCCTCGCGTCCTCCGCGAGCTTGAATACATGGAGTAACGGTGGACTCAGACAACGCCCAAGGCGTCTTTGGAGCGATCCTATCGCGCGATCCGCAGGTTGCGCTCGACATAGCCCAAATCGCGTTCCCAGAGATCGGGGTCGGCCCCCTGCACGCAACGCAGTACGTCATCGAACTCGTCGGACCCCGAACCTCCCGAGGGGAGACCACCCGCTCGCTGCTTTCGCCTTCCGCGCTCGGGGCGTTGGGGAACCCCAGCGTCTTCGTTCTTGGGCTTGCCGACGTGAGCTGGGCCCCCCTGACTCCCTCCGACTCAAGACCCTCCTACGACTCGATCGCCCTCTGCTGGGACGTCGTCAGTTCGAGAGGCACTCTCTCCTCGGGTTCGGCAGCCCAACTTCTGGAGCGAGTCCGACCCATCGCCGAGCGGCTCGAGCGCATCCCGATGCCGCTCCCGACCCCCGACATGATCGACCCCAAGGTGGCCGAACTGCTTGAGAGGAGGGAATCGCTCGACGTCGGCGTTTCCATAGGCCTGGTGGGTCCTGAGGGGGGAATCCCCGAACGGGATGTTTGGGTTCAAGCGGCTCGCATGGGCTTCGATCTTTCGCGGGAGGGCGAGTTCGTCTGGCGCGCTCCCCAATGGCCGCATGACCTCTTGGCCCTGGCGAGTTGGGAACCAAATGAGATCTTTCGACTGGGGAATGTCACCCAAGGCGTTCGGCATCGGGTCATTGGCCTGGGCTTCAACCTCCCTACCAGTCCGGCCCCGCTCGAAGTGCTCAATGAGGCTCTGCGAGCGGCCCGTCTGCTCGAGTCGGAACTTCAGGCGACGGCAACAGACGACGAGTTCGTGCCTCTCGACCGGACTGGCGAGGAGGAATTGCGGCAAGGCGCTCGCCTCGCCGTAGAGGCGTGTTCCGCGGCCGGATTTCGCCCCGGAAGTCCCGCGGCGCTTTCCCTCTTCGGCGGGCCGGACTAATCCTCGATCTCTTGCTCGCCCGTGGGTTTGGCCTTTCGGCGTCGGACCTGGCCGTATCCCGTGTCTTCTGTCGGCTCCGAAGCCTGCCCCGCCGGACGGGCGGTTTGGGAGAGGATGCGCTGGGCCTTGAGTTCCTGTGCCGTGATACCGAGCAACGTCGCGTGTTCGCCACGAGACTTCGCAAACCACCGGTCCAAGACGTACAGGATCGGCGCGGCGTTCCAAATGGACGAATAGGTACCCGCAACGATGCCGCACAGCATCACGGTGTTGAAAAACTTGAGATCGGGCGTCGCGGAACCTATGGCGATCAGCAGGATCAGCGAAACGATCACGACGCCGGACGTGTTGATCGACCGCGCGATCGACTGGGTGACCGATCGATTGATGAGGGTGCCGATGTCCTCGCCCGGAATGTGCCGCCTCAGGTTTTCTCGAATACGGTCGAAGATAACGATCGAGTCGTGGGTCGAGAAGCCGATCACCGTCAGCATCGCCGTAACGAAAAGGCCGCTGATTTCCCAGCCCAAAGCGAATCCGAAGATCGCCGCGAGCCCAACGACGAGTAGCACGTCGTGAAGCAAGGCCATGATGACGGCGAAACTGAACCGAAGCCCGACCGGAAACCCGCCGAGCGCGAATCCGAAGCGGATCGCAAGGTACAGCACGATAAGGATCGAGCTGATGATCACGCCCAAGATCGCGTTTCGAACCATCTCTTGCTGAATCGTCGGGCCGACATTTTGCCCTCCGGCGACGTCCCCCGCTGTGAATCCTGCCGCTTCGGCGATCTTGATCTTGGCGGCCTCGACATCGTCAGTCCCCTTCACCTCGCCGACCGTGATATAAGCGAGCCGGTTCGAGCCCTCGCCCGCGAGCTTGACGTTGCCGCCCGATATCCCCGCCTTTTCCAGGTTCGCCACGAGTTGGGCAGTCGTCTCTTGCCGGTCGCCCATCCGGACGGACACTTCGTATCCGCCAAGGAACTCGACGTTGCGTTTGATGCCTCCCATGCCCACCGCGATCAGGCCCGGCAAGATCACTAAGCCCGAAATCAGGAAGAACACGTTACGCTTCTGGACGATCGGCATCTGCCTTCGATCCGCCTCGGCTTCGAGCTTTTCTCCAAACCATTGCCTCGAAAGGCCATACCACTTTTCGTTGGCTCCCAAACCCGATCCCACGAAGAACTTGAGCAAGGATCGGGTGATCGTGACCGCGGTAAACAGCGAAATCGCGACGCCGATGATGAGGGTCGTGGCGAAGCCCTTTACCGGGCCCGTTCCGAGAATCATCAGCACCAAAGACGTAAGGATCGTACAGGCGTTCGAGTCCACAATGGCCGGTAAGGCCCGTTTGAACCCGAGTTCGATCGCGGCGGCCAGCGTTTTCCCCCCTCGCAACTCCTCTTTCAGTCGCTCGAAAACGAGGATGTTCGCGTCGACCGCCATGCCCACCGAGAGGATGAAGCCTGCGATGGCCGCAAGCGAGAACGTCGCGCCGATCAGCTTCAAAGCGGTGATCGTGAATAGTGCGTACAGCGCCAGCGCCAACATCGCGACGAAGCCAGGAAAGACGTAGTAAATCAGCAAGAATGCGATCGTGAATCCGAACGCCCACATTCCGGCTTGGTAGATCATGCTCAGCGCTTGCTTGCCGATGGTCGGATCGACCTTCTCACTTTGGATCTCCTTCAGCGTCACTGGAAGCGCGCCCGCATTCAGAAGGTCCACCAAGGTCTTCACGTAGCCGGTATCGAAGGTTCCGTCGATGATGGCGTTGTCCGAAAGGACCACTCCATCCTTGACCGGCGCGATGCTGATGACGACGTTATCGAGGACGGCGGCCAGATGCTCGCCTCGATTCAGCACCCTTTGGCTCCATGACTTGAGTTTGCGCGCGCCCTCCGCCGTAAACTCCATGTAGGGCTGGTAGCCACCCCCGACCTGCTGAGCGCTAGCCCTTTTGAGGTCTCCGCCCTGTAGGATCGGCTCGCCCCAACTCCGAATCATCTCAAGGTACTCGGGCGCGCCCGGTTCGATGAGCTTCTCCGCGTTGGCTCGGAGCGAGAAGTAGATACCAGGGCTGCCGTTGTAGGTGCCGATCTCGCCGCCGGTGTACTTGCGGAATCCCGCCGTTCGCGTAGCGACCGTCTTGGCCCAATAGAACTCGATCGAAGCCGTCGTGCTGAGAACTCCGCGCGCCTTGGCGATGTCGGTCTCACCCGGAAGTTCGACGATGATCTGGTCGAGGCCCTTGGGTTGAACGGTCCCTTCAACGACGCCGAGCGCCGAAGAGACGCGGGAGTTCATGATCCGAATGGTGTTCGCCCGAACGAGGTCCAGGCTTTGTCGCTGATCCTGAGTGAGGCTCGAAAGGTCCATTTCGTAGGTGAACCTAACGCCCCCTTGCACGTCGAGGCCGTACTTGACCTGTTCGCGACTGAAAATCCATCCAGACAGGGCAGCGAGCCCCAGTACGATGAGAAGAAAGATATAACTGCGAGACTGCAAGTCGAGTTCCCCGATCCGTGTTGAGTTCGGGCAGTATACCGAACGAGGGTCGGTCGCGACAAAAAACGGCCAGCGGCCTTGCGGGCACGAGGGATTTCGACTCGCCCGCTTCGATGGAGAGGCTCGCTACCAGGTAGTTTTGCCGGATTCTCGCGCAGAACGAAAATAATCGTCACAAACCCCTGAAAACCCTGATATCGTAGAAGCAAGTAATCCGTACCCGTTAGGGCTGCGGAGAGCTGGTGATCGTCTGGCTCGGTTTCGGAGGTTTCCGGGACCGGTGACGGACCACATTCGCTTCAGGAGGAAATTGGTGTTGAAACACAGAGCATTGCTTATCTCTTCGCTTGCGGTTGCCTCGAGCTTCGCGGCAGCGGCAGTCATCTACGACAACGGCGGCATCGTCACCCATCCGGCTGGCGGTTTCGGCGGCGCGGACGCCAGTTCGCTTCAGACCGGCTTGGGAAATAACATCTACGGATACGGCGCCCAAGTGAGCGCTGGCAACTGGATGGCCGACGACTTCACGATCGGCGCTGGCGACCAATGGACGATCGATACGTTCGACTTCATGGCCTACCAAACCGGTTCCACCACGACGTCTACGATCAATGATCTGCGGGTTGTGATCTTCAACGCGCAACCGGCCGGAACAGGTTTTGGAGCGCCCGCGTTTGGAAGTACGGCAACGAACGTGCTTGGGAGCACGGCGTGGTCTGGGATTTATCGAGTCATCGATACCAACCTTTTGGCCACGAACCGTCCCGTGATGGACGTGCAATCGAGCAACCTGGGCTGGGTCCTCGGCCCTGGCACCTATTGGGTGGCTTGGCAGTTCGGCGGCACCCTTTCGAGCGGCCCTTGGCAGCCGCCCGTGACGATCCTCGGCCAGAACAACAAGCCAGGGTCCAATGCGATGCAGTTCACTACTGCAGGTTGGGCGAACGCCGTCGACAGCGGCACCTTCACCGGCCCGCACGACATGCCATTCGCAATCAATGGAACCGCAGTGCCCGAGCCCGCCACTATGGCGATTCTCGGCGCTGGCTTTGCGTTCTTGGCTCGACGCCGACGCAAGTAAGAACTGAGTTCTCGTTCCCGAAACGGAGGAGCCTCGAGGCGTTCGCTTCGAGGCTCGTCTATTTTGGAGTCTTGGGCGATCGGTCCTGTGGAGTCGGCAGCGTCTCGCCGCTCATTTCAGGAAGGCGAGGAGACCGCCTATCCTCTCGCAGGTCTTCGAAGAAGGGTTCTTCGGAAGAAGTCCTCGACCTTCCTCGACCCCTTGTAAAGCCGCGCGCCGACCTTATCCAATACTCGGATCGGCCAAAGCGGTTGCCGCAAACTAACGTCGGTGTAGCTCACCTCCGCGCCATCCACGGGCAACCTCCGCGGCCTGCGATGAGTTCGGAACAGGTGGTCCCAGATCGCAAATCCCCAGAAGCCCACGACGGCTAAGTTGCACGTCGGCCTCCAATGATGCATCAGGTGGAAGCTGTAGACGTGCTTGGCGACGCGCCCGATCCGTCTGTGGTTCAGCAGCTTGCTCCAAAAACGGTCCATCGGCAGGTGCATGACCGCGTGCCAGGCCTCATACAGGGAGTAGCTGAGGGTAACCGTGATGAGCATCGCCGTGATGACGGGCGCGCCCGGAAACAGTAGTTTCAAGGGAAGGGCCAGTACGACCAAGAACAACGCGAAAAAGATCGAGATCGAATAGGTCGGGAACATCATCGACTCAGCCTGATGCTCGTACTCGATCGGATAGTCGCTCTCGACGGTCACCAGCTTGTCGGGAGTCTTGGGAGTTACGGGCGCTTTGACCTTCGTCAGTCCATGGTGATGGCTGTGAGCGCGGTGCATCGAGCCCAGGAACGGCAGCACTGCGGAATGGAGAAGATAACGGTGGTAGAGGTATTCGAACAGGCTGAGAGGAATCCCCAGCGCCACCGTCCAAACCAAGATTGCCCATGGCTGGCTGATCTCTGCAAAGAAGCTTGCGGGAAAAGCAAAGCGGAAGATCAAGAACGCTGCGACGACTTGGAGCGAAGTCCAAAACAGGAACGGTCCAAACTGGACTTCATGAGGCTGGTGCGATTCGGAATGAGGATGATCAGACACGGTTTTGCCTTACGGCCCGAGGGCGCGAAGTAGGGACGAATGGACGAACAAGAAAGGATACGCGGAAGGCGCAAACAGGTTAGCGGTGCGCGCATCAAAATAAAGGAAGGGGCAGGGGACCCGAAGTCCCCCACCCCTCTGGAGATGCGTTCTGAAGCCGCTACCAGCTCCTTCGTTTGCCTCCGCCACCCCCGCCGCGGTTTCCACTGGAGTATCCGCCGCCGCCACCGCCGCCGGAGCGGTAGTTGTCACGGGGTCGATCTTCCTTGGGCCGCGCTTCGTTGACGGTGAGCGTCCTTCCGGACATCTCCTTTCCGTTCATCGCGGAAACTGCTGCTTCCATTTGCTCGGACTCGATGTCGACGAAGCCGAAGCCTCGTCCCTCGATGATGCGGGCGTTTCGGCCGCCGAAGTTCGCGAATGCGCTGGTCAGGTCAGTTTCGGTGAGGGAGTAGGGCAAATTGCCCACGTAGAGTGTTTTTGTAGCCATGTTGGCCTCCTTTTGCGGCGCTGGGGCCGCTTGATCTGTTCCGATTCAAGGCTCGATATCAACTCAGGAACAGGCTCGAGGCCGGGTACTGAAGCTCGAAATTCCGACGTGAAGCGTAACGGGGAGATTGTACCTTTACCACTCAGTCTTCCACCTAACCGTGGGCTCTACTGCCTAGTTCGGCCTCGACGTACGGACCAACACCCCACGGTACAATAGACCTCCCGATGGACTTCTCTCCCACACCCGAACACGCCTTGATCCGCGAGTCTGCCAGGAAGTTCGCGCTCGACGCGGTCTTGCCCGGACTCCGCGAGCGAGACGCCAACGCAGATCCCTCGCCTGAATTCCTCGAGCGCCTTGGCGAGGGTGGGTTTGCCGGCGTCAGCCTCCCCGCGAAGTACGGAGGCATGGATACCGACTACATCTCGCTGGGCATCGTCTGCGAGGAGTTCGAGCGGGTGGACACCAGCGCGAGGGTCGTGATGAGCGTGCATAGCGGACTCCACAGCCTGACTCTCTTGCAGTGGGGCACCAACGAACAAAAGCGCCGGTGGCTTCCGCTGCTCGCCAAAGGATCTCGAATCGGCGGCTTTGGACTCACCGAGCCGAACGCGGGGTCGGACGCGATCAACATTCAGACCCGCGCTGCGAAAGAGGGAAGCGACTACCTCTTGACCGGCGAGAAGACTTGGATCAGCCTGAGCGACTACGCTCATCAGTTTCTTGTGATCGCCCGGCTCGAAGGAGGAGGCCACGTCGCGCTCATCGTCGAGCGGGACATGCCGGGGTTCTCGTCAAGGCCACTCAAGGGCAAACTTGGCGTTCGCGCGGGCAACACGGGGCAGATCTTCTTCGATAACGTCCGAGTCCCCGCAGAAAACAGGCTCGGCGACGACGGCGACGGTTTTCGAGTGGCCATGTCTGCGCTCGATCATGGCCGGTACACGGTCGCTTCGGGCGCGGTGGGGATCATTCAGGCCTGCCTCGACGCTTGCGTGCCCTACGCGAACGACCGCAAGGTGGGCGGCGAACCCATTGGAAAGAAGCAACTCGTGCAGCAGATGATCGCTTCCATGGTCCAAGGCCGGGATATCGGCAGGCTTCTTTACTATCAGGTCGGGTGGATGAAGAACACGGGCGCACGTCACACGCGCGAGGTTTCGCTGGCGAAGTGGACGAACTGCGCCGCGGCCTTCGACGCGGCCCACAAAGCGGTCGAGATTCATGGCGCGTATGGCTATTGCGACGAGTTCCCGGTCGAGCGCTACTTCCGCAACTCGCGGGGCGCGATGATCTATGAGGGGACCCACGAGATTCACACGATCTTGCAGGCGGAGTACGAATTGGGCTATCGGGAGGATCGGCCGTTGAAGCGCACGCTTCCCTCCTGGCCCTTCCCTGAGAGCGTGTAGGAGGGGCGTTCTCCTCCTCGGTCGGCTCTGCGGGTCAGGCGCGGGGACGTTCTTCTGTCGATCCATACCAAATGCCCTCAACCCTATGGGACAAACGGCACGGCAAACCGCCCAGTGGAGCCAGGAGGGGCGAAGGCGAGGTGTGTTTCTTCGGCTGGGCGGTTAGGTTAGTGCCGATCCAGAATAGAAAAAGGGCACGGACCCGATGGCCCGCGCCCTTCGTAGCCTTGCGGCAGATTAACTTACTTGCGCCGTCGGCGAAGGAGCGCAGCAGCGCCCAGACCGAGAGCAGCCATCGAAGTCGGCTCAGGGACCGTGCTGTACTCGATGTCATCGAACGAGAGATGGGAGCCGCTACCGCCAGTATGGACGTTAGTGCCGCCGCTCATGGTGAACACCCAGGCGTCCGTCAGTCCCGCATAGGGCGCGCTCATCGTGTATTGGGCCACGCCGTCGGAGAGGCTCGCCGTAAAGTCCTGCGACACCACCAGCGTGCCCCCGAAGCCGCCTTCGTAAGCATCAATGTGAACAGACACGCCGTCATTCCACGCGGGAACCATCCAGAAGGACAACGACTGGAAGTTGGCACCGTCGGAAGTCGCGAAGCCGAAGTCGACTTCATAGGCGCTATACCCGACGTTGTTGCCGGACACCCGGCCAATATCGTAGCCGCAGCCCGCGGGCATCAACGACCCGTCCAGCGTCCAGGAGTTATCGGTCCAATCCAGACCGCCATAACCATCTGTAAGGGAAACGCCGTGGCCTTGACCCTCAAAGTCGACGAGGACCGCAAACGAAGTCGTCGCGGCGGTGGTGAGAAGAGCGCAAGCAGCAACCTGCGCCATTGTACGAATACGCATCTTTTGTTTCTCCTTTGAACGTGACATTCAAGCACCGAGGCACTTGATTCCCTTCCATAGTAACACAGCTTTCAGGAATACGACCCAGTACTCCTACCGGGTCTCGCGAAACGAAGTAGCTACTACCCCTTCCGCGCTTCAGTTCAGGCACGGTGACCAGGCCCGAAACGAACCCACCCTCTGAAAACTGGTCGGGGCGCCCGGACTTGAACCGGGGGCCTCCTGCTCCCAAAGCAGGCGCGCTACCAAACTGCGCCACGCCCCGACGAAAGGCGAATCGGAGGGTACCTGGAATCGGGCGTCGTAGGTACAATTCAGTCCGAAATGCCGGCCAGAGCTCATCGCCTCGACCTGGTACCTCCCTATCTGTTCGCCGAAATCGCGCGAATCAAGGCCGAGGCGGTCGCTTCTGGCGCCGACGTCATCGACCTCGGCATCGGCGACCCCGATCTCCCCACGCCCCAACCGGTGATCGACGCGCTGGGCCAAGCCGCACGGAACCCTGAGACCCACCGCTACGATGAGACGCCGCGCGGGTGGCGCAGGTTCCTCGACGCCGCCGCGTCCTGGTACCAGCGTGAGTTTGGGGTGGCGGTCGACCCGGCGGCCGAACTCGTTCAATTGATCGGAAGCAAGGAGGGGCTCGCCCACCTCTGCTGGGCCTATGTCGATCCCAGCGACTACGTGATCGTTCCGAACCCTGGGTACACGGTCTACAAGGTGAACGGGCTTTTTGCGGGCGGCCAGGTGTACGAAACGCCGCTCAAAGAGGGAAATGGGTTCCTTCCGCGACTGGATGAGATTCCTTCAGACGTCGCCAAACGCGCCAAGCTGTTTTTCGTCTGCTATCCTCACAACCCGACCGGCGCCGTAGCCACGCCCGAGTTCTACCGAGATCTCGTGGAGTTTTGCCGAACGTACGACATTCTCCTCGTCAACGACATGGCGTACGCGACGGTAACCTACGACGGCTTCCGGAATCCCACGGTGCTTCAGGTGTCTGGAGCCAAGGAGGTTTCGCTCGAGTTCCATTCGCTCAGCAAGATGTTCAATATGACCGGATGGCGGCTCGGGTTCGCCGTGGGGAATCCGGACGCGGTTCAGAACCTCGCGGCGCTGAAGTCGAATCTGGACAGCAAGCAGTTCCCCGCCGTCGCCGAAGCCGGCGCGGTGGCGCTCGAAGCGGTCGATAACTCGTCGACGCTGGCGCTTTATCAGCGAAGACGCGACCTCCTGTGCGACGGCCTGAGGTCGATCGGCTGGAACGTCCCGAAACCCAAAGCCACTTTCTACATCTGGACTCGGGTTCCGCGCGGGGACATGTCGAGCGCGGAATTCTGCGCCGAACTGCTGCGGAGGGCCAACGTCGTCGCCATTCCGGGAAGCGGCTACGGGAGCGAGGGGGAAGGCTACTTGCGGATGTCTCTCACGCTCAAGGGGGATCGGGAGGGCGAGCGGTTCGCCGAGGTCGTTCGGAGGATCGCGGCGTCGGACCTCATCCCGGACCTGGTGCGATAGGCGAGCCAAGATGCCGCTGACATTCGAACAAGCCCTTGAGTTCGTTTCCGGGCTGCAGCACCGAGGGTGGCGTCTTGGGCTCGACCGGATGCGGGAGTTCGTCGTTCGTGCGGGGCTTTTGAACTCGATCGAAGGGGATTTGGCTCCCCGGTTCATCCACGTGGCAGGTACGAACGGCAAGGGCTCCACAACGGCTTACGTGCAGTCGGTATTGATGAGTCAGGGATTCCGGGTAGGGGGCTACTTCAGTCCGTATGTGTACCACGTCACCGAGCGGATTCAACTGGGAGGGGAGCCGATTTCCGACGACGAGTTCACGCGGCTCGTGGAGGCCCTGATCCCCGTCGCAACGAGCATGGACGAATCCGAACTGGGCCCCGTAACCGAGTTCGAGTTTAAGACGGCGATGGGTTTTCGGTGCTGGGGGGACGCAGGGTGCGATTGGGTGGCCCTTGAAGTGGGTCTTGGCGGCGAACTCGACGCCACCAACGTAATCGCCCCAGATTGCAGCGTGATCGCAAGCATCGGATTGGACCATGGAGAGATCCTTGGGCCCACGCTTCAGAACATTGCAAAGGCAAAGGCGGGCATTCTCAAGCCGGGAGTTCCTGCAGTCGTCGGCAACCTTCCAGTCCCGGCGATGGAGGTCGTCCTGAAGGTCGCCCAAGAGCGGGGTTGCCCGTTGTGGCGAGTGGGACGTGAAGTCGTTGCCGAGCGGGATGGGAAGGGCGCCTACGCGGTCCAGACTCCGACGAGACGTTTCTCGCCGGTTGTTCCCGGCATGAAGGGCCCTCACCAGATCGACAACGCCGCGCTCGCGCTTGCCGCTGCCGAGGCTTCTCAGGCGATCGAGGACCCCAGCGCGGCCTGCGAGGCGCTCGCTCGAACCCGCTTGCCGGGCCGATTCGAAGTGCGCGAATTCGCAGGAAAGCGAATGGTCCTCGACGGCGCCCACAATGCAGACTCTGCGAGGGAGCTACGGGGCACTCTCGATGAGGAGTTCTCCGGCCTCCCCGTTGTGCTCCTTGTGGGGATGCTCAGTGGGCACGATTGCGCCGCGTTTTTCGAACCGCTCGTCGGGCGGGTCGGGCGGGGCCACGCGGCTCCGATCGACTTCTTCCGAGCGATGCCCCCCTTGCTGGTCGCTGAGTGCGCCACCAGGGCCGGTGTTCCTTGCTCCGCTCATTCCGACCTCGAAAGCGCTTTGGATCAATCGCTGCAGGAGACGCCCGAAGGCGGCGTCCTCTTGGTCACAGGTAGCTTTTACCTGGTGGGAGAAGTGGGTAGATCGCTTCGGGAGCGGGAAGCGCGCCACATCCATGCTTCAGCCTGAGTACCGGTTCTACAGGAACTTAGCTTCGACCACAACGTCCCGAATCTCAGGACGCTGCTTGAGCAACCGCCCCACGCGCTCGGTCTCGTTGCTCACGTTGTCGTAGTGAGCTTGGGGATCGCGGCGAACGATACCCCGAATGTACACGACCCCGTGACTCACACGGATCTCCGCCATCGTCACGTCGAGCCGATGCTTGATGAACTCGCGTCGCGCGTATTTCGTGGCTTCAATATCTCGAGGATCAGCCATGGCCACCCCCTTATTGATATTGTATAGGACGTTTTGCGAATTCGTGCTTTGTCCAGGAAAATTGCGTCAAGTCACAATAAAAAAGCCCTAGGGCTCACCGAACCCCAGGGCGTTCTGACAAGCGGCCGTCACTCTTTGCTGGACTCTTCCTCCGAAGGGGGTTCGTCCTCGACGGTGATTCGCTTCTTGGCTGCTGGCGGTGAAACCGGGGCGCTCGGAGCGATCGCGTCGGCGTCCTCAGTGGAGCCAACGAGCGCATCGAGCATCGAACCCCGCTTCGACCACCAGATCGAGAAAGCAAGAGCGAGCACACAAGCTACGGTGATGCCGATTTGGGCGGCTTCGGACCGAACCTGAATGACTACGGGCGCAAGGAGCAGGGCCACCAGGTTCATGACCTTGATGAGCGGGTTGAGCGCAGGTCCTGCGGTGTCCTTGAAAGGATCACCGACGGTATCGCAGACCACGCCCGCCTTGTGGGCCTCGGTTCCCTTGCCTCCGTACAGGCCGTCCTCGATCAGCTTCTTGGCGTTGTCCCAGATTCCGCCCGCGTTCGCTAGCAGAACCGCCATGAGCTGCCCGCTGAGGATCGCGCCGGCAAGGAATCCACCCAGGGCCTGCGCGCCGGTGAGGTTGTATTCGACTCCCCCGATGAGAACGGGCTCTTTACCAATCGAGAATCCAAACGCAACGGCCATCGGCAGGGCGATCGCGAGGATGCCCGGACCGAGCAGTTCCTTCTGCGCCGCTTCGGTAACGATGGCCACGCACTTGCCGTAGTCCGGCTTGCTCGTGCCCTTCATGATCCCTGGGTCGGCCTTGAACTGCCTTCGCACCTCGTTGATGAGGAAGAAGGCGGCCCGCCCCACGGCGTTGATGGAGAACGCAGAGAACAGGAATGGCGCTGCGCCACCGATCAAGAGGCCGAGAAAGATCTCCGGCATTTCCAGTCGAAGACCCGCGCTCGCAAGCTGCGCTTCTTCGATATAGGAGTGGAACAGCGCGACCGCGGCCACGACCGCCGTAGCGATCGCGAAGCCCTTGGTCAACGCCTTTGTGGTGTTGCCCGCGGCGTCGAGTCGTTGTACGGCCTTGCTGGCCCGCTCGTTGCCGTGCCCCGCCTTCGACATTTCAAACACGCCTTGCGCGTTGTCGGAGATCGGGCCAAAGGTGTCCATCGCCAGGATGTAGCCGGTCGTCGTGAGCAAGCCCAACCCTACAAGCGCGATTCCATAGAAGCTCAGGATGAACGTTCCGTACGTGGGCTCGGGGAACAGGAGGAGCGGGAACACGAGCGCGATTACAATGGCGAAGACCGAGAACACGCTCGACTCTTTGGCAAGGGCGAAGCCGGTGATGATCATCGGCGCTGGGCCCGCGGTCGAGAGTCCGGCGACTTCTCGGACCGGTTTCTTGTGCGTCGAGACGTAGTAGTCGGTCAACTGTTCGATGGCGAAGGCCATCAGGATCCCGAAGAAGATCGCCCAAAAGAACAGGTGCCACGGAACCGTCGTGTGGTCTGCGACCGCGATAGCGATTGGGTTGTCCGGCGGCAAGGACTTCATCGGGTCGGTCTCACGCGCCTTGTCGATGGCTCGGATCTCTTCGACAGACTGCGTGTAGTACGAACCGTACGTGAAGTTCCCACCGAAGAACTGGCGATGGGGATACGGGACCTTCCCGTCCACGGCCATCGCGACCTTGCCTTCGGAGTTGGAATAGAACTCGACAGGAACCCGCTCCAGCTTTTCGACCTTGAGATTCGCAGGGGCTTTGGCGGCTTCCGCGATCTGCTTATCCAAGTAGCCCTCGTCCGTGGGAGGGAACCAGCGCTCTTCGGTTGATCCAGGGATTTCTTGTCCGTCCGGCGTCGTCGTAGCGGGTCGCGTGATCTTCAGCTTGAACATGAAGAAGTTCTTGCCGCCGAACTCCTCTTTCAGAGTGACGATCGGTTGCGCTTGGCCCGGCTCGGCCGATTGCGACCGCACGGCATAATTGAGAACCTTGTTGTTCGCGTCGTTGAAGTTGATCGGCGCATAACCTGCCAATTCGTCAGGCTGTGGCTGCTTCTCAGCCCCTGCCATGAGCGCCAGTTGGATCGAGGTCATCGCCTCGTCGGCATCCAGTCCCAGCGCCTTGCCTTCCGCACTGCTTTGGATCTCCTGCGCTGTCACCTCCCAGGGCGACTTCTTCGCTTCGGTCGCGATTCCGTCGCGGATTTCGCGAATCTGGGCCGCCTCATCCCAACTCAGCTTGCCGAGCGAAGTGAGCTGAGTCGTCTGGATCGGATCGCCCATTCCGCCCATCATAAAGTAGGCAAGTCCGACTGTACCGAGGATCGCTACGATTGCCGAAACCGCGAAGCCCCTCCGGATCGGTTTGAGGCTGTCGGTGTCCACGTCGTCGGAACCCTTTACTGAGAACACCCCGATGATTGAAGCGATGATGCCCACGCCGCGAGCCATCAGGGCGAAGAGCACGAGTTTCATCCAAGTGGCTTGATCGAAGACCGCGGCCGTCGCTGCGCCCAAGACGATAGCGGCGACGAGCGTGACTTCATAAGATTCGAACACATCGGCAGCCATTCCGGCGCAGTCACCGACGTTGTCGCCCACGTTGTCCGCGATGGTAGCGGGATTCCGAGGATCGTCCTCAGGGATGCCGGCTTCGACCTTACCGACGAGGTCCGCGCCCACATCGGCCGCTTTCGTGTAGATGCCGCCACCCACACGCATGAAGAGCGCGGCGAGCGAACCGCCCAATCCAAACCCGACCAAGAGCTGCATTGCGTCGCCCCTGGCCAGCAAGAAAATGAGGGTCGCGCCCACGAGGCCCATGCCCACCGTAAGCAATCCGGCTACCGCGCCGCTCCTGAAAGCGACTTCGAGCGATTGGCGAGGGCTGGTCAGCGCTGCGTGTGCCGTGCGCGTGTTGGCGTTGACGGCCATGATCATGCCCGCAAAGCCTGCAATGTAGGAGGCCAAGACGCCGCCGATGAAGCTGACGGAAGTCCAAATCGAGAGCGACATCCCGATTCTGGACTGGAAGATCACGACCAGCAGAACCGCGAGCGCCAAGATGAAGACCGACATCGTGCCGACCTGCTTCTTGAGGTAGGCGAGCGCACCCTCTTTGATCGCGCTCCCGACCTCCTGCATGCTCTCGTTGCCGGGCGACTTCGCAAGGATCGACTTCGCCAAGAAGAACGCGGTGATCAACGAGATCGCGCCGATCGCCAGCGAAACGAAGAGATAGGTCAGGTGAGAGGACGTGAACTCAAGGTGAACGTTCTCTCCTCCAGCGGCAAGGGCCATCCGAGGCGTAAGGGCCATTAGCAGGGAACCCAAAAAGAGAAGAAGTAACCTGCCGACCCCGGCGCGCAGGCGGCGGGTAATTCCAGAATGCATCAACTTCACGGTGTCATTAACCCCCATGACGCCACGCTTCCATGCGCGTTGTGCATTTGGCCGTGGTTGGTAAATGGACGGCAAAGGATACCCCAGCGTAGCGCATAGCCGTTCAATCGCCCTGGCCTGGGTTTATTCGCCGAGCGGATGGAACTCGGCGGTGCCATCGTTCACGGCCAGTTGAGCCGCCAGCATTTCTGCCTTCTTTCGCGTGATCCCCGTGAGAAGCGTGACCGGCGTCTCTTCGAGAAGCTGCTTCACCTGGTTTCGGTTGAGGGCGAGCATGTGTTGCAGGGTCTGAATAAGCTCTTCTTGCTTGTGCTGGCCGTGGCCGGTCAAAACGAGTTCATAGAGACGTTCGTCGTCGGTAACCGTGTAGGCGCGGGGTACGTGCCGGACCGGCTTCCCTTCGCCGACTGTGATCGGAATCTCATGATCGCACTTCTCGCAAATCAGCACGTCGTTTTTCTCGCTGTAGAAGTTGAGTTCGTTGCAGTAGCCGCAGCGAACTTGGTGGACCTCGAGAATCTCGCCGTCCTTGACCGGGATCAGCCTCTGGCAGTAACTGCACCGGAAGTCGTCGTCGGGCGCGGCGACGAGTCGATTGACGGCGTTGCAGTACGGGCACTGGGCCTCGCAATCGCCCACCTCACGAACCTTCGTGCCGCTATAGAGGGCCGCGATGATCATCCCCACGCCCGCCAGCAGAAGGACCCACACAAGGCCCGTCACATATCCGCCGTAATTGTAGTTGGCAAAGAGCAACCCAACAAGGATGCTCACAACACCTCCGACAAGAAACAAAATCGACTTCTCGCCGATCATTTCGATGACATCGGACCTTCGCAACGGCATGGACGGGTTCCTTGAACTGACTCAAAGCAAGTATAACCGCTTGCGAGCCGAATCTCGGCAAGGGCTATTCGCGGAAGCGAAAAATCACCCCTGATTGGAACGATTGAAGCGACTTGGCAGAGTACGACTTCGTGTGTCCGTCCGCGAAAACGATCGGCGTGCGGCCCTCTTCTTTGCCCGTGCGAAAGAACCTGCAGTAAATCGGCTTAAGTTGAGCCGCGCTCAGGTGAGACAGTTCTTGAACCAGGTCACGATCGGAAATCAGGGGCAGCCCCAAATGCGGGAGGGTTGGATGATCGGGGCCATTGAACGGGTTGAACGTATAGCCTCGGTACTTCCCTCCGGGCCCGTTTGGGGTCACCGCAAAGAGACCGGCTGAGGCGACGAACTCGGTTGTGGCGAAGCTGATGACGGATGTGAAGCCCTCGCAAGGCGGCACGAAAGCGCCAGGAACGCACCCGAACGGGTCGTAGGCTGTGGACTCGTTGTAGCCGACGCTTTGATTGAATCGCGTGTTCCAGCTTCCCGCGAACGCACCTTCCGTCCCGGGCGTCACAAAGACCTCTTCGTTCTTGACATAAGGCAAGAGAAGCGAAGGCCACAGCACGGGGACGGCGGCCGGATCGGTCGATCTGAGCGAACAGGGAACGTAATAGTCATCGTGATTGGAGGCGTACATTACGAGCGCGAGTCCCAATTGCTTCATCTGGGCCATCGAGCGAGTCGCAAGCGCCGACTCCTTTGCACGGCTGAACACAGGAAACAAGATCGCCGCAAGGATCGCGATGATGGCGATCACGACAAGGATCTCGATCAATGTGAAAGCCAACTTACGCGTGCCGCAGGTTCGCTTGCGCATGCTCCCATGACGGAAAACGTCTACCGAGAGTTCGCGGGGCGATAGCTTCATCGCCCGAGTTCAGGCGCGAGCCGCGACCCTCTCGGGGGGTCCTGCCCCTCGCTGGCGCCCGACGAATCTGTGCGCTTCTCCGAGCCGCCTGCGGAAGCGGAGCTGTCGCCGGGCTCCCCTTCCACGGCCGGAATCAGCAGATAATGCCGGTCGGATTGCTTGAACACGCTGAAGCCAAAGCGAAGGGAGAGGTCGTTGAGAATCGAATCCACGCTCCAGCTCGCGTACTTGAACGATATCGTCTTGTCGGGAAACCCAGGAGCGACCTCGATTAGAATCCCGGCCTTCTTGGCGATCTGGTCCAGAGCGTCAACCAACTTGACCCCTTCCCCGCTGCAACTCACGACGATCGGCTCGGTCGAAGAGCCCTCAGGGAGATTGCCTTGGGGCTGTGGGACGGGGTTTGCGATGGGCGGTTGCGAAAGCGCGTCGTCGCGTCGAATCGGGGCATCGCGAAATCCCTCAATTCGAACAGCGCCAGGTTCAGGCTCTAACTCCCTCGGCGCGGACCGGAAGGCGCGGTAGCCCGCATACGACCCGAAAGCGAGGGCCGCGACCATCAGCGCCGCAGCAAAAGACCAACGCCAGTTCAGGCCCGCAGGAGGGTGGATTTGAGGAGGAACGAACGCTGGAGGCGGGTCGCCGGTATGAGGTCCCGGCCTTGAACCCTTTAGGTTCCGCACCAGAGAGATTCGCTTGGCGAGCTCGTACTTAAGGTCGGGAAACCGCTCTTCGAATTCGAGTTGGGCTTTCGCGTCCCGCGCTTCGGCGAGGGCCCACATGAGTTGATCGACGTCTCGGGGAATGCCTTTCATGGCCGATCCTCCAGGGCGTCGTACTTCTCTCTGAACCTCTCTCTCGCCCGATAAAGCCGGGTCTTGGCCGCGTTCGGACTGCACCCCATGCTCTCGGCGATCTCGTTGAGGGAGAGTTCTTCCCAATAGAACAGCGAAAGGATCGCGCGGTCGGAAGCCGAAAGCTCAGCCAGCGCCGCTTCGACCTTCGGGTCCGAGTCGACTTCGACGGGGTCGGCTTCTTGCGTAATCGCATCGTTGAGCGGCGATTGCCGGCTTCGATGCCTGTTGGCGCGGGCTTGCTGGATGCTGCGGTTGACTGCGATTCGGAAGAGCCATGTGCTGAAGCGCGCCCGGTTGTCGAACCTGCCGAGATTTTTGTAAACGAGGGTAAATATCTCTTGCACGGCATCGGCGGCCTCATCGGCGTCCATTAGAACACCCCGCGCCACCGAGAAAACCTTGTCGTAATAGCGGGTGTAAAGACGTTCGAAAGCCTCGGCCTCGCCAGAAAGAAACCGGTCGATCAGGACTCGATCCTCGTCAAAGGACTCCACCTTTGCGCTGTTTACGATCGCAGACACCACCGAATTGTTTTGACGCTTTGCACCGGCCACAGGGTAACCGAACCTAGGACGGCGTGTCGATGCCGTATCGACGGCCGAGCGGGAACCCTCATGGGACTACCGAGGAACAGGTACCAGATCGCAGGCCTCCGGCGGCATCCAATGCGCCTCTTTGCCTTCCCATTTCACGTTGCAGCCGATCGGGTTCGTCACGGAAACCTTCACTTCTCGTCCCGCAAAGAGGTCGTCCAACGCGTCGCGCAACTCGCGGGTGGTGGCATGGCGATAATCCCGAGGATAGTCGATCGCCCTGCCGGTATAGACGAGCTTTCGATCTCCGTCGAACACGAAGAAATGCGGGGTTCGCAGGGCGCCATACGCCAGCGCGACTTGCTGGGTGGCATCGAAGAGGTACGGCCATGGGAACCCGTGCTCCTCCATCCGCTTTGCCATGTTGTCGAAGCTGTCGGCCTCATAGGTTCGCGGCGAGTTGGAGCTGATCGCGACGAATCGGACGCCCTTGGGCGCATAGTCGAGGGCGATTTGCCTCGTGTCCTCATCGCTCCCGATCACGTAAGGGCAATGGTTGCAAGTGAACATCACAACCAACACGTCGGCGTCCTCAAAGTCGGCTAAGGCATACTCCCTGCCGTCGGTCGCGGGGAGTCGGAAGTCGGGCGCTTCTTCCCCGATCGACAAAGTGAATGCGCGTTTCTCCATATTCCAAGTCTACGCACAAACGGGCCCTCCATCGCGGTAGCCTCACGAGATGCTTGGGCAATGGATGGAATCGGAGATTCGGGAGCAGCCGGCGGTCCTCAGCGGCAACAGCGCCGTCTATGAAGCTGAACTCGTGAAAGCGCTGCGGGGGCGTCAATTCGATTTGATCGTGTTGGTCGCGAGGGGTTCGTCGGACAATGCGGCCCTCTACGCGCGCTATTTGTTCGAAGTTCACTTGGGCATCCCCACCGTACTTTGCGCTCCGAGCGTCCTCACGAGATACGGAACGCGAGTTCGCTATCCAAACGCTCTCGTGGTTGGGATATCGCAAAGCGGGGCCGCAGCGGACGTCGCCGAGGTGCTGCGTTCTTCGAGGGAGGCCGGCCACACGGCGCTCGCCCTGACGAACCACAAGGAATCTCCAGTCGGGAGCGCAGCCGAGTTCGTGCTCGCGTTGAATTCGGGGGTCGAAAAGTCGGTCGCCGCGACCAAAACCTATACGTGCACGCTGCTGGCGCTTTATCAACTGGCGCGCTCGTTAGGCGCGCCGCTACCCCCACCGGAGGAGGGACTACCTACGGACGGCTGGATCGAGGCTGCGAGAGAGGCCGCCGAACGGGCATCGGGCCGAGTCGTTCGGTCGAACGTGTGCTTTTCTCTGGGCAGGGGTTACGGATTCAGCACGGCGCTCGAATGCGCCCTCAAGCTGATGGAGTGCGCGCTCGTTCCGTGCAAGGCGTATTCCACAGCGGACTTTCAACATGGCCCGCGTGCGCTTGCCGGACCCCTCAGCTGCGCGATTCTGTTTGGCGAGAGCGTCGAAGGCCTCGAGCAGCAAGGCTGCGACGTGATTCAAGCCCCTGCGATGCCCCAAACGGTTCCGAGCGAATTGCGGCCGCTTTCCGACATCGTCTTCGGCCAGTGGTTGGCGTTGCTGGCTGCCCGGTGCAGGGCCTACGACCCGGACCGGCCGGAGTTCATCAACAAGGTGACCTCGACGTACTGAGGCACGCAGGTCCCTACTGCGACCTTCGCCTGAACGCCGAGCGCGGCACGGGTTCGAGCGGTTCGGTCCCGATTCGCGCCTTTCCCCACCAGCCCTCCCGAACCGACCGGTCGAAATGACTTTCAAGGCGGGCAATTGCTTCCTTTGGTTGAAGCCGGTCGAGGTCGGCGATCAACGAGTGGAGATCGGCTGGAAGGTCCGGGCGCAACCGACAGGCGAAATCGAGCGCTTCTCTCGCGACAGTCGCCTCCGCCATCGCGACGGCATTCGAAGCGACCCACAGCAAGCTGTCCGCAAGGTCGCGCGCACGCTCGGAGTTCAATTCGCCTCGGCCGCTCAGAATCTCGAACACCCTACGAAACACGTAGAGATGCGCTCCGTTGCGGAGACTTCGCGTTTCCGTGCCGATGGTGGGCCCGGAAGGGAGCCGGTAGTACGCCAGCAGGTGAGGATGCAGAAGCGCCTCTGCCCCTAGCGCCATTGACCTCGAAGCGTGCTCGAAGTCCTGCGAGGTCTCAAGGCTTTCCTCGAACCCGCCGAGCCGAACCAGCGCAGATCGTCTCCAAAGCGGAGCGACCGTTACCCAAGGGTTGTCGTGTCTGAGCCACCTTCCGAGCACGTCAGGTCGTTGAAACGTGTTCCAGAGCCGGTCAGTGTCGCCGGGGGACTTGAGGAACAACCCAACCTGGCATACCGCGAGGTCAGCCGCCGGGTTGTTGTCCAGCAGAGAGGCCTGAAAGCTCAGCTTCTCGGGGTGAAGGATATCGTCGGAGTCGAGGAACTGGACATAAGGCGCCCCCGTCAGCTTGAGTCCGAGGTTTCGGGCGTGGCAGGCTCCTTCGCGGTTCTCAAGCCGCACATACCGAACCCTCTGATCGAGAGCCTGCGCCCGTTGCGCCACCGACTCGGTGTCGTCGTCCGATGCGTCGTCGATGACCACGATCTCCAAGGAGTCGAGCCGTTGTCGCTGGGCGCTCTGAAGGGTCGCCGGCAGGAGTTGGGCGCGGTTCCTCGTGGGAATGAGAATGCTCGCTACGGGATCGGTCATGGGCTCGCCTACAGGCATCCATTTTGTTCGGAAGTTGCTCCTCATCGAAAGCTCCGTCGCAGGAATGCGCGCTCTGGGCAGAGAATCCCTTGCGCCGTGAAACTGGGAAACGGGAGTCTGAGCGGGTTGCCCTTGTTGCGCGACTATCGCTCACTACGGTCATCGAGCTTCGACCGCGACGGCGGGAATCGCGACTGGTGGGGTCTTGAGCCGGGGGAGGCCCGGACGGTCCTCCAGTCCAATGAGCCTGGGTGCGTGCGTCATCTATGGATGACGGCCGGGGGAGGGGGACCCCACTTCCTGCGGGGGTTGGCGATCCGAGCTTGGTGGGACGGGCAGGCGCATCCCAGCATCGAGTGCCCGTTGGGGGATTTCTTCGGGATCGGATTCGGGATGCACAAGGACTTTGTGAGTTTGCCCTTGCAGATGAGCCCCCAGGACGGCAGGGGAATGAACTGCTGGTGGCCGATGCCCTTCGATGCGGCGCGGATCGAAATCGTCAACGATAATCCCGAGCCGGTTAACCTGTACTTCTACCTCGATTACGAACAACACCCTTCACCGCAGCCCGACGAAGTTGGCCGATTTTGCTGCCAGTGGAGGCGCGAAAGCCCGACGGATGGATGGTGTACGGAGAGGCTGACCAACGAGAACCTCTGGGACGTCTGGGGCAAGAACCCGAACTTGGATGGATCGGGAAACTACACGATCCTCGACGCGGCGGGCGACGGCATCTACGTGGGGTGCGTGTTGAGCGTCGATTGCTTCCAGAGACAGGCGAATGATTGGTATGGCGAAGGCGACGACATGATCTTTGTCGATGGCGAGCCTTGGCCTCCCGCGCTTCATGGAACGGGCACGGAAGACTACTTCAACATGGCTTTTTGCCCGAGGACGGAGTATTGCGCGCCTTACCACGGCCTTACAGTGTATTCGGGCAACCCCAACTGGAACTGGAAGGGTAAGAACTCGATGTACCGGTTTCATATCGAAGACCCGATTCGGTTTCGGAAGTCCATTCGGGTGTCGATCGAACACGGCCACGCCAACAAGCTCTCGAACGATTACTCGTCGGCGGCTTTCTGGTACCAGCTCCTCCCTTCCTCGCCCTTGCCGAAGTTGCTTCCCTATGAGGGCCGAATCGCCCGTCCCGACGAGCCCGAGTTTGGCTAGCGCATATCGAGAGCCGAGTGTTTTCCCAGCCGGATTCAATCGCGGCTGGACGCGAGGTTCCAAGGCTACGCCTTTGGCTTCAATACCCCGGCCCGCCGGGCCACCGGAACCGGCTCCTGAGATGGCTTCTCGCCCCCCGGACTCAAGGCCCGCGCACTCGAATCCAGATTGTAGCGTCATAATCTGCGCCATGCGGGGTCTCGTCGAGATCGCTGAAGTCGTTGCGGTCGTCGTCCGGGAAAAGGACTTCGGCAAGGCTTTGGGCCTCATCGCATCTGCGGCGCTTCAGGGAACGTCTTCTCGCAACGCGATGCTGGCCCTGATGAACGACGAGAAGGGGTGCTTGGAGCTCCGGCACGGCGTCGGCGAAGAGTGGGACCAAGCGGGCTTTGAGAAGTTTGTCGAGGTCAACGTGGCCTCGGCCGAGGGGATCGTTGGGTTCGTCGCCGCAACAGGCAATTCGTTCGTCACCGGAAACGTCCAAGCCGAGCCTCGTTATCGCAAGCTGTTTGAATCTACGGTGAGCGAGATCGCCATCCCCGTGCGAGATCAAGACGGGAGGATTCGGGCCGTCCTGAACGTCGAATCCGACCGCGAGAACGACTACGACGAGGGCGACAAGCTCTATTGCGAAGTTCTGGCGAACCTTCTGGAACTGGTTTTGGAGCGCGAGGAGCAGCGCCTTCGGGAGCAGGCACTCGTTCTGGTCGGGAGCGCCCTCGACAACGCGGAAGGCGAAGAGCAGCTTCTCGATCTTGTGATTCGCGTAGCGGGCGAAGTGCTCCAGTTTCAGGCGTGTTCGATCTTCATTCGCGACCCTTCTGAAGAGGTTTTCACGCTCCGCGCCTCAACGGGCAGACTGAAGGAGATGCGGGGACGAATTCACTACAAGGCCGGTGAGGGTTGCACAGGGTGGGTTTGCGAGAACGCTCAGCCCATCCGGCTCGATCAGCCCCAAGACGATCCCCGATGGAGGGGTCGGTTCCTCGAGTTTCCAGCGAGCGAAATTGCAGGGTTCTTGGCAGTACCCGTCGTCTTTCGGAACCACTGCACGGGGGTGATTCGCGTCATCCGCAAGAGATCGGAGCATGCGTTCCTCGACAACCGATTCACCGACTCGGATCAACGCATCCTCCAAGCGATCGGCGAGCAACTCGCCACCGGCCTCGAGACGATCCGAAGCATCGAGAAGCTCCGCACGGGCGAGCGAATGGCGGCATGGGGAGAGTTGAGCGCGAAGAGCTCCCACATGATCGGCAACAGGGTATTCGCCCTCAAGGGAGATGTGAACGAGTTGCGGCACCTGGTTTCGACCGGGCAATCCGACGCCGAGGAACTGGGTCCGATCATCGAAAGCCTCGACGCCAACGTCGTGAGGGTCGAGGAGATTCTTCAAGACTTCCGAGACTTTGTGACGGCGACTCAGATCAGGCTCGAACCCACCGACATCAACGCGCTTGTGAGCGAGACCGTTTCGGAAGTGATCCCGCGCCGCGCAGGGATCAAGCTGCAACTGAACCTTTCGGATGAGATTCCGCTGATCCAGTCGGATGCGAAGCGGATTCGGCGAGCGCTCTCCGAACTGATCGAGAACTCGATCGTTTGGATGAACGAGGGTGAACTCAGGATCAGCACCTGCATGGCTGAGCCTTCGCTGGTCCGCCAACTCAAGCTCCGGCCGAATCTCCAGTACGTCGCGATTGAAGTTCAAGACTCCGGTCCCGGCGTAGAATCGAACATCAAGAACAAGATATTTCAGCCGTTCTTCAGCGGTAGAGTCAAAGGAATGGGCCTCGGACTCTCGATCGTGAAAGGGATCGCGGAGGCTCACGGAGGAGCGGTCATCGAGATCGGCGCGGAAGGAGAGGGGGCGAAGTTCGTCGTGCTCTTGCCGAGCCCAGATCGTCCAAACGAGGGAAAGTGATGCATTGGTTAGCACTCTTAGTCGCGGCGCCGGTTCTGCTCCAAGGGGAGGTCAAGCCGTATGTCAACGGAGCCGTCGGGATGACACTCGAGTTTCCGGCTGCGTGGCAGATCAAGGCCGTCAAGGACGATGCGGCGATCGAAATCCCGTTGAACGCAGGGATGCAAGCGAAACTGAAAATCCTCGCGGTCGCGTTCAGCTCCGAACCCGACATCTGGCAAATCTCCCAAAAGCACGTCAACGAGCAGATGAAGCGAGAAGTCGAGCGCCAGTGGACGGAAGAGGTGTTGGGCGTACCCCTCTTGATGACGAAAGTCAACGTCTTGACGGACGGCGCGCCCGAGGTCATTCTCGTGGCGCTAATGTACTCCGCCACCCCAAAGAAGTTTCTGTTTCGCCTATCGAGCCCCGCTGCTGGTTTCGAAGAAGCCGAGTTCGCTTGGAGGCGATCGCTTCAGTCCCTTCGCACCGTTTCGGGGGACTTGCCCAAACCTGAGGACCCCGAGAACCCAGCCGCTTCCCTTCCCACGGGCACAAGTTCTCCTTCAAGACCCAGTTCGGTCATCGTGCTCGGTTCCAAGCCAAGCGGTGGCTCCCGCGAAGTCGCTCCAATGGGCTTTCCAGTGGAGACCGCCGGCCGAAAGTACGAAATCCGAGTGCCGGACGGATGGAGGTTCGAGCCGAAGTCCGCCTCAGAGGGCCTGTTGAAAAGCGACGCCGTTCCTGGCGGGGTGGAGGTGCGTGTGGCATCGCCCCGCGACTCCGAACCCCCAGCGCGGGCCTTTCAATCGCGTTCCGCGGAATCATTGAATCTCTTTGAGTCGGTTCAGAAGAGGGAGGAAAACCGGCCGTCCCCGAACAAGGCCGGGTTCGTGATGGGAAGAGTTTGGCGGATGGGCCGAGACGCCAGTGGACCTCTGGCCACTCTCGACGCGGTCGGAGCCGGCGAGGAAGTGTACTGGGTCGTTCGGTTCCGTCTGTCGGGGCAAGCCCTCACGAGCGCGGTTCAAGCCTCGCTGGAGGCGCTTGTGAAGGCGATGAGCGTGGAGCCTGCCCCTTGACCCTGGCGCTCTCGACCTCCAGCCCCAGAGTCAGCGTTTGCCTCTTTGAGTCCGGTGGCCGCGTGTTGGGTTCGAGGGAGTCGCTTGCCCAGCAAGGCGCGAGCGGAACGACGGTGGAACTGGTCGATGAGGTCCTGCGGCAAGCGGGCGTTCCGCTGAAGGAAGTCCGCGGGTTCGTCGCCGACGTGGGACCCGGCAGCTTTACCGGCACTCGCGTGGCCGTGATGCTTGCCAAGGTCTGGGCCCATGCCAACGGGGGCGAAGCTGCCGGCGTTTCGAGTTTCGACCTCATCGAAGGCGAGATCGTGGCCGTCCCCACGGGCAGGTCGCGATGGTTGGTTCGGGGCAAGGATGAATTAGTTTTCGAATCGCGCGAATGGAGAGCCGACTGGGCGACCTACGGTTCCGAAGGACAACCAAACTCCTTTCCTTCGGCGGAATGCGCCGCTCGACTCAGCGGAAAACTTCGATTTCTCAAGCCTGAGGTTCTCACCCCGGCCTACGGGATGGAACCCAGCATCTCTCGACCGAAGAAACCGTATGGAACGGCGGGAGGCGCCCCATGATCGACAGTCTTCCGGGCGTGCGAAGCAACGTCAGCCTGAAGCCGTTCACCACGCTCAAAGCTGGGGGCCCGGCCGAGTGGTTTGCCGAAGTCGATACGCTCAACGAGTTCGAGCGGCTTGCTCGCATCTCGCAGGACTCCGGCGCTTGGATGACGATTCTCGGCTGGGGGAGCAACGTGCTTCCTTCCGATCGAGGAGTTCCGGGGCTGGTGCTGCACAACCGATGTGCCGGAATCGAGGTCGCGTCGGATGGCGCGGTCGTCGCGGAGACCGGGTGCAGTTTTCAGATGTTGTTTCTGAAGACGGCCCAAGCGGGCCTTTCTGGACTTGAGTTCGCCGTGGGAATTCCGGGCACTTTGGGAGGGGCGCTGGTGAGCAATGCGGGCGCCTACCGCAACTCGATCGCGCCGTGGATACGGGAGATCGAGGTGGTTCAAGACGGCGTTCGCAAGTGGCTTGATCCGGCATTCATGAGGTTCGCTTATCGAAACTCGATCCTGCGCGCGCCCGACCCTCCGGCGATCGCGCTCCTGCGGGTTGCGCTCAAGCTCGAAGCGGGCGACCCAAAGGCGATCTACGATTCAGCAAAGGACTTCCAGAGGCAACGCATTCGAAAGCAGCCTCCCCAAGCGAGCGCAGGAAGCTTCTTCAAGAACGTCTACGACGGCAAGTTGGCCGCGAAGCTGACGACGTTGCCAACAGAACTGCAGGAGAAAGGGATCGTTCCAGCGGGCTATTTGATCGAAGCCGTAGGCCTGAAAGGCTATCGGCAGGGCGGAGCGATGTTCAGTTCCCGCCATGCGAACTTCATCGTCAACGTGAACAACGCGACGGCAACCGAAATCCGTGACCTCGCCTCGATTGCGAAACGGCGCGTCGAACTCGAGTTTGGGGTTCTGATGGAGGAAGAGGTGCTTTACCTTGGCGACTGGATGCACTACTTTCCGATTCATCCGAAGGGAGAGGCGTAAGGGCGATGAAGGCGTGGGACGAAGCGGTCTTCCGTTGGATCAACGGGTGGCCCGATGGCTGGACGCCCCTCTTCTACACATTCAGTCAAGCCACGAAGTGGACCTGGGTTCGGATCGGTCTGTTGGCGCTCATCGTCGCAATGCTCGTTCGAGGCCAGCGATCTCGGCTTGCGGTCTCTCTTTCGCTTCTTGCCGTTGCGCTCGCCAACGAAACGACTGACGTCCTCAAGGCCTGGCTCCAAGCGGTACGTCCCTGTGTCGAGCTTCCCGACGTGACGCTCCGCGTCGGGCTGCTCTCAAGCTACGGGACCGCATCCGCGCACTCCGCGAACATGGCCGCCGTAGCGTTTGTGATGACGCGGTACTTGGGCAGGTGGGGCTACCTCTGGATCGGGGTTGCGTTTCTCACCGGTCTTTCGAGGGTCTATGTCGGAGTTCACTACCCCTATCAGGTCGTCTTCGGCTGGGCCACAGGCGTCTTTGCAGCCTGGGTCGTGACCGAATCGTATGAAGTTTGGATGAGAATTAGGAAGCGAAAAGGTCCAACGGTCGGGGAAATGACGGAAAGTGACGCTCCAGAACAGGCGTAAGCTCGTACTCGTCGCTGCCGGTCTCAGCGCCGTCACGTGGGTGGTCCCAGCGCTCTCGCTGCTCACGCTTCCCATCGTCTACCTCAACACCCACATCCACGAGTTGATGCACGCGCTCATGACCTTGGCAACCGGCGGTTCGGCGAAGACGATCCTCGTCTTTGGGGATGGGTCGGGCGTAACTCAATCTGCGGGCGGCAGCACGCTGCTGATCGCTGCGGCGGGCTACATCGGAGCGTCGGCCGTGGGCGCGGGCCTCATCGTGCTGGGCTCCGGCGCAAAAAGAGCCCGGCAGGCCTTATTTGGATTGGCGGTTCTCCTATCGGTCGGGCTGATTCTCTGGGTCCGGGGCGACTTGATTGGCCTTCTCTCGATCGGGGGTTGGATCGCGCTGCTGTTCTTGTTTGGCAAACAAGCCGGCGGTCCCGCCGCGATGCTGGGCGTGCAGTTCCTTGGGATGCAGCAGTGCTTTGCGTCGGTACAGGCGCTCTGGGTCCTTTTGGGCATTAGCGCCCTGGGCGACTTTGAGAATGATGCCCAAATCGCAGCAGGAGCTTCGGGAATTCCGGGCATCGTCTGGGCCGTGGCTTGGTGCGGAATCAGCCTGTTGGCGATGGTTCTGGCGCTTCGGAAGGCGTGGCGTCCCGATGCCATTCGCTCGGCCTCTTGACGGGAATCGGCTCGCTGAAATCGAAGTGCCCCAGCGTATCGATCTTCTCGCCGTCGGCGAACATCTCCATGCTGTTGACCTCTGGGAATTGGCCGATCACGCATCGCAGCCCGTTGACGAGCGTCGATTCGTCCATCGATCCCAGTCCCTGGCCGAGCGACTTGTTGAACGAAAGCGCCGCCAGACCATCGGAGTTAATGTGAACCGACAGCACGCGAACGTCCGCCGCGGTGATCGCGGCCGCATCGAGGAATCGGTTGAGTACGAACGCCTTGGGGTCTTCTCCTTGGGGGACCTTAGCGACCTTTTCGGTAAACCCCAGTTCTCCGCCCACATAGCTCGGGCTCAGGAGAATGACTTCCTGTTCGACTTCGGGCGTCAGCTCAGGCGTGACAGTCGGCTCGACGGGTCGAGAAGTCGTTCGCTTGTCGGGACGCTTGAGCCAATCCGGAATCCGGTCGGCCGGCGCCCAAGCAACATAAGCGGCGAGGCCGCCCACGACCAGGAGCCCCAACAAGCCCACGGCAACCGGCATTCCGAGGCCCGGTCTCCGCTTCTTGCCTTTCTTAGTCTTCTTGCTTGCCATCTCCCAAATAGGCCCTCAGACCTTGCACGATCGCTCCCGCGACTTTCTCCTTGAAATCAGCGGTGGACATACGAGCGCGGTCCTTCGAGTTGTTGATGAATCCCATCTCGATCAGAACTGCCGGCATTTTCGCATATCGGAGTACGGCGAATCCGGTCTCGTAGATGCGCCGGTCGCTCCAAGTGCCCAGATTCGGAAGCCCGCTAACTTTTGCAATCTCACCCTGAATGCAATCGGCCAGGAGCATCCCGACCGGGTCCTGCTGATGATAGAACGTGATTCCGCCCGTCGACGAGTTCGCCACCTGATTGGAGTTGATGTGAACGCTCAAGAAGAAGTGAGCGCAGTTGCGATTGGCGATCTCGCTCCGTTCTTTGAGCGCGATGAACTGGTCGCCCTTTCGGGTGAGCACGACCGTCGCCCCTTGTTCGCTGAGCCTCTTTGCGGTCAGGTTTGCGATGGCGAGAGCCAGGTCCTTCTCGTTCAGCTTCTTGTCTGGGCTTCGCGCGCCGGTGTCGTGGCCGCCGTGGCCAGCATCGACCACCACGACCTTTCCAGCGAGTTTCCCGTCCCCGACGTTCGGCTTGATGAGCGTCAAATGGATCCCGTCCGGTTCGTGGGCAAGCTGCAAGCCCATCGGGCGAACGAGGGTCAGCCGCAAAACGGCTTCTTTGCCCCGATTCTCGATCACCGCCTCCTTGATGCTCGCTGAACGAAATCCCGCAAGCGCGTCGGCCGACCAGCGAGTTCGGGGAAGAACGATCTCGAGCACCGAAGGCTCAGGCCGCGTGAACCTTGCAGCGTCAGGAAGCGGGCCACTCAGCTTCAGCAGCATGGACCCCGATTGCGGGCCATCGGAGGTCATTCGCACGGGCCCTGCCTGAGGCGATAGCGGCCCACTCCACTTCGGCGGCTGCTTGTCCCATGGTTCCCATTCGACGCCCGCGGGCGAGCCCCCGAGGGAAGGTTCGGGCGCAGTTGCCAAACTCGCGGGCGGCGGGGCTTGGATAAGCTCTTTAGCGCCGGTGCTTCGAGTCTCTGGTGGCGTCCGCGCGGGCTCAGGTCCCTTGGCTGGGACGATCGGCACCTCCCATTCCCTAAGGAGATCGGGAAGCGCCTTCCGAGGTTCCGCTGGAGATGACTTGTCGAAAAGAATTCTGACGGTCTGGGGCGTCGCTTGGCGCACGAGCGCGCTGCCCGACGTACCAATCTTCGAACGCGAAGTGAGCCTCGCTCCCGACAAATCGAGAGCCAAGCCAGCCGGACCCTCCAGGCGCAACCAACTCGGCCGAACGTCCAAACTCGTCTTGATCCGGATGG